>CAZAFW010000006.1:0-57510 GCA_964484935.1 uncultured Peptostreptococcaceae bacterium
TGTATCCCTTGCTTTGGCAGTACACGGTTATTTGGTCGAGCAATTTTCTTTTTTCTCTCTCGCCCATAGGGGCAATTTCGCTTTGGGTAAAAGTGAAATCAATGAAGGGATAGATTGCAACATGGTTGGCACCGTTTGAAAAGGCTGTTTCAATATCCGACTTAAGGTCTAAAATGGTCTGTCCCGGCAATGCGAAAATAAAGTCCATGGAGACCGTTTCAAATTCGGTCTCCCCAAGAGCTTTGAAAACCCTTTCGAAGTCAGCTTCGCCTCTTCCCAGTGTTTTGAGCAGGCCCGACTGGAAGGACTGTATTCCTATGCTTATTTTGGTAACACCGGCTTCTTTCAGTTTCGAGAGATTTTCCCTCGTCACGTTGTCAGGATGCAGTTCCAGCCCTATCCCTTCCCTTATTATAAAATGCTCGTTTACGGCATCGACTATGTCGCAAAGCCTGTCTATGGCGAGGGCAGGCGTCCCTCCCCCAAAATACAGGCTGCTTGCAACCTTTTTTCCATCGTTTTGACTTCCCACAAGGTGTATTTCTCTTATCAGATGGTCAACATAATCTTCACAGCGCTCTTTCTCGTATTTTTCTTTGCAATACGGACAGAAGGGGCATATGCTTTCGCAAAAGGGAATATGTATGTAAAGCCCTAGCCTTTCCGCATCAAGATATGGAAGAGTATTGTCGTATTCGTTCTTAAACACAAAAGGCTTCAGTGATCTTGTGAGCCACATTCTTGTCGCCGTTGTCAAAACACTCATATTTTCCCCCTATATGTACTTCAAATATGTTTTAAGCATCTCAAAAATTATTTTAAAATTTCCTCCGAAGAGAAGCGTGTATTCCGCAACAAAAAAATATCCGCATTGACCGCAGAGGCCGGGAACGTCTATGCATCTTCCGCATGTGCTGATCTTTCCGTTTTCGATCACTATGCACTGATGGCAGGGAGTCTCGAAGCTGTTGTCGATAATATAGGGAAAAGCGCTTCTCAGGTTGAATACGGGCGCTCCCCCATCCATCATTTTTGAAATCGTATTGCAGCAGCTTTTTTTCTCTTCCCTCGAAAGAGCCAAGGCCTCTGTGTCCGGGTAGGGAGTGTGGAAATTGAATGACACCGCCCTTACGTTTTTCCTGGACATTGCCACTCGGCAAACGTCTTCGACAGTGTCTTTGTTTATTTGGTTTATGGCCATGTAAAGGCATATGTTGCCTGAACTTGAATTTTCTATGTTGTCCATTATGGTGTCGTATGTATCGCCTCGAATCTCGTTGTGCTTTTCCCTGTCTCCGTCAAGGCTCAGAAGAATGAGGTCGGCTTGCGGCAGGTCCAGTTGGAATGTGCCGTTTGTGACTGTGTTTACAATTAAAAAGCCCATTTCCTTGGCTTCCGAAACCAAATCCTTCAAAGTCCTGTCCCCGTCCTGCCACATGAAGGTCTCTCCTCCGCAAAAAAAGAGTATCCTGACCCCTAGGCTGTAGAGCTTTTCCATTTCGGATTTCACTTGCCCGTATGGATGGATAACGGATTCTATATTGTTGACGGAACAATGCTTGCATTTCAGATTGCATTTGTCTGTGAGTATCACCGTTCCGAGGATCGGTTTTTTCTGCCTGAAGAGAATTGTTTTTATGCTGAATTTCGCAAAATGCATGAACGACGATATTTTCATTATTGGAGCCACGTCCTTTTCCGTTTGTTTAAATTGAATGGAATCCCTTGCCGCATTCGACGCCTTCATATTATATCATTACCACGGCCGCCCGCTGAAGCTTAATGCCGAAAATCCCGCAATGTATGGCCACTTTCTTTGCAAATCCCGCCATTCCCTTTTGAAAATACATTCAATCGGCAAATACAAAAGCGGGAGCATCGCTGAAATTTATAATTTCGCGCCGCCTCCGCTTTCTTTTTGCCAGTCCCGCTGCAAGCTGTTATTGTTTTTTTCGGCAATAATTCTGATTCTTCTCCGCGACCTGCTCATGCATTTTATCAGGATTTGTCTTTCGATAAGATCTAAAATTCGCAAACTCGCTTCGCTCAAACAAAGCGAATTTCTTTACGATTTCATCTCATCCAAATCCTTAAAAAGCAATGGATCGCTCGATGTCATCGCACAGAATCACATGCCGAAACTGCAAGCTGTTCTTATCTTCGTATTATTTCCTTTTCTTTCGTTTTTTCGTTTTTTCTTTCCAACTGACCAACTGACCAACTTTCTACCGTTGTTTTTGTTTTTATCTTTTGCTTTTGCACTTACTGACAACTGATATCTGACATCTGTTCTTCCATCTTTTACTGACAACTGACATCTGATATCTGCTTTTAGTTTTTCAGAATCATGTCCTCAAGCTTCCTTTTGGGAACATGGTGCACATTGTTCTTGTCTCGGTAGTATTTTATGCTTGCGTCCTTTATATCCTCCAGCACTACCTCTTCTACGGGTTTGCCGAGTGCAATTACCATCATTATTTCGTATCCGTCCCCGATTTCAAATTCCTTTTTTATCCCCTTCTTGTCGAAGGCCCCGAACATGCATCCTCCGTATCCTTTTTCAACCGCTCCCAGAAGTATGCTTTGTGCCGATATGCCGTGGTCCCACCAGGGGTTCTTGCTAATTGCCAGGTCGAGAAGCATAATTATATATGCCGTAGGCCTCTCGCCTTCTTCGGGTCCGTCCCAGTCCGAAAGATATCCCGCCCATTTCAAATTGGGAAAAAGCTTCCTCCGGCCTTCTTTTTCTGTCACTATGATGTATTTCATCGGTTGAAGGTTTGCCGCAGAAGATGAAAGGCGCGCCAGGTCGACCATTTCATAAAGCTCGTTTCTGCCTATTTCGACCTTTTCGTCGAAACGGCGGCAAGTCCTGTTCTTGAGTACAAGATCGCGTATCATTAGAATTCCTCCCTTGTTTTTTGATTCAATGTTTCCCACGTTTTTATTTACCCTTTCATGTGCGTTTCCAATCCCCTTATGATTAACAAGCCCGGTTCTCTGTCGTCCGCGCTATTTTTCATAAGGGTTCTCAAAGGAGTGTGCACTTTTTGCCGGCATCCTTCCTGAAAGCGTCATCGTCGTAGAAGTCTTCTATGAAAACCTTTTCTACTGTCCCGGCGTCAAATTCAGTTCCGTAAACTTCAAAAAGCCTGCGGCACATTACAGATGTCCCGTTTTCAACATGGACAGCCGTCCACGCATTGTATATTCCAAGCAAGCCTATCTCCTTTTCGAGAAGCTCCCTCAGCTTGGCTTTTTTAGCTTCTCTTTCTAAAAGGTCTTCGGCTAGGTCTATCACTCCCTCTATCGAATCCCCCGTGTTTATCCTTTCCATGTTTGCGCGCATGCCTTCAAGCATTCCAGGATCCTTTATCATTGATTTTATTATGGATTCGAGGTCCTCTTCCTTTTCGATCTTTACAGCAGCTTCCCGGAGGGCCAGAAAGTCGGCGTTCTCCTCCTCCTGCCCCGGTATGAAAAAAGGTATTATCATGGGCAGTTTCTTGGCTATGGATTCGGAAACGGTAAGGCCCCCAGGCTTGGTTATTATGACGTCGGCGTCGTCCATAAGCTCGGATATGTTGCCCACGAAGCCCATGACATTGAGTTTTCCGGCGGCAATTGAATCGGAATGCTTTTCCCTCAATCTGTTTTTCAACTCCCTGTTGTTTCCGCATACAACATTGATGAACAGATCCTCATCCATTGCCGTCAGGCGCGAAAGCACTTTCTTTATTCCCCTTAGGCCCATGCTGCCCCCCATTAGCAAAATCCTGAACTTTCCGGCGTGAAAGGGCGTATCAGCTGCCGTGTTGAGGAATTCGGACTTGATGGGGATGCCCAAAGGATATATCTTTTCGGATTCGATCCCCTTCTTTATGAGGCCGGCCCTTGTATGCCTGCTTCCAGTTACATATGCGTCCACGTTTGAATTCACATAGGTCTGATGGGCCTCAAAGTCGGTCACTATGGATATGAAGGGCGTTTCTATCCTTTTGTTTTTTTTCAGCGTCCCGATCAGTTTCACGACAAAGGGATGGGTTCCGATTATAATGTCCGGTTTTTTTTCGCGAATTATTTCCCATGTTCGCCTTTTTTCCGCTCTTATGAAGAGTTTTGTAAAAGGTCCTTCAAGGAATTCCCTGTTTGTTATTTTATACAGCTCGCCGTAAAGTTTGGGGAATCGTCCGGCTAGTATTTCGTAGCCTTCCTCCACCAACATTTCAAGCATTTTGTTTTCTTCTTTTATGAAATCAACCAGTTCGGCTTCATGTCCGCACTCTTTGAAACCCGCTTCGAGTGTCATTGCTACCTGGTTGTGTCCTCCCCCGGTCGAGGCGGTTATTATCATTATTTTAGCCATGTTCGAGTCCTTCCCTTCTTTTATTCTTTCCCGATATATATGATTTTACACCATAGGTCAAATCAATTGCCTGCTTTTATTCATATTTAAATTGGTTTTAACGAATTAAGGATGGTATCTATATATAAAGAAGGAAAATTTCGATATTCTTTTTGTGCGCAATATGTTTTAATGGTGGTGGAGGTGCTGAAAATGCAGAATGTGTTTCTATTTACCGGGGTTTTCCTCGCCGCGATGGGATTTTTGATATGGAAATTCAAGATGGTCGAAATACTTAGGATGTACAACCCCAAGACATGCACAGACAAGGACGCTCTTTCCAGATGGACCGGAATAAGATTCATGCTTTCCGGGCTTGTTTCAACCGCCCTTTTTTTCGCGCCGATACACGAAAGCGGAGGGGACTTTCCCTTGATGCTTTATCTTGGCCTCATAATAGCAGTTCTCTCTATAACCGCATACGGCACCCGAAAATTTTCTTAAGGCACAATGAATCGAGTTGATGACATGGCATACTTTAAAAGACTTTTGCACAATTTCATTGGACGAGTCAATATTCCAAAATCCATAGTCGAAAGGGAGGAAAAAATTCTTCTCCATGTTTCCGACACCCCATCGACTTTTTATAGGAGTCTCGAAATTCTCATAAAGGAAATCGCCCCGGAATATATTGTCCACACGGGAGATGTTGCAGACGAAATAAAGCTGGGCATATATCCCCTGAGGGTCTTTCTGTACGAAAAAAAAGCGAAAAGGCTTGTTGATATTCTAGAGTCCTCCGACGCAGACGAAATACTTATTGCGCTTGGAAACCACGACAGTCCCGAAATACTGAGGAAACTTTCATCCCGGTCGAAAATTTTCGATGCGGAAAGCGCAGTCATAGAAAACCTTAAGTTCAACATCAGCCATTACGACAGCACAGATTTCGACGATTGCGCAGCCTATCACCTGTACGGGCACGATTTGAGCGGGAAGAGCCGTTTCGACGGATTAACGCGTCATCTTAACGGCATATGCGCAATCCACGTCATTTTTCTTGGTTCGGGGGAAGTGGTTGAATTGCAATATCCAAACGGAGTGGATGATTCCAGGCAAGGAAAAGTCAGAATGGGAACTTGAATTTTGGGAAGGATTGAAGCCCTATGATATCTTTAGTCAGGCAGGGATGCCAAAGCATGATTGTTGAAACAGACGATCCGGTGCGGTTTGAAAAGGAAGTGCTCCGCGCTTTCGATTACGCCAATTCCGACTTCAAGACAGCTTTCGACACTTCAGACGGTACACGCATAATCGTAATGCTTACCCGCATGATAAAAACAAACAACAGCTCAAAGGAAATGGACAGAATCTATTCCGTTGGCAGCGACGCCGCTTCATTTTTGTGCTTTCTTCTCAACCTCGAAAACGAAGGTGTCTTCAGATCCGTCCGCCTGTCTCCAAAGGTAATACTGTTGAGGCTCATGGGCGATGTCTGCAGAGCCATAAACCGCATAGAATCGCATTTCGGGGCCGAAAGAGGCTCTTTCGAAACTCTGCTGGATGAAAAGGGCGCCGGCACTCTGATTGCCTTCACCGAAAAGAGTCTGCAAAAGTCCATTTCCATTTCCGACATGCATCCTGTATCGCTTTTCACCGAGTCGTCCTCGCCTTCAATACTCGGTCATATGGGAATACATTCGCTTGAATACCTGAACCTTTGCCTTCACAACAGGGACTGGAACGAACTCGATATAAAAATATACGACAGCTATGGGAATTTCGAGCTACACTACAGGAGACTCCTTTTTATAGTAGAAGCGCTTGAGGCAGGTCTTATACTGGGAGAGTCATGGGGGAGGGATACGGCATCGGTTTTTCAATCCGTGGGAATCTACAGGGTTCGCCTTTTCACCTTTCTGCCTCCCGTGGAAATAAAGAAAATGCTCACCGGCCTAGAGTATCTTGAAAACGGAAAACGAATTGTGGACATGGACCTTTACGCCCAGAAAAACAAGATAAGGTGGACTGAGCTTAGGACGCCCGAATTAAAAGACAAGACCGAATTGGGAAAAATGTGCCACAAAATGCTTGTGGACAAGTTGTCGAGCGAACAAAACAACCGTTTCGCATCGTTGAACGCTCAGGCAAAATAATCAAACGCAGAACAAAAGAACCAATAATGGACACTGAAAGACATGTCCCTTACCGGTTCTTTTTTTAATCTGCTGTGGTTCAAAGATCTACTCTGTTTCTGCTATTGCAATCTATTCCACGATGACATTCCTGTATGTCTTTTTGCCTTTTCTTATAAGCAGGGCTCCGTCTTTCAGGTCATTTTTTGTAACAAGATGGTCGAACGCGGGAACAACCTCGTCATGGACATAAATTCCATTTTGGCCGATCAGCCTACGCCCTTCGCCGTTTGACTTGATTAGCCCTGTTTCCTTAAGAAGGGTAATTATGTCTACTCCTTCTTCAAGCATTTTGGATGGAATCGATACTGTCGGAATGTTGTCCTTTGTACCTCCGCCCTCAAATAGCGCTCTCGCTGCGTCCCTTGCATCGACGGCATCCTTTTCGGAATGGATCAGTTTTGTCACCTCGAAAGCGAGCACTTCCTTGGCCTTGTTTATTTCTTGTCCCTCGAGGCTTCCAAGCCTCCTGACTTCGTCCATGGGAAGGAATGTAAGCAGGGCCAGGCACTTCTCCACATCCGGGTCGGCTACATTTCTCCAGTATTGGTAGAACTCGTATGGAGGGGTTTTGGTCCTGTCCAGCCAAAGCGCGCCCTTCTCTGTTTTGCCCATTTTTTTGCCTTCGCTGGTTGTAAGAAGGCTAAAGGTGAGACCGTAGGCAGGCTGAGCTTCAACCCTTCTTATAAGATCAGCACCGGCTATGATGTTTGACCACTGGTCGTTTCCGCCAAGTTGCAGTTTGCAGCCGTGCCTCCTGTAAAGCTCGAGGAAGTCGTAGCCCTGCATTATCATGTAATTGAACTCTAGGAAGGAAAGGCCTTTTTCGAGGCGCTGCTTGAAGCATTCGGCGGTAAGCATTCTGTTTACCGAAAAGTGGCGTCCTATCTCCCTTAGGAAATCGATGTAGTTGAGAGGCATGAGCCACTCGGCATTGTTAAGCATTAGGGCCTTTCCCTCCGAAAAATCTATGAACTTGGAGAACTGCGCCTTGAAGGATTCTGAATTGCTTCTAATTGTTTCGGGTGTCATTATTTTTCGCATGTCGCTCTTGCCGGAAGGATCCCCGACCATTCCCGTCCCCCCGCCTATGAGCGCTATGGGCCTGTGTCCGGCCTGCTGCATGTGCATCATTACCATGACCTGTATAAAATGACCAACATGAAGGCTGTCCGCCGTTGGATCGAATCCTATATAAAAGGTAACTTGCTCCTTTTCGAGAATCTCCCTTATTTCATCTTCATGGGTGGCTTGCTCAATATATCCTCTCTCGTTTAGAATATCGTATACGTTGCGCATGGCTTTTCTCTCCTTTTATGTTTTTTTATAAAATAAAAAGCGCTTCTCCCTGTAAGGGCGAAGCGCTCGCGGTACCACCTTAATTCGCATGGAAAACCATGCCTCTGCCATTATAACGGATGGCTCCCGCGGCTGTGCCGGAACTCCGGACGTGTACTTCGGGTCAAATGCGTTCTGCAGACTTTTCACCGCCAGCCTGCTCTCTTTTGCTGTAACCGCCTAGCCCTACTGTCATCCTTCACAGTTCTTAATTCGACTATTTTCCACCATCTTAATCCAATTGGCGTCCTTTGTCAAGACAATACGCCTTGTTGTAAAATAAGTTCTTGCAGTAGGTGAACTTTTGTTTTATAATGGAAATTGTCTTTATACAGATTACTATTGTGTTTTTATCGCATACACGGAGGTCGAAATGAACAAGCTCACAGTACAAAAATACGGGGGCACATCCGTCGGTTCCATCGAACGGATAAGGCGTGTCGCCAGAAAGATAATCGAGACAAAAGAAGAATTCGGGCAAGTGGTTGCTGTTGTTTCGGCAATGGGCGACAGCACAGACCGCCTTGTGGAAATGGCCCACTCCATAACCGACAAGCCGTCCGAGCGTGAAATGGACATGCTTCTCTCGACGGGGGAAATGGTTTCAATATCCCTCTTGTCTATGGCCATAGAAGCCGAGGGGTATGAAGCCGTTTCACTCACCGGACCTCAGTCTGGCATAATAACAGACCTTCACCACAAGAACGCACGCATTCTCGACATAGACACAAAACGTATAAAAAATGAACTCGAAAGCGGACGAATCGTCGTTGTCGCGGGTTTTCAGGGAATCACCGAAAAGCGCGACATATCGACACTCGGCAGAGGCGGTTCGGACACAACGGCAGTTGCCTTGGCGGCGGCTCTCAAAGCCGAAAAATGCGAAATATACACTGACGTCGACGGCATATACACAAGCGATCCGAGAAAAGTGAAAAATGCCAAAAAACTCGATGTCATATCCTACGACGAAATGCTCGAGCTGGCCTTCCTCGGAGCGCAGGTTCTCCATCCCCGCTCAGTCGAGCTGGCCAGAAAGTTCAATATCCCCCTCGAAGTCAAATCAAGCTTCGAGGACAAACCCGGAACAAGAATTGTGGAGGTGGAGCAAGTGGAAAAAGTTGTTGTAAGAGGTGTGTCGCTGGACGAGGACATAGCGAAAATTTCAATAATGGAAGTTCCCGACCGACCCGGAATAGCTTTCAGGCTATTCTCCGAGCTGGCCGGAGAAAGCATTCCCATAGACATGATAATTCAAAACATAAGCAGAGACAATGTGAACGATGTTTCCTTCACTGTAAAGAGGGACCGCTTGGACAAAGCTCTATCCATAATCCGCAGGGTAGCCGTCGAAATTGACGCAAGGGAAGTCTCTTTCGATGATGCCGTATGCAAGCTTTCGATAGTTGGAACCGGTATAGCCAACAGTGTCGACGCCGCCTCTAATCTTTTCGAGTCCCTTTTCGAACTCGGCGTCAACATTCAGATGATAAGCACATCCGACATAAAAATCTCCTGCATAATTGACAAGGCTTCCGGAAAAGAAGTTCTATCTCATATACACGACAGATTCATCTTGAATGATATAATCATTGAAAAGAAAAAATGATTTTTATGTTCTTTAACAGAATTTTTGTTTTTTTTATTATCAAACGGCTATTAAATAGGATATAATGTTATTGGTACAAGTACTTTTGGTAATCATGATACATTTTTGTGGGAAATATATTGCATTGCAAAGAAAAATATTTCCCACAACGAAAGTTTTATGTAGAAAATTATTCGTACCATGCAACAAAAATACTGTTGAATACACGGGCTTGTGTTAATACTTTCACCATATCGTGTTTTTGGCATAACTATTGCGATAATTATCAATCATACGCATTGCTATAATTATCATTCATATGGTCGGATGCCAAGCCAGACATGCATTCGACAACTGGATGAAGGACTCGGGAGAGCGCCCAGGCGGCCGCCGAAGGGACAAGTCAATGTTTGCCGGCATTGATGAAATTCTCAGGCAAAAGAACCGGTTCCGGACAGACCTCTGGAGGAATCATAAATATGATTCGTTCGCAACCAAACTGACAGAGAAGCAATGGCGGAGCAATTGTGCTGTTGCTATTTTTTTTAATAAATTACTATAAGGGGGACATGATATGAAAAAAAGCGAGTTTGATTTTTCAAGAATCGATCCGGTTCTGGAGAAATACGCGCACGTGAAGGGAAGCCTGATTACCATACTTCAGAAAGCCCAGGAAATTTACGGCTACCTGTCGGAAGAAGTCATTGTCTACATTGCGGAAAAAACCAAGGTAAAGCCTGCAAAGATTTACGGAGTGGTTACCTTCTACACCCAGTTCAGGCTTGAGCCGGTGGGCAAATACCTGATTATGCTTTGCCAGGGTACGGCCTGCCACGTAAACGGATCCGAAAGAATTGAGTCGGCCATATGCCAGAAGCTCGGCATAAATGACGGCGAGACTACAGAAGACAATCTGTTCACTTTAAACAACGTAGCCTGCCTGGGATGTTGCAGCCTCTCGCCGGTAATGATGATAAACGGCGAAACTTATGCAAAGCTGACGCCCAAAAAGGCCGAGAACATTCTCGACAAGTTGAAAAAAGAAGCTCTGCTTGAAGGGGAGGTGCAGTAGATGAAGATAGTAATAGGAGAAGGCAGTTGCGGCCTTGCGGCAGGAGCCGGTAAAGTCCACGATAAAATAAGTGAAGTACTTTCGGCCAACAGTCTTAAAGCCGATGTTGAAATCACTGGATGCTGCGGAATGTGTTATCTTGAGCCAATTGTGGATATCTACGACGACTTGGGGGAGAAAACTACATATGTAAAAGTGACTCCCGAAATGGTGGACGACCTCATACTGAAGAAAATAAGGGACAATCAGGAAGTAAACACCTGCGAAATTACGCAGAACGACCTCAATATACTTGGCAACCAAAAGCGCATAGTGCTTAGGAATTGCGGAATCATCAACCCTGAAAAAATAGACGACTATCTGGAGGCCGGAGGCTACGAAGCCATAAAGAAATGCATTTCCCAGCTTTCGCCCGAAGAAGTTATTGAAATAATCAAGAAATCCGGCCTGAGGGGCCGCGGCGGGGCAGGTTTTCCGACATGGTTTAAATGGAACGCGGCCAGGGCCTCAAAGAGCGAGCCCAAGTACATCGTATGCAACGCAGACGAAGGCGACCCTGGGGCCTTCATGGACCGCAGCGTACTCGAGGGCGACCCCCACAACCTTATTGAGGGAATGATGATAGGCGCCTATGCGATGGGAGCCGAAGAGGGAATAGTATATGTTCGCGCAGAGTACCCTCTTGCCATTGTCCGTCTTGAAAAAGCGATAGAACAGGCCCGCGAAAAAGGCTTCCTCGGCAAAAGGGTCTTCGGAATGGACTTCAACTTCGACATGAGGATAAAAGCCGGAGCCGGAGCATTTGTCTGCGGAGAGGAAACAGCCCTAATAGCATCTCTTGAAGGCGAACGCGGAATGCCAAGGCTCAAGCCTCCTTTCCCCGCGCAAAAGGGATACTGGCAGCAGCCTACAAACATAAACAACGTAGAGACATTTTCGAATGTGCCGTGGATAATAAATAACGGCGCAAAAGCATTCTCATCCATGGGAACAGAAGACTCCAAAGGAACAAAAGTCTTTGCGCTTACCGGAAAAATAAAGAACGGCGGACTCGTTGAAGTGCCAATGGGAATGACCCTAAGAGAAATCATTTTCGACATAGGCGGAGGAATAAGGGACAACAAAAAGTTCAAGGCCGTTCAGCTAGGCGGACCATCGGGAGGCTGTCTACCGGAATCACTTTTGGATACTCCTATGGAATACGCATCCATAAACAAGACAGGAGCAATTGTCGGATCAGGCGGAATGGTCGTATTGGACGAGACTACATGCATGGTCGACGTGACCCGCTTCTTCCTTGACTTCACAAAGAAGGAATCCTGCGGAAAATGCATACATTGCCGAATAGGCACAACCCGCATGCTGGAACTGCTCACACGCATAACAAAGGGCGAAGGCAAAGAGGGCGACATAGACCTTCTAGAGGACTTGGCTAAAAAAGTCAAGGACGGATCGCTCTGCGGACTCGGGCAAACGGCTCCCAACCCTGTTCTGACAACAATCAGGTATTTCAGGGATGAGTACGAAGCCCACATAAGAGACAAAAAATGCCCGGCAAAACAATGCACCGCCCTGATAACCTATAGGATAGATCCCGATAAATGCATAGGCTGCACGGCTTGCGCAAGGAATTGTCCTGTTTCATGCATAAGGGGAGAAGTCAAAAAACCACACGAAATCGATCCGGCTGTCTGCATCAAATGCGGAAAATGCGCAGAGGTCTGTCCGGTAGACGCAGTGGAAATACTATAGGGGAGGGAAAACAGATGTCAGAGATACGATTGAATATAGACGGAATTGAAGTCAAAGGCCATCAAGGCGAGACCATACTTGAGATATCCAAGAGATACGATGTTGAAATACCCACGCTGTGTTTCGACGAACGCATGGACATATACGGTTCATGCGGAATGTGCGTTGTGGAAGTTGAAGGAATACCTAAACTCTTAAGATCCTGCGCCACGGAGGCGAGGGACGGAATGGTCGTAAAAACCAGGACAAAACGCGTTGTTGAATCGCGCAAGATAGCCCTTGAGCTTCTCTTGTCCGACCATGTGGGAGACTGCCGTCCTCCATGCGTGCTTGCATGCCCGGGACAAACCGACTGCCAGGGATACGTGGGACTCATCGCAAACGGAGAGTTTGACGAGGCGCTAAAGCTTGTAAAAGAACAGCTTCCCCTTCCAGGCTGCATAGGCCGCGTCTGCCCCCATCCCTGCGAGGATGCATGCAGAAGGGAGCTCGTTGAAGAACCAATAGCCATAGCGTGGCAAAAGCGTTTCATAGCCGACATGGACATGCAGAAGGAAGAAATGTTCATACCCGACCTTGACGCCCCGACAGGCAAGAAGGTTGCAATAGTCGGAGGCGGACCAGCCGGACTGACGGCGGCATACTTCCTCGCGGTCAAGGGACACGAGGTGACCATATACGACATGATGCCCAAGATGGGCGGAATGCTCAGATACGGAATACCCGAGTACCGTCTTCCCAAAGACGTGCTCGACAAGGAAATAGGCGTAATCGAAAAAATGGGCGTCACCTTGATAAACAACAAGAAAGCCGGAAGCGACTTCACTGTCGAGGGCCTCAGGAAAGACTTCGACTCCGTTTTCGTAGGAATAGGCGCATGGAGCAGCTCTTCGATGAGATGCGAAGGCGAAGAAATGGACGGAGTCTACGGTGGAATCGATTTCCTCAGAAAAGCCGCACTGAATGAACCGACAAACATAGGAAACCGCGTCGCCGTAATAGGCGGAGGAAACACAGCAATGGACGCGGCTCGTACCGCAGTAAGGCTTGGAGCCGAAAAAGTTTACCTGGTATACAGAAGGACTGAAGCCGAAATGCCGGCTGAGGAAGTTGAGATAGTGGAAGCCCGGGAGGAAGGCGTCGAATTCGTATTCCTGGGGGGCCCCAAGAAGGTCATCGCCGGAGAAGACGGACGCGCGGCCAAACTTGAGGTTCAAAACATGAAGCTTGGCGAACCCGATGCAAGCGGACGAAGGAGGCCTCTGCCCATAGAAGGCGATGTCGACACAATAGAGATCGATTCCATAATTTCGGCAATCGGCCAAGGCTGCAACCCCGAGGGCCTATCCGAGCTAGCGCTCACGAAAAAAGGCACAATTGAAGCTGACGAGGCTACATTCATGACCAATCTTGACGGAGTGTTCGCAGCGGGAGACGCAACAAACAAGGGAGCCAACATAGCAATCCAGGCAATCGGCGACGCCAAGAAAGCCGTCGAAGTGATGGACAGCTACATGAACGGCTCAATAATTCCTTTTAAGGAAAAATATCATGTCGAACGGGATGATTTGACAGAAGAGGACTTCGCCGACAGGGAAAAGGCAAGCCGCGGAACAATGAGCCATCTTTCTCCCGAAGAAAGAAAGACCAACTTCGAAGAAATAATGAAGGGCTTCACGCCCGAGGAAGCCGTAAGGGACGCATCAAGATGTCTCGAGTGCGGCTGCCACGACTTCTTCGAATGCAAACTCTTCACATATGCAAACGATTACGATGTGGATCCTTCCAAATTCGAGGGACAGGTGCACCACAGAGAGCAAACAGACGAGCATCCTTTCATCTTGAAGAATGCCGACAAGTGCATACTCTGCGGACAATGCGTAAGAATTTGCGACGAGCTTATGGGAATAACAGCTCTGGGCCTTGTAAACAGGGGCTTCGAGACAATAGTCAAGCCTACGCTTGAGCAGCCTTTGGTATCTTCCGGCTGTATTTCATGTGGACAATGCGTAAGCGTATGCCCAACCGGATCGCTTCAGGAAAAACTTCTCATCAAGAAATCGGTGCCTGTGCAGGCCGAAGTCACGCAGGGGATTTGTTCCTACTGCAGCCTGGGTTGCCAGCTTGACGTCGAAAGCAAGGGTCAAATGCTCTACAGGGCACTTCCGGTCAAGAACAACCCGGTTGACGGAGGACTGCTTTGCGTCAAGGGAAAGTTCGGATACGACTTCCACAACACAGACAGGACTTTGACACCCCTTGTCAAGAAAGACGGAAAGCTTGTTGAGGCCGATTGGAAAGAAGCTCTTGCAACTGCTGTAGAAAAAGCAAAGGACATAAAGAGCCGATACGGAAAAGGCGCCTTGGCTGTGCTGGTTTCGGACCACATGACAAATGAAGAGATGCACATTATAAAGTCCTTTGCAAAAGGCAGCCTGGGAACCGAAAAAGTGGCCTCGCTCTCAGCCAAACCGAGCGGACTCTCTGATGTCTTCGGAAGAAACGCTTCTCCTTCAACAATGGATGAAATGTCGGCAGCCGATTTGATTCTTTTCATTGGAAAAGACATTTACGACACCCACGCAAGCATGGGAATTAAAATGAGGAAAGCACTTAAGAACGGATCCAAGCTTGTCCTTGTTACAGAGAAAGCCACAAGGCTCGACGAGTCATCTGATATGGCCATACAGGTTGGAAACGACCTTTCATTCCTCAGGGAAATGGCCCATTGCGTTGTACAAAGAGCAGGATCGG
Source organism: uncultured Peptostreptococcaceae bacterium (assembly GCA_964484935.1). GTDB lineage: Bacteria > Bacillota > Clostridia > Peptostreptococcales > BM714 > BM714. Next base: position 15,045 of record CAZAFW010000006.1, read on the forward strand.
CACCTAGAACAGAAGGCTTCGATGCCTTCAAGGCTTCCCTTGAGGATGCCACTCCAAGAGACTTGGCTTTGAATGTTGCAGAACTGTACTTCAAGGCAAAAAGGCCTGTAATAGTGTTCGACGAGGCCAGAACCACCCGCGAAGCCGCAAGGCTGATAGCAGGAATAGCGGCGGCAAGCGGACACGTAGGAAAAGCAAGGCAGGGAATACTTGCCTTAAGGCCCGCAAGCAACTCGCAAGGACTTGCAGACCAGGGAATAGGAGACGCAGGCGATATTCTTGACGGAATCGCTTCAGGAAGCGTAAAAGGACTTCTTTCATTCGGAGAAAGCCTCGAAGGCGTCAATCTGGAATCACTCGAATTCCTTATGCAAAGCGGCTTCTCGGCTGAAGAAGCATCCGGCAAAACCGATGTCTTCCTGCCGGCAAGCGCATCATTTGAAACTTCCGGCAGCTTCACCAATACTGAAAGACGCGTGCAGTTCTTCGAGCAGGCTGTCAAACCGAAATCAGGCCTCGAAAACTGGCAGACCGTTTCGGAGATGGCATCAATGATGGAGGCTCCGCTTAATTTCGAGGGAACAATCGACATATTCGAGAACCTGAGACTTGCGACTCCAGAGTACATTTCAATAAACGAGAGGGGATTCTGGTCCGACGGAAGAGGAGACTGCCTCTATCTCGATTCATTTGCTACAGAAAGCGGAAAAGCTCTTCTCTTGCCTTCAAAAGGCGGAAAGCTCTTTGAGGACTACCAAACAAAATATGTGCTTGAAAAAGCATTCGAGGAATATCTCGAAAAAGAAAACCTGAGATAGCAGCAACAAGCCACTTTGTGGCGTGATAAATTTGTCTACACCCCCACAAAAGCCCGTCCATTTAATATGGACGGGCTTTTAGCATTGGGTCTGCCGACACTTGTCGGCAAGCAGTGGGCAGCCTGCAGTTGGCAGTGGGCAGTAGGCAGTTGGCAGTAAAGACAAAAGCATTCAATCAAAGGCATTTCGGTCTTTTGCTTTTTCTTTGCTCTTAATCTTTTACTGATATCTTTTCTTGCTTTTAATCCTTGCCTGACATCTGATATCTGACATCTGCTCTTAACGTTCTTCCTGCCCGCTGCAAGCTGCTCTATATCCTTTCCTTCTCTGTGTATTCCGTATGAAGAAGGTCGTGGGCCATCTTTCCGTAGGGCTTTCCGAGGTAGTCCTCGTACAGGGCAATTATCTCGGGATTCTCGTGCGACTTCCGCCTGGCCATCTTGCGGTCCTCGTCATATATGGCCTCCTGCCTCTTCTTGATTATGTCGAAGTCCCCGTGGTGGTAGGGCTGACCGCCTCCAGCGATGCATCCTCCGGGGCATGCCATTATTTCGATTGCATGATAACTGCTCTTGCCGTCGCGAATGTCCTCGAGGAGCTTCCTCGCGTTTCCCAGACCGTGGGCAATTCCTATCTTAAGTTCCATGTCTCCAATCATGACTGCCGCTTCGCGAATTCCTTTCATGCCCCTAAGCTGGGTAAACTCGACATTCTCAAGGTTTTCGCCGGTCAGCCACTCATAGGCCGTCCTTGTGGCCGCCTCTATTACGCCTCCTGTTGTCCCGAATATGACTCCGGCGCCCGTGCTTTCTCCCAGCATGCGGTCAAACTCTCCATCTTCGAGATTTCCAAAGTCAATTCCAGCCTCCTTCATCATCAATGATATTTCTCTTGTTGTTACTACGATATCCACATTGGCATATCCTTCGTTTGTAAGTTCGTCCCTTGATGCCTCGTATTTTTTAGCCACGCACGGCATTACAGAAACAACCACTATGTCCTTGGGATGGATTCCAGTTTTTTCAGCGTAGTATGTCTTTGCTATGGCCCCGAACATTATCTGAGGCGACTTGCAGGTTGAAGGTATGTCGAGCATATTTGGAAACTGGTGCTCGATGAAATTTACCCAAGCGGGGCAGCAGCTTGTTAGTATGGGCAGTGTTCCGTTGTGCTCAAGCCTGTGGACGAGCTCCGAGGCCTCTTCCATTATGGTCAGGTCTGCGGCGAAATCCGTGTCGAAGACCTTGTCAAAACCCATCTTTTTGAGAGCCGAAACCATTTTCCCGGTTGCGCTCGTTCCAACCTCCATTCCGAACATCTCTCCTATAGCAACCCTTACGGCCGGTGCCGTTTGCACTATGACATGTTTTTTCGGGTCGTGGATTGCGTCCCAAACATCACTTGTATAGTTGACCTCAGTAAGGGCCGCAGTTGGGCATACAGCCACGCACTGTCCGCAGAATGTACAAGATGTCTCGCTCATGGGAAGATTGAAGGCCGGACCCACGAAGGATGAGAATCCCCTGTTGACCGCCGAAAGTATTCCACATGTCTGGACCTCGTTGCAAACGGTCTCGCACCTCCTGCACATTATGCACTTTGAGGGATCCTTTACTATGGCGTTTGAGGAAACATCCTTTGCATATCCCCTTTTCTCGCCATCCCATCTGATTTCCCTTATTCCAAGATCCGCCGCAAGCTTCTGAAGATCGCATTCCAGGTTCTTGGGACATGTGAAGCACTCATTGGGGTGGTCTGAAAGAAGCAGCTCCACGGCCATCCTCCTTCCCCTTATGGCTCTTTTGGAGTCTGTATGGACAACCATTCCCGTAACAGCTTCTGTGACGCATGCAGGCATGAGGCTCCTTCTGCCCTCGACTTCCACCACGCAGACTCTGCATGATGCCACCTGGTTGACCAGTCCTATGTCCTTTAGGTCCAAATGGCAAAGAGTAGGTATGTTGACACCGATTGTTCTTGCCGCTTCGAGTATTGTAGTGCCCGCTTCGACCTGGACCTTTTGCCCGTTTATTGTCAGTTTTATCCTTTTATTTTCACTCATGTCGTCACCTCGCTATGGTTTGATTACAGCATCGAACTTGCAGGCCTCGTAACATGCCCCGCACTTGATGCATTTTTCCTGGTCGATAACGTGCACTTCCTTCACTTTTCCCGATATGCAGTCAACCGGGCAGGCCCTTGCGCATGCGGTGCAGCCTATGCATTTGACCGGATCTATGCTGTACCTTGCAAGGTCCTTGCAGGAACCGGTCTTGCAGTACTTGTCCTTCACGTGAGCCTCGTATTCGTCATAAAAGTACTTCATAGTGGAAAGAACCGGATTCGGAGCCGTTTGCCCGAGTCCGCAGAGTGAGCAGTCTTTGACCATTTCGCAAAGTTCTTTGAGGTTGGTCAAGTCCTCCATCTCGCCCTTTCCTTCTGTTATCCGCTCCAGTATTTCATATATGCGCTTAGTTCCGACTCTGCATGGCGTGCATCTGCCGCATGACTCGTCCTGAGTAAAATTGAGATAGAATTTGGCGATGTTGACCATGCAATTGTCCTCGTCCATTACAATCAATCCACCAGAGCCCATCATAGAACCTATTTCCTGCAGGCTGTCGTAGTCTATCGCTGTATCGAGGTTTTCGGCCGTTATGACCCCGCCCGAAGGACCCCCGGTCTGGACAGCCTTGAAGGCTTTTCCGTCTTTTATTCCTCCGCCTATGTCGAATATTATTTCGCGGAATGTAGTCCCCATGGGAACTTCCACAAGCCCAACGTTGTTGACCTTGCCGGCCAAAGCGAATACCTTTGTGCCCTTTGACTTGTCTGTTCCTATGGATGCGAACCAGTCCGGACCCTTAAGTATTATTGGAGGAATGTTGGCGAAAGTCTCGACATTGTTTACGCATGAGGGCTTGCCCCAGTATCCGCTTTGCGACGGGAATGGAGGCTTGTTTCTGGGCTCTCCCCTTCCTCCCTCGACCGAATGGATGAGAGCGGTCTCCTCTCCGCATACGAATGCTCCGGCCCCGTACTTTATTTCAATGTCAAAGCTGAAATCGCTTCCGAATATGTTTTCTCCCAGAAAGCCGAATTCACGGGCCTGCCCTATTGCTATGTTAAGTCTTTCGATTGCAAGCGGATATTCCGCCCTGATGTATATTATTCCTTTTCCTGCTCCTATGGCGTATCCCCCTATGGCCATGGCCTCGAGCACGCTGTGGGGGTCTCCCTCGAGTATGCTCCTGTCCATGAAGGCCCCGGGGTCGCCCTCGTCTGCGTTGCACAGTATATATTTCTCGTCGCCCTTTACAGCCTTTGTGAATTCCCATTTGAGGCCTGTCGGGAAACCGCCTCCTCCGCGGCCCCTGAGACCGGATATCTTAATAGCGGATATCAATTCGTCCCTGGTCATTTCAGTCAAAACCTTGCCCAGGGCCATGTATCCTTCGTTTGCAATGTACTCCTCTATTTGCTCGGGGTCGATGAGCCCGCAGTTCCTCAGGGCTATGCGGAGCTGTTTCTTGTAAAAGCCCATTTTTCTGCTTTCTTCGACCTTCTCATTGTCCGCGGGATCTGTGAAAAGGAGCCTGCTGACCCTGCGCCCCTTGATCACATGCTCTTCGACTATCTCCCGGACATCCCCGGGCGTTACACGAACATAAAAAACATTGTCCGGATGAATCTTTACAATGGGGCCCTGCTCGCAAAAGCCAAAGCATCCCGTTTGCACCACCTGGACCTCTTGGTCATACTTGTTCTCGGCAAGAACCTCTCTGAATCTCTCGATTATCACATCGCTTTCAGAAGCTCTGCAGCCCGTCCCGCCGCATACAAGGATGTGCATTCTATACTTTGTCATTTTTATCCTCCTTACGCGCGCTCAAAAGTTTCATTGACTATCGAGTCCTGCAGCAGCTGGTTTTCCATCAAATGCTTCTTTACAATCATTCGACCCTTTTCCTCGTCGACATGGCCGTAGAGTATGGAATCCTCGTCGGGCATTACAACTTCAACAATCGGCTCGGAATGGCAGTAACCGTTGCATCCAACCTGAATTACATCCACATTTTTCATTCCCTGTGCGTCTACCTCTTCAATTATTGCACGAAGTGTTTCCCTTGCGCCTGCGGCTATTCCGCATGTGCCCATTCCAACCTTGACAATTATCCTGTTCTCGCCTTCGCCCTTCCTCATTCCAAGGCTTTTACCATGCGATTCGCGGATTCGCTTGAGCTCCTCCATTGATTTCACTTTCATATGAACTCCTCCTTAACGGTAATTGTCCAAAATCCCTTTGACATCTTCCCGCCTTATCCTTCCGTACACCTTTCCGTCTACAATAACAATAGGGGCAAGTCCGCAGGCTCCGACGCAGCGTATGTCCTTTAGAGTAAACATTCCGTCCTCTGACGTCTCGCCTGTCTTTATGCCCAATTCCTCTTCGATGTCGCGGAGTATTTCCTCCGCCCCTTTTACGAAACAGGCGGTACCCATGCATACGCTGACAACATGCTCCCCCTGGGGAACCATGCTGAAATAGGAATAAAAGCTGGCAACCCCAAAAACCTCAGCAGCCGGCATGTCCAGCTTTCGCGCCACAAAGGTCTGCACCTCCATGGGAAGGTATCCGAAAATGCTCTGCGCCTTGTGAAGAACCGAAATCAAGGATCCCTTTTTCTCCTCTATGCCTTCAATGTAGTTTCCCAATTCAGCATATTTTTCCTTTGGAAGATTTTTTGCACTGTAGGTCAATGCCTGCGCTTCCTTCTTTTTCATGCATTATCACCCTCTTTTCAAATTTTCAGCGCCCATGTATATTGTTGAATCGTCAATATCCGCAAAAAGGCGCCGGATTTTGTGTTCTCTCTATTTATTCCCGTCCCTGCCACTGCATAATCAAAATACGGCAAGCTTTGGATTTTAAAATCAATTCTCTTTTTCAGTTTTTCTTTTTTATCAACGAATCCGTTTTTAACTGTAAAATGTTTACAATATTATTGACATTATTTTATCAATCGTGTACTATAGAGACGTCCAAGGAATATAAGGCCTTTACTCCCTGGTTTTGGCCTTCGGTTCCCGACTTTATTGTATTTTTTGTCGCATTGTCTTTTAGGAGACAAAAAAGCACCGGCCCTTTTTGACAAGGGTCGGTGCTTTTTTAATTATTTTTTTTCATCTATTTTTCTTTTATTGCTTCCTTTGCCTTAGCAGCTATGTTTTCAGGAGTGAATCCGAATTTTTCCATAAGCAACGGCGCCGGAGCCGACGCCCCGAACCCTTCCATGGCTATGATTTTTCCGCTCTTTCCTGCGTACTTATGCCATCCAACCGGGCTTCCCGCCTCTACAGCCACTACCGGAAGGCCCTCTGGCAAAACGCTTTCCCTGTAGGCCTTTGTCTGCTCATCAAATATTTCCCAGGAAATAAAGCTGACCACCCTTGCGTCTATTCCATCCTTGTCCAGGAGCTTGGCGGCTTCAAGAAGGAGGGACACTTCCGAACCGCTGGCGGCGAGCACTACATCGGGCGTCTCTTTAGATTCCTTCCTAAGCACATGGGCACCCATGTATGCCGCTTTGCCTACGCCCTCGAGAAGCGGCAGGTTCTGCCTGGAAAGGACTATGGCTGAAGGTCCTTCTGTGTATTCGAGCGCCTGTATCCAGGATATGACGGTTTCCTTTGCATCCGCGGGTCTGAAAACCTTCAGGCCCGGGATCGACCTCATCGATGCGAGGTGCTCTATTGGCTGGTGGGTCGGTCCGTCCTCGCCGACTCCTATGCTGTCATGCGTATAGACATAAATCACTTGCTGCTTCATCAGCGCCGAAAGCCTTACCGCCGGCTTCATGTAGTCGAAGAAAACAAGAAATGTGGACCCGAAGACCCTGCATCCACCGTGAAGGGAAATGCCGTTTAGGATTCCGCCCATTGCGTGTTCCCTTATTCCAAAATTGATGTTCGCGCCTTCCGGAGAGTCCTTTTGGAAGTCCCCTTTTCCTGCAAGGCGAGTTTTTGTAGATGCGTTTAGGTCTGCCGACCCTCCCATGAAGTTTTCTATATGCTCGGACAAAAGATTTAAAACCCTGCCGCCGCTTGCGCGTGTCGCTTCGGATTTCTTTTCAAATGTCCAAAGCCTCTTGTCGCGCGAGGCGCCTTCGGGAAGGCTTTTGTCGTGCCAAGCCTTCCATTTTTCTGCCTTGTCGGGATACTTTTCGGCATATTTTTCAAACAGGGCGTACCATTGGTCTCTTTCCTTTTCCTTTTCGGCCCTTATGCTTCGCATGTTCTCTTGCACATCTTCAGGAACCGTAAAGGCGGGATATTCCCATCCCTCGGACTTCCTCATGAGTGATATTTCGTCTTCTCCAAGCGGAGAACCGTGAACCCCGGAGGTTCCCGCCTTGCCCGGGCTTCCGTATCCTATGACAGTTTTGACCATCAGAATCGAAGGTTTCTCCGTCTCTTGTCTGGCGGCATCTATCGCCTCCGCTATGGCTTCGGGGTCGTTTCCGCCCGAAACCCTTATAACCTGCCATCCGTAGGCTTCAAAACGCTTGCCTGTGTCCTCTGTGAATGCTATGTCGGTCTTTCCGTCGATTGTGATTCCGTTGTCGTCATATATTGCTATAAGCTTTCCTAGTCCCTGATGGCCCGCAAGCGACGCCGCTTCCGCCGAAATGCCTTCCATAAGGTCTCCGTCTCCAGCAAGCACATAGGTGAAGTGGTCGACCGGCTTGATGTCGCCTGTATTGAATTCAGCCGCAAGCCTTTTCTCGGCTATTGCCATTCCTACGGCGTTTGCAAAACCCTGTCCAAGAGGGCCTGTGGTGGTTTCTACTCCCGGAGTGTGTCCGTATTCGGGATGCCCCGGTGTCTTGCTGCCCCATTGCCTGAAGTTCATTAGGTCGTCCATTGAAAGGTCGTAGCCAAACAGGTGAAGCAGCGTATAAAGAAGCATGGAGCCGTGGCCGGCCGACAGCACGAATCGGTCCCTGTCGGGCCATGCAGGGTCTTTTCCGCACCCCTTGAGGAATCGTCCCCAAAGCGCAAAAGCAGCCGCGGCAGCGCCCATGGGCAGACCGGGATGTCCCGAGTTTGCCTTTTGCACTCCTTCAGCCGATATGAATCTGATTGTCTTGATTGTTCTCTCTTCCAAATTATTCATTATTCCCTCCGAATCTATTTACGTTTTCGATTTTGTCTTACTACATTATAACAGAAAAAATTTGCAAGATAAGTTGATTTCAAGTCCTTTATGCATTTCATCAATATTTTTGCCGCCCCAAATGCAATATAAAGGAAAAATTACAATTATGTATAATTTCAACACCCGGACCGTATTTGTGGTAAACTCATATTGAACGGCTTACATAGTAATTTAATCAACAAGCAGGGAGGAAACATGTCATGAAAAAACCCGTCGTTTTAATGATACTTGACGGTTACGGATTGAGCGGCAATCCAAAAGGAAATGCTGTCCTTGCGGCCGAAACGCCAAACATGGACAGGCTTTCAAGCGACTGGCCAACGTCCAGACTTCAGGCCAGCGGATCCTACGTGGGGCTTCCGGAAGGGCAAATGGGCAATTCCGAAGTGGGGCATCTGAACATAGGAGCCGGAAGAATCGTTTACCAGGAACTCACGCGCATAACAAACGAAATTGAAAACGGAAAATTCTACAGCAATTTCGCATTCATGCAATCCGTTTCAAATGCAATGAAAAACGACAGCTCCCTTCATCTTTGGGGACTGCTTTCAGACGGCGGAGTACACAGCCACATAAATCACCTTTTCGCTCTCCTCAAGCTTGCGCGAAACGCGGGCCTGAAAAAAGTCTATGTCCATGCATTTCTGGACGGGCGAGACACGGCTCCAAAGGCGGCTAAGGCTTTCATAAAATCGCTCGAGGACCGCATGGAGCGCCTTGGGACAGGCAAAATAGCGAGCGTTTCGGGACGCTACTACGCCATGGACCGGGACAACAGATGGGAAAGGATACAATTGGCATACGACGCTATGGCAATTGGGCAGGGCAATGAATATGAAAGCGCTTCAAAAGCTCTCGAGGCCGCCTACAAGAGAGGCGAAACCGACGAGTTCGTAAGGCCGTCCGTGATTCTCGAGGGCGGAAAACCCGTGGCGACAGTGAAAGAGAACGACTCGGTAATAATGTTCAATTTCAGGCCTGACAGGGCAAGACAGATAACACGGGCATTCACAGACGAAAATTCAAACATCGTACGCAAGAAGGGATTTTTCCCGCTGAATTATGTGTGCCTGACCCAATACGACCAGACAATGCCGGGCGTTAAAGTGGCATACGAGCCCCAATCCCTTAAAAACACTATGGGGGAATATCTTTCGGAATGCGGCCTCAAGCAGCTCCGAATAGCGGAAACGGAAAAATACGCCCACGTAACCTTTTTCTTCAATGGCGGGAGAGAAGAACCTTTCCCGGGCGAAAAGAGGATTCTAGTTCCTTCGCCAAAGGTTGCCACTTACGATCTCCAGCCTGAAATGAGCGCTTTTGAAGTATGCAAAAACCTTGTGCGAGAAATAAAGGCCGGGTCGCACGATTTCATACTTGTCAATTTCGCAAATCCCGACATGGTGGGCCATTCCGGGGTTTTCGAGGCGACGGTTAGGGCCGTCGAAACAGTTGACGAATGCGCAGGAAAAGTTTCGGACGCTGTTCTGGGAGAGGGCGGAATACTGTTCATAACTGCCGACCACGGAAACGCGGACGAAATGCTGGATCCTGGCGGCAATGTAATGACTGCCCACTCTCTGAATCCCGTACCGGTTGTTTTGCTCGGAGCTGGCAAAGACATTTCGCTTAGGGAAGGAAAGCTATCTGACATAGCCCCTACTCTTCTTGAGCTTATGGGTCTTGAAAAGCCAACTGAAATGGGCGGAAACTCACTTATCAAAAAATAAAAAGAACAGAATCGGTTCCGCCGATTCTGTTCTTTTTCGCTTTGCTCTTATTAAAGGCGCCTCTTTAATCCTGCTTGCCTATGAAGGGCACATACTCCTGGTCCTTTAAAGAAATATGGTCTATTATCCAGTCAATCATAAAATTCATTATCTCCATGGCCAGGAATACATCGTCGGTCCGCTCGTTTATTCGGGTTTGGTAGGCCTGGGCCTTTTCCTGAAACGCGCGGTGGATTGTTTTATGTTCAGCATATCCTTCAAAGCCCGCCCTCTCCATCATGCCCTCTTCCGTGTCAAAATGGATTTTCGCATAGTCCAAAAGCTCCTCCGCCGCTGCCGCTATGCCTATGTTGAGCCTTTCGGGATCGCCGTTTTTAGCCTCATAGAGCTTGTCGGCTATTTCAAAAAGCCTTTTATGCTGCTTGTCTATTTCTTCTATACCCGTTTCCATTTTGCTGCTCCACGAAACCAGCATACTGCTCACCCCCGCCTGACGAGTCTATATTCCAAATGAATTTTCATCTCTTTCCCTGTAGTGGGAAACATCTCCAAACTTGAGTATCTCATAGCCCGAATCGTCGAACCTTATATGGCTCACGCTGGTCGGCCTTATTACCGGCTCCTCCCATACCTGATTGATTCGGAGGTCCATGTAATGTCCCATAAGCAGCTTCAGAATGGCGCCGTGTATAACCATGGCAACCTTTTTGCCCCTGTTCTTCGCGAGTATTTTTTCGGCCGCACCGACCACGCGGGCCTTGGCCTCGGTGAATGTTTCTCCTCCCTGGGCCCGGAATGTCTCCGGCGAGAACCTGAAGGCGTCGAAAGCTTCGGGCTCATCTTCCTTCAGCCGCATGAACTCAAGGCCCTCCCACTCTCCAAAATGGATTTCCTTAAGCTCGTCGAGCCGTATTATTTCTATTTGCCTTTGGCCCCTGAGTATCTTGGCTGTCTCAAAAGCCCTGTCGAGTGTGCTGGTGTAGATGACATCTATTTGGCAGTCCCTGTATGCCTCGGAAAGCCATCTGGCCTGCTTTTGTCCCAATTCCGTCAAAGGCGAATCCATATTGCCCTGGATCCTCTTTTCAAGATTCCATTTTGTTTGTCCGTGCCTTATAAGATATAAATCAGTCATTTGAATCCTTTCCTTTCCCTCAGGCGCCGAATGGCATCCATTGTGCTTTCATCCTTCTCTTCAAGTGCCTGGCCGCGCCCAGATTGCCGGTTCGTCCAACCGCATCGTTTATTTTTATCCAGTTTCCATATTTATTGTTGTCGGCAGCTTGACTATCGACTTCGTGTATATGAGTCGTCTCAAGCCTGCAAACCCCATTCTCGGCGACAAGATTTCCGCCAAGTGTGGTTTCAATCTCAGAAGCTGCAAGCATTTCATCAAACCATTCCCGACTTGCTTCGTGCAGTATACCGCCCGATTGGTCCGCAAGAACTGTTCCCGCTCCGTAGTTTGCAAAAATGCGGTTATGTTTTTTTTGCACCGAATCCGACAGAAGCCAATCCAGTACGGGCTCCGTATTCTCTACCGCAAGCGGAGCAAGGTCCCTGTCGCATAGGTCCTGCCATCTTATTCCCGTAAGAGCGTAGTGCTGCTTCATCTCCTCTTCGGGTTCCTCGCCCAAAACTGCAGTCCCCTCCTCGGGAACGGCAACAAATGTTATTGCCCTCCTGTATACCGGGCTGTCCGCAAAATTTCTGGCAAATCGCTTGGGCATGAGCCTTATCCTGAGTCCCGTTTCCTCAAAAGCCTCCCTGTGGGCCGTTTCCTCGGGGGTTTCTCCATTCTCAATTCCGCCACCGGGGAGTCCCCACACAAAAATGCCTTTTTGCTTAATATGGTGCTCAAGCATGACATAGCGTCCGTTTTCTATTATAAACAATTGAACCCTTGTGTCTCTTTTCGGCAGCATCTAAGCCTATCCTCTCCCCGACCTGCTTACATTTATGAATGCAAGCAGTGCAAATGCCAATGCGAACCCGGACCCCATGTATCCCACATAGGGATGCACGGCGCTTCCGAAGCGGCCCAAAAGGCTTGCAACCACCGCAAGCACAATCAGCCCTATTATGTTCTGTTTCTGTTTTTTATCCATTTTATCTCCTCCCGTCCCACGCCTCTTTGCTTATATTATACACTATTGGGCCAGATATGCTTGCCAAACCTGTAATGTAAGTCCAACAGATGGGTATATAATGGAAGAATAATCAATAGCAAAGGAGGTTTCAATGAAAACATTCACATTGATAATAGGAGGAACCCAGGGAGAGGGAATAGTAAGCGCCGGATCGATACTTGCAAAAGCTTTTTCCCGCAGCGGATATTACACCTATACGCACCGCACTTTCGCATCCCGCATAAAGGGCGGGCATACCCGCTCCAGAATCGAGATAACCCCATACAAAAACGCCGCGGCGGGGACCTCGGCCAATTTGATTGTGGCTTTTGACAAAAAGACTGCGGAAACCTGTTTTGATTTTTCTCCGCAAGGCTGCATTATAGTTGCCGATGAAAAACTAGGCACAATGCCTAAAGGACCTGCCTGCCATCCCGAAAATATTTTCCTTCCGTTTTCAGAAGCATCGGCAAAAGCCGGAAACAAACTGGCCAAGACAACGGCTGCCTTGGGTTTTTTATGCCGTTTGCTAAAGATGAACGAAGATCTCTTCAGAGAACTCTTAGCCGAAAAATACAAGAAGAAGGGCGGCTCGGTCCTGCAGTCCAATCTGGACGCCTTCAGCGCCGGAGTTGACATGGCAGAAATGCCTTTCTTCAAAAAATATGAAAACTTCAAACTCGATACAGTTCCTTCAGTTAAAAGACCAGTGATGACGGGCAACTACGCCCTTGCGCTCGGAGCCTTGGCCGGAGGATGCAGATTCATTTCCGCCTACCCCATAACGCCCGCATCAGAGATAATGGAATACATGTCTGCAAAGCTGCCCGCAATGGGAGGGCTGATGGTGCAGACTGAGGATGAAATAGCAGCGGTAACGATGGCCATAGGAGCATCTTATGGAGGAGTGCGAAGCATGACCAGCACCTCGGGACCGGGCCTTTCTCTCATGATGGAAGGCATGGGATTGGCGGCAATGGCAGAAATTCCGCTCGTGGTAATCGACTCCCAAAGGGTGGGCCCAAGCACAGGCCTGCCTACCAAGGTTGAGCAAAGCGATTTTGATACGGCGCTGTGCGGGGGCCACGGAGAATATCCTTCCATAACCCTATCTCCCTACAGCCTCGAGACATGCTTCTCGCTTACGCGGAAAGCCTTTGACCTGGCCGATCAATTTTCATGCCCTGTATTTGTAATGAGCGACCTTGCGCTCGGCCTATTTCCCCAAACCGTCGATTCTTTTGAATCCCTTGCAAAAGACCCCTCCGGGGAAAATTCTGCCCCCGGGGACCTGGGCGAGGGACCATATTTTATGCGCTACGGAGAAAACTGCAAAGTGCGTCCGGCCCCGGGCACACCGGGCGGCATACATTACACCACGGGGCTCGAGCACGGGCCTCTGGGAGCACCCGACAACAGTCCCGAAAACAGGATTGGCATGATGAAACGCAGGATGGAAAAATTCGATTCTCTTTCAAAAGACCCTGGCATAGCCCTGGAAAAAACGTCCGGACACCTTTTGGTTATTGCAACAGGTTCGGTCTACGGCATCTGCCAAAAAGCGCTTTTAGGCCTCGGCGGAGAAGCCGTTCTCGGCGCCCTGCACAGGCTCAAGCCCTTTCCCAAAGAACAACTCTCGGCTTTGTCTGAAAGTTTCGATTCCATTCTTGTCGTCGAATACAACTACGGAGGCCAGATTTACGAGCTTTTGAAGAAAAACATACAGCCTGAGAGTCTTGGCAAGCTGCACAGCCTAATTAAATTCAGCGGCGAGCCCTTTACCCTGTTTGAAATAACGAACAAAGCAAAGGAGTTGATGTAAGTGGCCATTATTGATGCATACACGAACGAAGTTGAACAGACATGGTGCCCGGGATGCGGACACTATTCAGTGCTCAGGGCCCTCAAGATAGCCTTGGCGCGGCTTGAAATACAAAACCACCAGGCGGCAATAGTCTCTGGCATAGGCTGCTCGGGCCGCATAGGAGGCTACACCAAGGCCTACGGCTTCCACGGCATACATGGAAGAAGCCTTCCGGTGGCACAGGGAATAAAACTAGCCAACAAAAAGCTGACAGTTATTGCCGCAGGAGGCGACGGGGACGGATTCGCGATAGGCACAGGGCACGCTATGCACGCAATAAAGCGCAACATAGACATCACCTATCTGCTTATGAACAACCAGGTCTACGGGCTTACAAAAGGTCACACCTCGCCGCTCAGCGATTTGAACTTTGTAAGCAAAAGCACTCCTCTGGGGCAGGTTGAAGACCCACTTAGACCCTCCCTTCTGGCTCTGTCGGCGGGTGGGGGATTTATAGCCCAGGGCTTTTCGGGAAAGCAGGAAGAACTTATAGAACTAATAATGAAAGGGATACTCCACAAGGGCTTTTCCCTAATAAACATATTCAGCCCCTGCGTGACCTTCAATCCCGGCAAAGGCTACGCATGGCTTCGGGAAAACCTCGTCTCGCTCGGCGAAGACCACGACAAAAAGGACTACAAAGGAGCCTTCGGGGCTTTCCTTGAAACAAGCGGCCTATTCACCGGGCTTCTGTATGAGAACGACGCCCCCGACTACCAGTCCCGAATACCGCTAGTAAGCGAAACCCCATTGACGGATTTGGACATAAAAAACACCCGCTTTCTGGACGGGCTGATCGAGGAATTCATCTAGGGCATAACTTTCGATATGAAGCAGATAACATATGACAGATATGAGGAAAAACAAAAACTGATTCAAGATATGATGAAACATGCAAATCAATCCAATGTTTTTCGCTCTTTTATTTGAGCTTTGCCTAAAATTCCGCCCCTGTTTCCACTTACTCAAAGTGGAAACAGGGGCGGAATTTTAGAGTTAAGGCTTTATCCTGACTTCCCTTGCGCTTTTGAGGTCAAGATATGTATCCTTACTGTTCTCTGCGATTATTCTGTCAATTCTTTCATAGTCTTCAAGCAAGGACTTTAGCCCTTGGCTTATTTTGTCTTCGTTTGCAATGACGGGAACAAAATGCTTTACAACCCTTTTTATGTTTGGTCCGAAAACCTTTGTCATTCCCACCTGCACATTATTCTTGCTCAAGAGGTCGACAATCCCCTTGGCCTTCCTGGGGTCGGCGTGGATTTCCTCTTCCTCTTCCCCGGTGGTGTTTCTTACCGTTTCTACAAACCGGCAGGCGCTTCCGTCCATTTCATATATATCGTATTGTTTTGCATCTCCAAAATGGCATGAAGCAAATTTTTCTCCGTCGTTTGTAGCGCAGGCTATTATCATCATATCCACTCACCTCTCGATTATTGTTGTTTTTTAATTCCGGGAGCCTCTTTTCCATGTGTCCCCACTCAACAATATATACCCCCGCGAGGTAATTTGTCAAACCATTCTCCTGTCCCGCTGCCTTTAGAGGCAAAAGCTGGGGGTAGATAATCAAATAAAATTAGTCATAATGCGTACCGTTGCGATCTTAATCTCAGATAAATCCATTTTCCCATACACGTTTAAGTTGATTTTATACAAACAATGCCCCTTCAAAATTGACCATTGTCGATTTTTCCAGCAAACGGTATACTGATGAAAAACCATAGAAGGGAGACAAGCCGTGAACATTCAAATATTCGGAAAGAAAAAATGCTTCGAAACAAAAAAAGCGGAGCGCTTCTTCAAGGAGCGCCGCATAAAATTCCAGAAAATCGATCTAATAGAAAAGGGAATCAGCCCCGGAGAGCTCAAGTCGGTGTCCCAGAGCGCGGGCGTCAAAAACCTAATAGATGAAAACTCGCCGTATTGCCAAGAAAGCGGAATTAAAGACGCCCAAACCACCGCCGAAATGCACGATGTTCTGGTCGACTACACCGAGATACTCAAGACCCCCATAGTCAGAAACGGCAAAAAGGCAACAGTGGGCTACATGCCGGAAGTTTGGAAAACATGGGAATAGCTCATTGCGGCAATCAGCCGAATATCAGGCTTCTGCCTCTATGCCTCACAAAATATTCCTCTTTGGGCTTTTGCCTTCAAAGGGGATTTTTAAACTTATATTTCCTTTTAAGACAAGCGCTACTTGAGTTCTTGCCCGTCGATGTATACAGCTGTGCTCATTTCCGTCTCTCCCTTCATTCACTCTCCGTCAAAACAGAGCGTCAACGGGCATCGTTTTGTCCAACAAACTCGTCCGAGCATATTTCTTCACATACCGCTGCTTGCTTTTTTCTTTCCAATTGGCACCTTTACCCTCGAATAGCTGAGTGTCCCTGAAACGGGGCAGGTCAATCCCCACTCCCTTTTCCCCTTATAGCGAAAATCGGCATGATTTGACCCTGCACAAAATCCTTTTCCATCCCCTCGTATGTCGACTCTGCAAAAACAGAATTTATCTAAGTTGCCAGACATCTTTACTTTATGAACCTTCTGTAGTCGTCGTCAAATTCGAGATTGTAAATTGAATTAATTTCAATCATGAAACAGTAGAATGTTCAGCCTGAATTATTTAAACTTATGTGTGTTATTTGTCAAAATCCTCTTCTGGACATTAAATGCCTTCGTAAAATATTCATCGATGCAGAAAACTGTTTATCCATATCCAAGAGCAAATAATTTATTGACAGAAAATTTAATTAAATTATTGAATAAATACTTGAATCGTGTTATAATTACCCAAAGTTTATAACTTTATAACTTTATAATGTTAACTCTATCGATAGGAGGATAATAATGGCATTATACGAAAGGATCTTCAGTGATGTCTTGCATAAAATAAAAACCGGATACTACCCGGTTGGCGAACTTTTGCCGCCTGAAAGCGAGATGGAGCAGATTTACTCTGTAAGCCGAGCACCTGTAAGGCAGGCTCTCGCAAAACTTGAGAATCTAAATATCATAAAACGGGAAAGAGGGAAAGGTACCAAAGTTTTAGGAAGTGAAATGACCCATTACAAAATGACGCTAAGCGGATTCGGAGATCAGCTTGCAAGCGAACGAAACGATGTAGTCGTTCACACAATCTCTGTAGATACTATCGAAGCCGGTGCGAAGATTTCAGACATCTTGCAGATTCCTGAAAAAACTCAGATGGTAAAGACTACCCGCATTAGAAAAGTCCGCAACGAACCTGTTTTTTTTCTAAATCACTATTGTCATCTGATTAATCGTGATGGGGTTGAGGAAGAAGGCGATATAGCCTCTATGCGTTATCTTCTTATCGACAAGTTCGGGCTCGACATTGCATACGTCGAGGAAAGACTGATGGCGGTCATCCCTGAAAAAAAAGTTGCCTCAGCGATGAATCTGCAGGAAAACCATCCTGTGCTTGAAGTCATGCGAACATCCTATGACAAAAACCACCATCCGCTCGAGTATACCGAATACTATGTGAAAAGTGACAACTGGCACTACAAAGTTTTATATGGGCAAAGCGAAAAAGATATTTATGTATAAATGGCAAGGAGGATTTCATGAAAATTAGAACTGAAGAAAGAGACCATGCGAAATATTTTCGCAATATCGTGGCAGTGATTTTCCTGTTTATTACAATCCTGACCATAGCGCAGGTAGGGTTCAGATTTGTTTTGAACAAGCCCTTGGTTTGGAGCGAAGAATTGGTCAGGTTTTTGCTTATATGGATGACAATGCTAGGGGCTGCAGTAATCAGCTATGACGACCGGCATCTGTCGGTACAGAGCCTGGTTGACGTATTGCCGTCTACCCCGAAATTTATTCTGTATACACTAAGACAAATTGCAATTGTGGCATTTTCAGCCATCCTTATCGCAACAAGCACAGAAATGATAAAGATATCCCATTTGGATGCTTCCGGAGCACTTCACATCCCATTTTCATTCTGGCGCGTAGCGCCATGCGTAGGCGCTTTTTTTATTATCATTTTTACCGTAATAAGATATTTCAAGGACTTGAAAAGTTTTAAGGAAGGTAAGTACGGCAAAACGAAGGAGGACATACAATTATGATTCTTTGGATATTTTTGGGCCTGATTACTCTGATACTTCTCGGAATGCCCGCCTCGTTCTCCCTCGGGATTGTTTCTCTCGTTTATTTGTCCATAAACGGAATCAACCTCTCGATGATAGCCCAAAGCATGTCTAGGGGCGTCAATTCATTTACTATGCTGGCAATACCGTTTTTCTTTCTGGCTGGCGAATTGATGAACACCAGCGGAGTAACTAAGCGTATCATCGCCATGTCGAAGGTAATGGTTGGCCATCTAAAAGGCGGTCTTGCCCAGGCCAATATAGTCGCAAGCATAATATTCGCAGGAATCTCGGGGTCGGCGACAGCCGATACGGCTGCTCTTGGTTCCGTTCTTATACCTGCCATGGAAAAAGAAGGTTACGATAAAGATTTCGCGGCTGCAATTACGGTGGCTTCATCGATTGTAGGACCTATCATCCCTCCCAGCATCACCTTGGTCATTTATGGGATCGTTGCCCAGCAACCTATTGGCAAACTTTTAGTTGCAGGCTTGATACCAGGATTATTAGTGGGACTTTCGCTAATCATATACACATATTTCTATGCCAAGAAAAAGGACTATCCGAGTCACCCGAGAGCAACTTTCCCCGAAGTAAAAACAGCTTTCTCAAAAGGTATAAGCGCACTTGTAATGCCTCTTATAATCATAGGAGGCGTAATGAGTGGTATCTTCACTCCGACAGAATCTGCAGCAATGGCCGTTCTATATGGGTTTATAGTAGGATTTTTTCTTTATAAGAACATCACAATACACAATTTTTTCGGTACACTCAAAAGTGTCGGACTGGCCAGTGTAAATACGCTTTTCATACTCTCTACAGCAACCATATTTTCATGGGTAATGACTATGGCTCGAGTTCCTGATTACGTGGTGGATTTGATGTTTGAAATTTCAACAAACAACATTGTGCTCACAGGACTTTTGGTTGTTGTTCTATTGATTGTCGGTCTCTTCATGCTTCCGTCGCAGGCCTTGATTGTGCTGACACCGATTTTCGTGCCGGTGGCGATTAAGATTGGGATTGACCCAATCCACTTTGGTATCATAATGGTTCTCACACTGGTTTTCGGTGGTTGCACGCCACCCGTGGGCATGATGCTTTATGTGGCCTCGGATATTTCGGATCTGCCTTTTGCAAAACTGGTCAAGGCTATTTTACCAATGTATATCCCAATAGTTATAGCTATTATACTGGTTACCTTCTTCCCGCAGATAAGCTTATTCCTTCCGAATTTGCTTTTCTAACAGATGGTGTCGCAATAAGCGAACCTTCTACTAATATAAATTTCAGTTGACGATATTTTAAATAAACTTATGAAAACGAGGTGGAATGGATTGAAGAAAAAATTTGAATTGGACCGCATGACGTGGAAAGAAATCGAGGCGGCTTTTGCCGAGAATCCGGTTGTTTTCGTACCATTCGGTTCCATGGAAGAACACGGGCCCCACTCTGTAACAGGAGACTATCTTGCGGCTCACGAGATTGCAAGACGGGCTGCCGAAAGGTCCGAGTCATACTGCACTCCCGTAATACCATTTGGCTACTCGGAATACTTCAGGGGCTTCCCCGGAACTATTTCCTTGTCTCCGCAAACAATCAAGTCCGTGGCTGGCGACATCATCCAAAGTCTCATAGAGCACGGGATCGAAAAAATCATACTTGTAAACGGACATTTCGGCAATGGCTCTCTGCTTGACCAAGTAGCCAGAAGCTACAAGAGAGAAAAAGGCATAATGATTGGCAAGATTGACCTATGGCAGTCAATAAGCCGAGAATTCAAGAACGAACTTTACGGAGAAGGCATCAACCCTTCTGGACACGGAGGAGAACCCCTGACATCCGTAATGCAGTACATCGCCCCGGATGATTCAAGACCTGACCTCATTGAAGCTTCACCTGTCAAAGAAAAATGGGGCGACTTCGATATTACCCATATCTCACGGGTTGGAATAGACGACGTCGAGGTTTCGATGTACTTCGACATGGAGGACTTGACCGAAGTAGGCATACTTGGAAACCCCAGTGTCAGTTCTCCAGAAATCGGCGAAAAAATTGTAAATCGATTGGCGGATTATTGTGTGATCTTTGCAGAAAAAATGAAGACTGCAGAGACACTGATAAATAAAAAATAGAAATTGGAGGGAAAATCACTATGACAAAAAAAATGACAAGAATCGTAGTATTAATGATGGTATTGGCCTTGGTTTTCGCAGGATGCTCCAAGCCGGCTGAGGAAACTGCGGCACCTGAAGAAACTGCACCCGTTGCCGAAAAAATCACAATCAGCTACAGCACGTGGGCAAGCGACGGAGAAGCCGCCTATGAGGGAATGGAAAAGTTCAAGGAAATAGTTGAAACCGAATCGGACGGAAACATCACTGTCAACCTCTTCCCGGCAAACCAGCTTGGAAAAACAGAAGAGCAGCTCGAGCAGCTCGCGCTCAACACAATCCAACTGATGTCAAGCGGAAACCCGGGAATCAAGGAACTTGAATACCTGGCTCTTCCCTATCTCATGGACTCTATGGATGAATGGACAACAGTCCTCAATTCCAAAATCGGCCAAAAGTGGAACGAGCAGCTTCTCGAGGCAAAAGGCATTGTAAACATTGGCTTCCTTCCAAGAAGCCCAAGAATTGTATCCGTAAATGAAGAAATCAATACACCCGCAGACTTTGCCGGTTTGAAACTAAGAGTTCCTGAAAGAGACTACTATGTCGAAACATTCAAGGCATTTGGGGCCAACCCCACACCGATGGATTTTGGCGAAGTATACTCGGCCCTTCAAACAGGAGTCGTAAGCGGACAAGAAAACCCCATAGAAACAATCTACGCGGCAGGATTCCACGAAATTCAGGACTACCTGATAATCACAAACCACATCGTCAAGCCGGCTTTCGTATCAACAAACAAGCAGTTCCTAGACAGCCTGTCTCCGGAATACAAAGAATTGATTTTGAAGGCTGTTGACGAAGGCAGAAAATACGCTGAAGAAATCATGAACAAGCAGGGAGCTGACTTTGAAGCTAAAATGGAAGAAGCCGGAATGACAATCATCAGACCCGACCTGGCGCCATTTGTAGAAGTGACTCAAGGAGTCCGCGACACCCTCGGAACAAGCGTATGGGGCGAAGAAGACTACCAAGCCATTCTTGAAATGACTAAATAACAAATGTTAGAGCCAAGTTTAAACTTGGCTCTTTTCATCTTAATTAGTTGATGAGGAGACTGTAAAATGGATATAAACAAATGCGTTTCGGCAATAATTGACGAGGCGGTTGATTTCCGCAGGAGGCTCCATCAAAACCCGGAGCTTAGCCAAAAGGAATACGAGACGACAAAACTGATTGAGGCGGAGCTTTCCAAGCGAGGAATTAAAAGCTCTCGCCAAGGCCTTGAAACAGGAATCATTGGAACAATCGAAGGAAAGAATCCCGGGAAAACATTAGTTTTAAGGGCCGATATAGACGCACTGCCCGTAAGCGAAGGAACTAATCTTGGATTCAAATCCCAAAACCCCGGCATAGCCCACGCCTGCGGACATGACATTCACGCATCCGTATTGCTAGGAACAGCCATGGTTCTTTCGGATATGACAGACAAATTAAGCGGAAGGGTGAAATTCATTTTTCAGCCCGCAGAAGAGACAATGCATGGAGCGCGCTCAGTCATAGCATCCGGCGCCCTAAAAAATGCAGACGCAATAATCGGCTGCCACTGCTGGCCCGACATACCCGCCGGAACAATAGGGACAAGGCGTGGCCCGCTTATGGCGGCCTCGGACAAGGTGACCCTCACCGTCAAGGGAAAAGGCGGACACGCAGCTCATCCCCACAAGTGCGTAGACCCAATAGTGGTTTCTGCGTATTTGATTACCCAAATTCAAACCATAATCTCCCGCACCCTTGGGCCCTTGGATTCAAACGTGATTACATTCGGTCAAATTCAAGGCGGAACTGCTCCAAACATCATACCGAATGAAGTCGTTTTAAAGGGAACAATTCGCTCTGTTAACCCCGAATCCAGGGAAAACATTCATAGTCAAATAAAAAAAATGGTAGAAGGCAGCGCAATAGCCATGAACGCCGCTTGCAGCGTCGCGATAGAAAAAGGCACACCCCCCGTAATCAGCGATGACGGCATGCTTGACATAATAGAAGAAGCGACATGCAAGACAATAGGCAAGAATAATTTGATAAACCTCGCACTGCCCTCAATGGGATCGGAGGACTTCGCTTTTTATATGGAAAGAATCCCCGGTGCCTTCTTTAGAATAGGAACCGCAAATGAAGACCCTGCAACGCAGCTCCCCCTCCACAATTCGGGAATCGTATTCGACGAGGCCGCAATAGAAACGGGAATAAAAGTAATGTGCCAAGCGGCGCTAGACTACCTTTAAAAGTTAAGAGCAGATGACCAATGCGTGGAAAAAGCCTCAATACAAAACC
Source organism: uncultured Peptostreptococcaceae bacterium (assembly GCA_964484935.1). Lineage (GTDB taxonomy): Bacteria > Bacillota > Clostridia > Peptostreptococcales > BM714 > BM714. Next base: position 37,380 of record CAZAFW010000006.1, read on the forward strand.
GTTTTCCTGCGGCAAGCTTCAATTGATTTTCAACGGCAAAAGGCCCGGCAGTTTTTTATCTGCCGGGCCTTTTTTGCGATTCACTTTTTAGCGTCCATCTGCTTTTCATTTCTATAGCTCAAAATACTCGACCCTGTTTCTGCCGTTTCTTTTCGCCTCATACATTGCGTCATCCAGGGCCCTTGCAAACTCGTCGAAATCGAGGCCTGGCTTATAGCTTCCCACACCGAAACTGGCTGTTATGGAAATGCCTCCGTCAAAACTGTGCGATTCTATTGCTTCGCGTATTTTTTCGGCGATGCATACTCCGTCTCTCAGCGATGTCTCCGGGGATACTATCATGAACTCTTCCCCTCCCCATCTTCCGATGCTGTCGGCACCTCTTATGAGGCCCTGGCACAAGTCCGAAACGCCTTTCAGCACAAGATCGCCTGCCGTATGTCCATGATTGTCGTTTATTTGCTTGAAATTGTCTATGTCGAAGAAAATGACAGTCAATTTTTTGCCGTATCTTTCCGATTGCAGTATTTCATACTTCAATATTTCATCCAGCTTGTACCTGTTGTACAAGCCGGTAAGTTTGTCCATTATAGACAATTGCTTGAGTTCCTCGTTAAGCCTCTCTATCTCCTTTTGGTACTTGACCCTTTCAGTGACATCGTAGCTTGATCCGGCGACCTCGACTATTTTCCCTTCAATTTCCACCGGTGAAAGGATGGTCTCAAACCAAACATCGTCGAAATTCACCTCGTATTGCACAACTTCTCCGCCAAAAGCCTTTTCAAAATGCTCCAATGCAGGCCTGCTGGCCTCTTTGCCGAAAATCTCTTCAACCGTCTTTCCAAAAATGACTTCAGTGGTCAAGCCGAATTTCTTTGGAATAGGCCCTTCGTTCAAAAGGTATATTATTTGCCCGGACTCGTTCTTTTTTAGTCGGAAAATATTGTTCTTTATGTTGTTCAAAGTAAATGCATAGTTTGAAAGAATGCTCTTGTCCCCTACAGGTACTTTTTTTTCTGTCATCTCAGTCCCCTCTTTATGCAAATATTGTTGCCCGCGGGCTTATAAATAATAAACGGCATTTTCAAAGAAAACTTGTATGGAAAAGCCTTTCTTTCACTAACAGTATATACTTGCCGCGAATATATTTACAACAGCTTATTTCTAGCCTTTTACGGTGCGTCAGGTTTTAGCCCGCTTCAGATCTTTCTGCTGTCGTATGCCCAGTGCAAAAGGGCCTGCCTCTGCTTTTTCCTGCAATCGAGCAAAAGCGGGGGGCAGTTCTTCCTTATGGCCCCTTCATGCCTTCTAATTGCCTTCCATCTCTTTATCTGCCTTGCGTCCTCAAGAGGAATCCTTCTTCCGTAATAATACCTGCAGTACCACTGGAACCACCCTCTTGGGTCCTCGGGATGAATCCAGCCCTTTTTCAGCCATTCGGCCAGAGGAAGCGATGCGTCGACACCAAAATAATTGAGGCTTATGTCTTTCCCCCCGGGGGACAGCTTTGCCTTTTCGAACCAGGCGGAAGGAAACTCGCCTGTGCAGTCTGTCATGTACTTGCCCCCGAATACGCCCAGCTCCAGCATTTCCTTGGGAGTGAGCTGGGGCTTGAAGTCGGGATCGAAGTTCTTCCCCTCCTCCTCAGTCAAGACGTAGCTTCCCTTTTGCATACTGTCGTTTATAAAAACAATGTCGCCCTTCATCACGCGCCTCCTCGCCTTCACTCGTTTTGCGGCTTTGCCTATGCCGAAAATTTCTTCAATCCGGGCACGAGACCGTCGGAATATTGTGCATTTGTTTTTCGACAAACCGCTTTGCCTTTTTACTTGAATGCTTGTCCTTATAATTCACACTCTTTCTTGCTTCCGGCTCGCTAACCACCTCTGTTTTCGGGGTGATTTCCATCAGTAGAACTCGGCAATCTCATTGATGGCTTTTCTATCGATCTCCGGAAGAACATACCTATCGTCTTTTTTCCCTACAGCCAGAATCATGACAGGACTTTCCCCTTCAGGCCTACCAAACATATCCTTTAAAAAATTCATGGGCGCGGGAGTATAGGTCAAGCTGTGGTATCCCGAGTCCCTTACGGCGTTTATCAAGAGTCCTGCGGCCAGCCCCACGCTTTCATTCACATAATAATTCTTGTCTTTTTGACCGTTTTCCATAGTCTTGTAAAACTCCTTGAATATTACAATTAGACAAGGCGCTTGGCTTAAAAACGGCTTGGACCAGTCGGTTTTCAATTCCTCCAGGTCCTTGCGCCATTCATCGCTGATTTTTTCCTTATAGAAAACTTCTTCGACTTTTTCAGCCTCTTCCCTGATCTTCATTTTCATTTTGTCATCCGTAACGACGCAGAAAAACCAGGGCTGCTTGTTTGCCCCGCTTGGCGCGGTGGATGCAATCATGAGCCAGTCCTCTATTGTTTCCCTGTCAATTATTTCCGGCAAGAATTTTCTGTATGTTCTCCTCGCCTCGCTCTCTTTTCTGAGAGTTCTTGATCTTTCAGACATTTTTTGCTCCTTTTTAATCTCTAATTAAATAATGATGTATATATTAAAGATTATACACTTTTTTCTTATAGGAGCATAAGATGTTTTTATTAAAAAAACGGTCCGCCTACGCCAATAAGCTGTCCGGCAACCATTTTGAAGAGAGTTCGGCCATGAGGCATTAAGGGCCATCCTTTTATTTAAGGCAAATCAACTGATTTACCCCCGTCCCTATTTGGTTGAAATCATTGTGTGCATATGCGGTCACGATGGATTTTTTTCGTCAGCCCGTCATCAGCCTTCTTCCTGCAAACAGGGGATTCTCAATCTCTAATGTGATTTCGCTCCATTCGCGTACCCTGTTAACCTCTTGAAATTCTCCCTTGAGGAAAACCTTCAAGCTGAAGCCATGCCTTTGATACAGAATACATTTCAAGCCCCCTCCCCTTAACTTTTCGAAACCGTACAAATTTGATATCTGTCTGGCGGTTTTCCATAAATCAATATTAATTTGATTCTTCTCACACCCGGAAGAACCCGGACGAAATCAAATCGACCGGGTTCTCTTGTTGTAAATTTTTTGTTTAATTGTTTTCCTTCAATTCTTCAAGCACCCAATTGGGACAACAAATACTCCGTCTTCTCTTCTATACGCATATTTTGTTCCCGTTACAACCATCAAGAAACTTGGTTCCCCTAGTTTTTCTATCTCAATCTTGTCTCTTAATTTCTTTAATGAAACTGCAGCTTTTTCAATTTCATTTTGCCCAAGTTTGATTTCGACCAATCCATACTGACCATTGTCTCGGTATAACACCGCATCTACTTCCAGCCCACTTCTATCCCGATAATGAAACACTTTTCCGTCGATGCTGTCTATGTATATTTTTAGGTCTCGTACGACTAGTGATTCAAAGATAAAGCCAAATGTATTAATATCTCTAAGTAGCTTCTCCGGAGAAGCATTTAGTAGTGATGCCGCAAGCGACGGATCAACAAAATATCTTTTACTAGATTTTCTTATTTCAGTTTTTGATCTAAGTTTAGGACTCCAGCTTTCCACATCGTCAAGAATATACAAATTTTTCAATGCATCAAGATACTCTGATAATGTATTCCTGGAGAAATCAGGGTAATGTGCATTGACATCTTCCAATATTGTCTTTAATGTCACCACCGTTCCTGTATTTCTAGCTAAAGATCTCATGATGGTCATCGCTTTGTTCCTATCTCTTTTTACACCATCAACAGTATTTATTTCACTCTCGGCAATCAACTTACAATATTCATTGGCAAATTTCATCGCAACACGCGTTGACTTAAATATGTTCTTTGGCCAACCACCTTTTATAGCTAACTTTGAAATATCTTCTATGCCAATTCTAGAAACACAAGAAATATCCGTCTTCCCCTCAAACAAACCCTTTATACTGACTTCGCCTGTGGATTCCCCTGATTCAAATAAGCTAAGCGGCTTCATATCTATCCTGGCAATTCTACCAATCCCAGAATGCGATATTTTACTTCTATCAATCGTAGTAGAACCTGTTAGAATAAACAGCCCCTCTTCGTTTCTTTTGTCAACCTCATGACGTACAGCATCCCATAACTCGGGCGCCATCTGCCATTCATCAATTAGTCGGGGATTCTCGCCCTCTAATAGTAAAGATGGTCTTATCTTTGCTAAACTCATGTTATTGTCTCGTTCATCAGGGTCTTGCATTTTTAAGACGCTCTTAGAATGATTTTCTGCTGTGGTTGTTTTTCCACATGCCTTTGGTCCCGCAATCAAAATTGCTCCGAATATCTCGAGATAATCTCTTGTTTTTTTATCCACAATTCTTTCAATATACTTTTTCATAAGATATCCTCCAATTCAATTGTATACTTTGAATGCTTGTTTTACAATGATTATTGAGTATTGGAGTGCAATTTCGTATGTTTTTAGGGTGCAATTTCGTATCTTTTTAGGGTGCAATTTCGTTTTTTGATGGGCTTTTGGAACAACAGATTTTGTATTATTCCGTTTGGTTACTTGTGGTAGGGTTCTCCAATATTACAATCAAAAAGAACCATCTCCAGTGATTTGTTTTTACCAAAAAAAAACAGTCCGCCTACGCCAATAACCTGTCCTGCAACCATTTTGAAGAGAGTTCGGCCATGAGGCATTAAGGGCCATCCTTTTATTTAAGGCAAATCAACTGATTTACCCCCGTCCCCATTTGGTTGAAATTCATCTGTCACATGTCCTTTGTCCTGATTCTCTTCCATTCCTTGAATGCCTCCAAGTCCGAATGAACTTGCTTAAGCACCAGCCCTATCACAAAGGCGTCGTCTATGTATCCCCCGGGCAAGAAATCCGGAATCAAGTCTATCGGGGTTACAAGATATATAATGCCTCCGACAATGGCAAGTATTGATCCAAAAGGGACTTCCCTATAGGTGCCGTTGATGTAGCACTTGACCAGGTCCAGCATCAGTTTTATATCCTCAAACAGTTTGGTGACGGGACCGCTTTTTATCTTGTCCAGTTTTTCATAAGCTTCATTTACCTTCGCTTCCGTCTTCTCCTTGTCTTCAAGCAGGGCCTTGGCTTTCTCCACGCTTTTTTCATATGCCTGCCTGCCCGATTCATTCAAATTTTTATTCATTTGCGAATCCCCCTTGTCGATGCCTTCAATATCCATTTGCCCCGATCTTCAAGCCCAATCTGTGCACAATGGTAAAAATTTTAATCAACGGATTTGCCTCCGTCCCCGATGATTATTAAATCAGCCATGCTGGAACCGCCCAAACACCTGGCTTGACAGGCATCAAATCATGTATCATACAAATAACATTACCTGTGCCCTGTTCTTTCCCTGTCTTTTTCAATACTTCAAAATGCCTGCCTGCCTCTCTTTTGGGATTACCGCTTTTCTTTATTTCTATTGGATGCAAAACCCCGTTGCTTTCTATGATTAAATCGATTTCCTTTTGATCGGAATCACGGTAATAGTATATTGGAGGCCTTTTACCTGCATTCAAATAGCTTTTGACAATCTCCGATACAACAAATGTTTCAAAAAAAGCCCCGCTCATTGCAGATACTTCCAAGGACTCGCTTGTAGTCCATCTAGTGAGATAAGCACAAAGCCCAGTATCCATAAAATACATATTTGGCGCCTTGACAATTCTTTTAAGCGAGTTATTGTAGAAAGGCTGAATAAGTACAATCAATCCGGAAGATACGAGTATCGAAAGCCATTTCTTGGCTGTTGGTGAACTGATGCCAACATCCTTTGATATATCCGAATAATTCACCATTTGACTTGTCCTGGCTGCACATGCAGTTAAAAATCTATGAAACTGCATTTCATCGGCAACTTGGGTCAGATCCCTGATATCCCTATGGATATACGTGTCCACATAAGAAGCATAATATCGTTCAATACTTTGCTCCATATTGTATAGCGCAGGCATCGAACCTTTAAAGATTCGCTCATAGACTTCCTCCAGGCTCATGTGGGCTGATTTCTCCAACCTATGCTTAAGCCTTTCCACATCCGTTGTATAGGCCTCGGAAGGCATCTTTTTCAATTCCGCTGTCGAAAGTCCCTGCATTGGGATAATTCCAACCCTGCCTGCCAGGCTTTCACTAACGCCTTTCATCATGTGGAACATTTGCGAACCCGTCAACCAAAAAGAACCATTGATTTTATGTTTATCAACATGCATTTTAATATAAGGCAACAATTCCGGTGCATATTGTATTTCATCAACAAAAATTGGTGGTGTATATCTCTGCAAGAAAAGCGCCGGCTCTTCTACAGCCAATTGCCTGGCAACAGGATCATCAAGACTGACATAATTCCTATTATTATCAGCTAACATCTTCAGTAAAGTAGTCTTTCCAACTTGTCTCGGGCCCGTAACCAAAACCACCGGAAAAGTTCTGGATGTTTCAAGTATGACAGATTCTAATGCTCTCTTTATAAACACCGTTTCTCACCTCGCTTAATTTAAACTCCAATTTTATTTTACACGAAAATTAAACTCTATACAAATTTTTTCCGTGTAATTAAAAATAGTTTTTTAAATTACACGGATTACAGAAAGCAGTGGGAAGAAAAGTTGGTCGCCGGGCTCATGGGTGTGAATGTCAACAAAAAAGTTTACCGCTTGACATTGAATTAGTTTACCAGTAACGACAGTCAATTAGTTTACCACTTTGTACAAAAATGACAGCGAAAAAGTTTACCACTTAAGCTTCAAGAAAAGGGAATACTTTTCTTAAGCATTCCCTATGTAAATCAGCCAATTCCTGTCCCCGCATGTTCTGCCCGATAAGGATTTTCAGAGTTCATATTCAGCACATGTGACCGGAAAGTCAACCGATCAATAAGAGCAGTTACCATGGTATTGTTCTCAAACATGGAAATCCAGTCTGAGAACTTTAAATTAGTCGATACAATAACGCTACGTCTTTCAGCTCTGTCGGCAATAACCTTGAAAAGCAGCTCTGATTGATGCCTGTTAAATAGCTTAGTTCATCGATAATCAAAAGTTCCGCCTTCGAAATTTGCTTTTGCCCGGCAAAAAGGCCTCTCCGTAATTCGACAGAAAGGCCCCTCTAAAATTTTCCCCTCTTATCGATGACAGCTTTGCCACCTTGCACAGGCAGGTTGGCGCGGGATTAACGAGCTGACTCTCTCCCCCGACTCTTGATAAGATTCAGTTTTCATCCGGTCTCCCGGAACATTTACAGAATAACACCCATTGTGGACACATGCGGTCACAACAGAAAAATTTCATATCAGCCGATTTACCCCCGTCCCCATTTGGTTGAAATCCATCTGTCGCATGTCTTTTGTCCGTATTCACTTGATCAGCTTCTTGAAGATCTTGAAAATGTCAAAGGATGTCCTTTGATAGACCTTGTTGTAAACAAACTTCTTGGGATTTCTGGCCCATCCGTATCCCCTGGGCATCTTGATTCCCAACCTGTGTACAGCTTGTCTCTTGGGGCTTATCCTTGCCGCCACCCTTTTTTTGATGCTCGGTTTTCTTATTCCTATTTTCATCTGCTCATCTCCCCTAGCTCAAGCAAAAACCTGTCACTGTGTTTTCTCTTCGTAAAATCGTCCTGTGCCGAATTCTTAAGCGGTCTTTTTTTATTATGGCATTCCCATTCTCTTTGACAACATTTTGCACATTGGTATCGCTATATTTTGCACATTAAGCTTGCTATATTTTGCGCATTTTCATTAATTTCATTCATTTTTAATGTTCAACTTGAGATGGTAATTTCAATGGACAAATACTACAATCGAATTATTGACAAAGTCCTTGAAGAAAAATTGAATGCAATGGGTGCTGTCAAACCACGACCGAAAAACACCTTTCAAAAAGTGTCCTCTAATCATCTGACGAGATTAATGCAATAACCCCGTCCCCTTGCTTTTAATGCATTTGTTTCGCAGTTAAAGAGTAACATCTAGGCGGGAGGGTTTGGTCGCATTTTAGGCGACAAATTTGAGCAAGCAATCAAAGGTAGGAATTAACAGAGATTGCTCTTATAAATTGTCAATGGCATATTGAGCTTCTTCTTGGGTAAACTTCTCACCGTACTCTGAAATCAATTGGTCGTATACCGATGAGTTGGACATATTCATGTCATTTGCATATGTCCTCGCCTTGTTCAGTGCATTGTTCTTCCAGTCGGCTACAACATTGTTTATAGCATATTGAGCTTGCTCAGGTGTAAACTTTTCCCCATACTCCGAGGTCAATTGGTCGTAGACCGACGCTTTTGACATATGCATGTCGTGGGCATATGTTCCCGCCTTGCTAAGCGCATTGCTTTTCCAATCGGCCTCGACGTTGTCTATGGCGTATTTGGCCGCATCCGCGGGAAATTTTTCTCCATATTCTGAAGTCAATTGATCATAGAGCGATGCCTTCGACATATGCATTACACTGGCATATGTTTTTGCTTTGTTAAGTGCCGCCGCATACTCCCTCGGCACTTTTTCAACTTCTTCTATGACTGCTTCCTTTTCTGCGGCTTCTTCTTTTTCTACAGTTTTTTCTTCCTCCGCAACTTCTTCTTTCTCCAGGGCTTCCTCTTCTTCAACAACCTCGCTTGCAATCACCGGATCCGAACTGCCATCCGCTTGCAATTTGTCTTCGTCGGGAATTGACAAAACGCTTCCCAGGATTATCAATATGAGAAAACCCGTAATGATTTTATGTCTCATGAAAAAATTGCATTGGTCTTTGCCGCAATGGGGACATTTCTTGACACCCTTGGCTATATCCCCGCCGCAAGCCTTGCACTTTGTCATCATTTTTTCGTTCATGAAACTCCTCCTTTTAAATTTTTTTGTCAAGTGGATAAACAGATTGGCCCAATTAGAAATTCCCGCTATGAACAGGCAGGCTTTGCAATGATACCACCAATTGCGGACATATGCGGTCACAATAGAAAAACAGACCTTTTGCCGGTGTTGGCAACATGGTCTGTTTTGAAAATCCCAAAGTAATAAATGCACAAGAGCGGAATGCATACCGGTTTGCTTTTGATTTCACTCCAGTAAAAAGTCAATTATGTTCTTGTGGCTTATGCCATTCCTGGACCGGTCCACTTTATCCATTGAAAGGACAACTTTCGGGTGGTTGTCAGCAATTGCTTCAAGCACTGAAAATTTTCTTTCCATGTTAGAAGGTTCGGCCAACAGATATGCAACCTGGACATACATTTTGAAGGCGCCTTTCACTGCGATGAAATCAATTTCTTGACTTCCAAACTTGCCGACATAAATATCATATCCTCTTCTTCTCAATTCAAGATAGACTATGTTTTCAAGCGTTTGTCCTATGTCCCGTTCATTGTTGAAATATAAGGATCTGAGCCCTAAATCATTTATGAAATATTTTTCGTTGGTTTTGAAAATTTCTTTTCCCTTTATATTGTATCTTGCAACTCCATGTATCAAAAATGCGCCTTTTGCAGCCTCTATGTAATTGTATATTGTCTCTTTTGAGAGTTTTCGGCCTTCGTTTTTAAGATACTTTGTTATAGTGACAGCCGAAAATATTTGACTGACATTATTGAGCAGATACATCATGAATCTCTGAAGGAGTTCAATGTCTCTGATATTGTGACGCTTGACTATATCCCCAAGCAAGATTGATTGGTACATATCCATCAGGTAATTCCGGCTTGTTTCATATTCTCCAAACTGCAAGGTTCCCGGCATGCCTCCTGTATTCAGGTATTGGATAAAGAGATCTTCCCTTGAAAACTTGTCGTCTGTCAGAATCATTTCCGAAAATGACAATGGCAAGACTTCGATGGAATAGAATCTGCCTGTCAAATAGGTTGCAAGCTCTCCTGATAGAAGTTTGGAATTCGACCCCGTAATGAAAACCTCTGCAATACCCTCCGCATTTAGAGAGTTTACAACTTTTTCAAAGCCGTCCACTTCCTGTACTTCGTCAAGGAATATATAGTATTTTTTGTCATTGACCATTTTCCCTCTTATGAATTCATTCAGCTTCAAATGATCCTTTATCAACTCAAACTGCATCCATTCAAAATTTATGCTTATTATCTGGTCTTTGGAAACTCCCTGCTCAATTAGCAAATCCTGAATCTGAAGCATCAAAGTGGATTTGCCAACACGCCGCATGCCCAGCAGAACCTTGATTACTTGCTTTCCAAGTACCGGCTGAATCTTGTCCAAGTAATATGACCTTTTTATCAACATGCTCATCACCTCACGTCCATCATAGCACCATAAAGTCTTTTATACAAGACTTTATGGTGCTTATTGGCTTTTTTTGTCTTCTATATAAGACTTTTAGTGCCACGTTTTGGTATTGTCTGCTTGTCGTTTTTTTCCTGTCCCCTATGCGGACAATTGAATTGTTTGGCTCTTAAATAGCGGTGCTGTGGCGGAAGAGGTGCGGCCGCTATAGAAAAACCATGGAATTTACCTCCGTCCCTATTTCGTTGAAATAATGCTCTGCTACATTCTTTTCTTGTATATGGCGTCAGCCTTTGCGAGAAGGAAGTGCTCCCTCTTCTCCATTAGCTTTGTCAAATAGTTTTCTATTTCGGGGTTGTCCAGGTTTACTATCTCACGCATGTTGTCGAAATTGTCCAGGTTCTCCATGCCCAAGAAGAGGTATGTGGCCGCTATTTCGGCCTGGCACCAGTCGAACAGCTCGTCGGATGCTTCCTCGTACTCGTTTATTATCCTCTGGTAGACTTCTATTGCACTCAAGTAGTCCTTTATGCCCTTGTATCCGAGAAGGTCGGCCACAGCCTTCAGGGCCGCGTAGTAGACCTCCTGGTCCTCTTCTTTGGAATCCTCGAGTATGCCCTTGTAGAGTTCTATGGCATCCCTGTACTGGCGCCTTCCCGACATTTCACGCGCTTCATCGAATCTTTTTTCCCATTCCATCATTCTGCCTCCCCGATTATTTTTCTCACTGTCCCCAGTATCTCCCTGTGGATTTCATCTATGCCCCGCACTTTTCCGTTCTCGGCGCAGGGAATGACTGCCCAGCCTCTTTCCTTTGCCACCTCTATTGCGTTCTCGTATGATTTCTTGAGGTAGCCCTTGTCCTTTTCGTGTATGTCCTTTTCTTTTTCGCCCGTTATCTTGTTGTTGCGGTCTTCCATGAGGCGCCCGCTCACTTGGGGCGGCATGTCGAGGAAAACGACGCAGTCGGGAACCGGAAGGCCCAGCTTGACGAACTCCAGGTCCCAGAGCCATTCCATGAAGTCCTTCCTTTCTTGTTCTCCCGCAATCTTGGATGCCTGGTGGACCATGTTTGCGGTGGTGTACCTGTCCGCCACTATCCATCCCCCCTTTTGGTAGGATGTTTTCCATTCCTTGTTGTAGGAGGCAAACCTGTCGACGGCGAAGAAGAGTGAGGCCGCATATCCGTTTACATCCTCGGGGCTGTCTCCGAACTCCCCTCCCAGGTACATCTTGACAAGGCCAGACGATGGGCTTTGGTAGTTCGGATATGAAACCTTTGTTACGTTTTGGCGCTCTCTTTTCAGGGCCCTGTAGAGCTTCTCGGACTGTGTCGCCTTTCCGCACGAGTCGGTGCCCTCTATGACAAAGAGTTTTCCCTTCATTGGTCTCCAGCCTCCTTTTCGTCTATTACGTCTATGTTTTCCCATTCGGAAACTCCGGCCCCGGTATTGCCCGTCTGCTGGCGCTTCAGTTCCGCAAGGTGGTCTATGGTTTCCCCGGGGATCCTTTCTCCCGGGCAGACAAGTGGAATCCCCGGAGGATAGGGCATCAGGTAGGCCCCCGATATCATGCCCCGGGCATCCATGAGAGGCACCTTCTTGACCTTTTTATAGAAGGCCCGGCCCGGCAGCATGGCCATTTCCGGTATCCTGTAGCTGTATTCGCTTTGGCCCAGGCTTTTCCTCGGAATCGACTTGTCCCCCCATATGGCCTCGAGGGCGGCAAGCGCCCTGGCGAAGTCGTTTTGCGAGTTGCCGACGCCCGAATGCAGCAGAAGGCTTTTAAGCCCCGCCATTTCGGCGTATATTTCGTATTTCTTCCTCAAAATTTCCATGGCCCTCAGGCCCGATATGCCTAAGCCCGAAAAATCAAGCAGTAGCTTGCTTTGGTCAAGGTCGAAGCCGGTATCTGCTAAAAAGGCCTCCCTGCTTGAAAGGCCTATGTCTGTTTGGCTTTTTAGCTTTTCTGAAAAAGCATCTATTTCTCCGCGAAGCCGCTCGAGCAGGAAGCGCCCTTCCTTTTCCATTGTGTCCACTGCCGACTCTATGCCCGCCATCAAGAGGTATGAGGGGCTTGAGCTTTGGTAAACCGCAAGCATGCTTGCCACTCTTTGTGAATCCACGCGGTTGGAATTGATATGCAGAATCGATCCCTGGGTGAATGCGGGCAGGGTCTTGTGGGTGCTCTGCACAACCACATCGGCGCCGCATGCAAGGGGCGATTTTGGAAAGAGGTCCGAAAAGCCCAGGTGTGCCCCGTGGGCGCTGTCGACCAGCAAAGCCGCTCCATTTAGGTGGACCGCTTTGGCTATGGCCTCAAGGTCGGAGCATACTCCGTCGTATGTGGGATATGTCAAAACTACGAGTTTTATGCCCTTTTCCAGCGCAAGCGCTTGCTCCACCTGTTTTGCCGCGACCGAAAGCTTTCTGCCTGTGGATGGGCAGAATTGAGGCCTCATGTAGACGGGCTCCAGGTTGTTTAAGGCCGCCGCGTGGAATACCGAACGGTGGCAGTCCCTCTGCATTAGTATTTTGTCCCCGGGCCTTGCCATCGCGGAAACCGCAGCCAAAATGCCTCCCGTGGTGCCGTTTACCAGAAAGAAGCTTTGCCTGGCTCCGTAGAGGCGGGCCGCCCTTTCCTGGGCGTTTTTTATTATGCCGGATGGATTATGCAGATTGTCCGTTCCATAAAGCTCTGTAGTGTCGAGCCGTCCCATTTCCCTGAAAAGGGGGCTCATGCCCTTTGCCCTTCCGTTCTTATGGCCCGGCACATGAAAGGATACAGGGTTTCGCGCGGCCATTTTGGCAAGCTTGCCGTAGATTGTATTTTCATCCATTGTTTGAGGCTCCTTCCCCGATATACCTTATTATAATTCAAACATTGTTGGTTTGAAAGCAAAAAGCCCTTTACAAAAACAGCCGGTTGGCGTAAACTATAAAAAAGCGGTATATTTATGCAGTGTTATGTATATTATAAAGGACTGAAGCTTATGAAGAAGGCAATTACGGTTAGAGAAACCCTTTTAAAAAACAAATGCAAGACGAGGAAAGCTTTGAGGCTTTCGCGGACTAAGAACTGTTTCGGCATTAACGATTCCATTCGGTCCAACAGAAAAAAGAGAATTGATTCATTTAAAGACTTTTGATTCCAAGGTGCCCCTTAAGGGGCATTTTCGTTTGCATTTCAACGATAAATGATCTATAGTAAATTTTATAATCTAATAATTCTGGAGGTTTTGACATGTTGGCTAACAAATTGAAATTCATTACACCGTCCTACACACTGGGCATTGCATCCAAGGTTAAGGCCCTTAGGGAGTCCGGGGAGAAAATCATAAATTTGAGCGTTGGTGAACCGGACTTTTACACACCCGAAACCGCCAAGGACTGGGCAAAAAAATCGTTGGACGAAAACAAGACCAAGTACGATGCCGTTTCGGGGCTAGCCGAACTTAAGAAGGCTATAATTGAAAAGTTCGAGAGCCAGAACAACCTTAGCTATGTGGAAAGCGAAATCGTTGTCTCAAGCGGGGCCAAGCATTCCATAACGAATGCCCTCATTGCAATACTCAATCCCGGAGACGAGGTTATGATTCCCAAGCCGTACTGGGTAAGCTACCCCGAAATGGTCAAGCTCACGGGAGGAGTGCCCGTTTTCATCGACACTAAAAAGGATTCCAACTACAAGGTGACTTCGGAGGACCTGGAAAAGTCGCTGACTGCAAAGAGCAGGATGCTTTTTTTGACAAACCCGTCCAACCCCAGCGGCGCAGTATACACAAGGGAAGAGCTGCTCGACATAGGAAACTGGTGCGCAAAGAACAATGTTGTCATACTTGCCGACGAGATATACGAGCGAATCACATTCGACAGGCCCTTTGTTTCAATAGCATCTTTGTCTGACGAGATAAAGGACATTACCATAACCGTCAACGGAATGTCCAAATCCGCCGCCATGACGGGTTTAAGAATAGGCTACACGGCGTCGACCGAGTTGGTTGCAAAGGCCATGTCGACTATACAGGGTCATTTGGTTTCGCATCCTGCCACCACCTCACAGTGGGCGGCCTACGGGGCATTGGCCTTTTGCCAGGATGAAACCGACAAGATGGTTGAGACCTACAAGGCGAGAAGGGACGCAGCCGTAGAAATTTTAAAGGATGCCCAGGATATTTTCCTTGTGAGGCCCGAGGGGGCATTCTATCTTTTCATCGACCTTTCAGCTTACAAGCCTTTCTTCCCCGAAGGAGAAAGCTTTTCGGTGGCATTTTGCGAAAGGCTGCTAAGCGAAAAGAAAATCGCCGTGGTTCCAGGCAAGGCTTTCGGAATGGATGGTTTCATAAGGATTGCCTACGCTTGCGACACTAAGGAGCTTGCGGCAGGCCTTGAAGGCTTAAAGGAATTTCTTTCTGAACTAGAGTAGCTTGCATAAAAACGTCCGGGCCATACGGTCCGGGCTTTTTTGCGCAAAAAAAACGTCCGGACCGTATGGCCCGGACGTTTTACGATTTTCTACTCTTCTTCTTCTACTTCTGCTTCCTCTTCAGCGCCCTCTTCGTCCTCTTCCGTCTCAACTTCGGCTCTTGATGCAGCTACGAGCGAAACAACTACTTCATCGGCATCTGCAAGCACTTCTATGTCCTCGCTGCCAAAGACAGGAAGATCCGCCACCGTGATCATATCGGTGTCGCGGAGAAGTTTGCAATCTACATCGACAGACTGAATGAGGTCCTTCGGCAATGTCTCGATTTCGATTTCATTGATCTGCTGTTGAATAACCATGTTTCCACTTTCAACAGCGTCCCTGTTGTACAGGTGCACAGGAATTTTGACCTTGATTTTTTCGCCCTCCGTCAATTCCAGAAAATCGATATGGGTTACGTTTCTGATAACCACATCTCTTTGAATTTCCTTGACGATCACAAATGTTTTTTCTTCGCCTATTTGGATGTTCATGCTCGAGCCGGGAACCATGCTGTTGTCATAACGCTTGACTTCGTTGTCAGCTATCATGATTGTACGATTGTCCGCGTGCTTTCCGTATACGACTGCGGGAACCATGCCTTCTTTTCGGAGTTTTTTCAACGCCGGCGTGGAGCCAGTTCCCCTTTTTTCCGCTTTTAAAATAATGTCTTTCATTTGTATTGCTCCTTTCGTTTAGGTTCTTTTTTCATTATATCAGAAATAATACCATTTCTCCCTCTATCTTTATAATTCCCTGCGGCCTTCAACCGCCTTGGCCAGAGTGACCACGTCGGCGTACTCAAGGTCTCCTCCTACGGGAATTCCATGGGCTATTCTAGTGATTTTAATGCCTGTGCTTTTAAGCAGCCTGGAAATATACATGGCCGTGGCCTCTCCCTCTATTGTCGGATTAGTCGCCAATATTACCTCATTTACTTGATCCGAATTCTCCTGCAGCCTTATTATGAGCTCCCTTATGCGGATTTCCTCGGGACCCCTGCCTTCCATTGGCGATATGGATCCGTGCAGGACATGGTAGAGGCCCTTGTACTCACGGGTCCTTTCCATTGCCGCAACATCTTTTGGCGATTCGACGACGCATATGGTGCTTGTGTCCCTTTTTGCATCGGTGCATATGTTGCATGGGTCGCGCTCGGTTATGTTTGAGCAGACAGAGCAAAAGACTATTTTCTTCTTTGCGTCAACCATGGCTTTGGCCAGTCCGTACACGTCCTGCTCTTTGGTTTCCACAAGGTGGAAGGCCAACCTTTGTGCAGTTTTTCTTCCTATGCCCGGAAGCTTTGACAGTTCGTCTATAAGCCGGGCTATTGGAGCGGCGAATTGTTCCATTGATACACCTCTTAAAAGCCCGGTATGTTCATTCCCCCGGTCAATTTTCCCAGTTCCTTCTGTTGGTATTCATCAGCCGTCCTTACTGCCTCGTTAACTGCCGCAACAATAAGGTCCTCAAGCATCTCCACATCATCCGGGTCTACAACCTCCGGAGCTATTGCCATTTCAAGAATTTCCTTTTTGCCGTTTATACGGATCTTTACAGCTCCGCCGCCGGCCGTCACTTCCATTTCGGCAGCATCTATTTCGGCCTGCTTTTTCGCCATGTCCTGCTGCATCTTCTGTGCCTGCTTGAGCATCTTGCTCATATTCCCCCCGGGCATTCCGGGCATTCTGTTTTTAGCCATTTTTCTCCTCCATGTAAATGTCTTCAGTCTTCTATTTCTATTATGCCTTCAAACTCTTTAAAAACTTCCTTTATCCTGGACTCCTCATCAACCGGCGATACTTGAGAGCTCCATGAGTCCTGCATTACGCATTCTATTTTCAAGCAGCAATCCGCTTCTTCCTGAAGCACGGATTCAATCATGCTCTTGTTTGCCTGTCCGCTTAATTTGTTCATGTGAACATCGTAGCCGTCCTTGAAAAGCAGGACCAACTTACCGTTTACTATGTCCTTGGGGACAGCCTCCCTGAGTAGGGCGTGGGTGAGTTTGCTTTTCTCTTTTACCCCGAGCAGTATGTCCTTCCATTTGTCCATGAGGTCCGAAAAATATATTGTCTCCCCGGACAGCATTTCATTCGGGTCCAAAGTGCTTGCGGCGGCCTCTTCTTTTGCCTCTTGGGCCTTCTGAACTTTTTCCTTTTGGGGAAGGGGCCTTTTGGCGGCAGGTTTTTTGTTTTCTGCCCTTTCGGCAGTCTCGGCCTTTAGCTTTTCCGCCTTGGGCGTTTGCTCCGCGGGGCGAATACCGCTTTTCTTTAGCTCCTTCAGGTCTCTTTCCGCTTTTTCAAGCCTCTGGAGCACCGAGTCGAGCGAATTGTCGTACTCGGGCCTTAGCATCCTGAGGATAAGCATCTCGAGAAGTATCCTGGGCTCGGGGGCATACTTTATCCTGTATTCGTAATCCGAAAGAAGGTCCAGGCTTCTCAGTATGAAGGCTGTTTTGGCTGCTCCGCGCTGTTTCCTGAGCCTTTCGAGATGTTCGTCCCCGACAGAGAGTATCTTGCCCGCCGATTCCTTAAGGCCCGAAATCATCAGAGCCCTCATATGCTGGGTCAGGTCCCTGAGAAACTGGTTTGTCTCTTTGCCCGCCGAAAAAATCTCTTCAAGCTTTTCGAATGTCTTGTCGGCGTCCCCATCAATTATGCTGTCCATAAATTCAAATATGAATCCGTCGGCGGAAACGCCAAGCACCCTCTGCACTACTTCCATGGTGACTGCGTCCTGTGAAAAGGCCAGGCATTGGTCCAGTATGCTGAGAGCGTCCCTGACTCCTCCGTCGGCGTTTCTGACTATTGTGCTTAAGGCATCCTCGTCGAAAGCTGTTTCCAGGTCTGTCAGGATGTCCTTGAGCCTTTTTAGCAAAGCCTCCTGGCCGACCCGCCTAAAGTCGAACCTCTGGCACCTGGACCTTATTGTTTCGGGTATTTTTTCGGGTTCGGTGGTCGCCAGTATGAAAACCGTATGCGAGGGCGGTTCCTCGAGTATCTTGAGCAGTGCGTTGAAGGCTCCCTTCGAAAGCATGTGCACCTCGTCTATTATATAAACCTTGTTTTTGGCTTTTGAAGGTGCGTAACGCGCATTTTCCCTAAGCTCGCGCACATCATCCACGCTGTTGTTGGATGCGGCGTCAATTTCGACCACGTCCATTATGGACTCTCTCAGTATGCCTTTGCAAATCTCGCACTTGTTGCAGGGCTCGCTACCGTCGGGCTGTAGGCAGTTTATGGCCCTTGAAAGGATTTTGGCCGTAGATGTCTTTCCCGTTCCCCTTATTCCCGCAAAAAGATAGGCATGGGCTATTGTTCCCTGGCTGATTTGGTTTTTCAAGGTTTCAATTATGGACGTCTGTCCTATGACGTCGTCAAAAACCAGTGGTCGGTACCTTCTGTACAAAGCCGTATAAGACAAGTGATGCACCTCCTTGCAATCTAATAAGATTATACAATAAAAACGGCTGCTCTACCACTTGATGCCGCCTTTAGGCCGCAATCTCCATAAAGAAACCCGTCCGGGTGGACGGGCAACCTCATTTTTATCAAATTAATGCCGCGCACCTGACTCCGACATAATCCCCCAGGCGTTACCTCAGCAGTTGGCTCCGACCAGGAGCCCCTGCGGCACATGAAAGATCCCACTTATGGCTGCTTCCTTCCGGACCTGACCAGGTTCACAGGTTTCCATTGCGCAGGACCCGATCTTCAACACTACTTACTAAGGGCAGACCCCAAAAAATTGATGCCTCGGAAAGGAATTCAATCCTGCTGTAGCGGGTTGCAGGTTACAGGGCACCGCTATCTCCCCATCTAGCGCGGCAAACCTCAAATCCATAGTTTCATTATATATTCTAAACTAAAGTCAGCCATAATTCAACCTATATTCATGCCACGCAGGCAGAGTCGTTTTATTAAGCTGTCAATTTCGCATTCTTCAAGAAGAAAATATCGGAAGTGTCGAACCGGCAAGAGGAAGAAGCAGGACCTTGGAATCTTCTCCAAGCTCATCTATTGCAGCATCCAAAGCCTCCTGCACCGTATCGAAGGGCCTGAAGCCAATCTTGTTCACGGTGTCCTTGTCAAGGTCGGAAACCATGAATATGCTTGCCTTCTTTAGAATCATGGCAATCGCAGCCGCCTTGTGGCCTCCGAGTTTGAAATTTTCCCTTGTCTCTCTTATCATCTGGTCGGGAGTCATGTTCTTCATCCACTGCTCGAAAGTCTTTTCCCCGAAGCCCTCTTTGGAAGATGCCGCAAGAATCACAATGCCCCCGTCACGCGCGGCATGCTTTGCATTGTCGAGGCCCTTCTGGGACTGGTAAAGGTTTATGTCCTTGGGATAACCCCCGGGAGAAACCACTACGATATCGGCCTTTTCTTCTATCCTTACCCCGTACATGGCATCGAGCAAGCTGCAGCCCTTCCTGTGGGCCTTTAAATAGTCGCCCGCCACGGCGCTTGCTATCTCTTTTTTGCTGTTTAGGACAACATTGACTATGAAGTCTATTTTTATGTGGCTTCCCGTCTCGTCTATGTCCTGCCTGACGGGATTTGTGTCCATGTTGCCCGCCCTGGCCTCTTCCTTGACCATGTTGGAATGGTTTATCTGTATTGCCCTCCGGCTGGACACCCCGGGCATCAGGGCCTTGGCCCCGCCCGAGTATCCCGCGAAATAGTGGTACTCGATATTTCCCAGGCAAACTACGCGATCCGCCTCTGCAACGGGCCTGAATATATCGACAGGTGTCCCGTTTCTGCAGACTCCCAGCTTTACGCAGTCACTTGGGTCGCTGTCTAAAAGGTTAATGCGGCTTTCGAATATTTCGTCGCCTGCCAGCATCCTCTTTTCTTCCTCCGAATGCCTCCTGTGGCTTCCGAGAGCGAATACCACACTTATGTCCTCTTCCTCTATCCCGGCCGATTTAAGCTCCCCTATCACAAGCGGCAATACAGTTTTGCTGGGCATGGGCCTTGTTATGTCGCTTGTCACTATTGCTACCGTTTCGCCCTTTGAAACGATTTGGCTGAGCCTCTTTGTGCCGATTGGGTTTTCGAGCGCCCTTATAACTTCGTCCTTTCCCGTCAGGCCGTGCTCTTTTTCGTTTGGAAGCAGAGTCCCCATATAGTTCTTTGCATCAATTTCGAAATAGAGTTTGCCTTTCCCGTACTTCAGTTGCATTTTCATATTTCCAATCCTCCGAATGAGCAGTTTATACTACATGATATCATAGGTTTAACGCATTCTTCACCAATTATGGCTTAGGCTTCTTTGGTTTTTTTGAGTCTTTCAAAAAATGAAGGGAAGGACCTTTTTAGCGTCCTTCCCTTCAAACTATTATGGGGGGGGTTCATTTAACCGAAAAGTGAAAGCATTACGCCCGCTGCCACGGCCGACCCTATTACTCCC
>CAZAFW010000007.1:0-54650 GCA_964484935.1 uncultured Peptostreptococcaceae bacterium
TTCTGGCTTTAGAGATTTTTCTCTTTGGTACTGCCATTACGACACCTCCTTGCTTTAAATAAATGGAATTGATTTATATTCAACTAATTTTATTCTATTTGACACAACCCCTATTATATAAATTGCATGAAGGTTTGTCAAGCACAACTTATTTCAACAATTCCAATGTGTCCCTGGCAATCATCAATTCTTCATTGGTAGGGATTACAAGAATTTTAACTTTTGACGAGTCTTTGCTTACAATGGCTTCCTTTCCTCGGACATTGTTCTTTTCCTTGTCCAGCTCAAGGCCCATGAATTCAAAGCCGCTGCAAATTATTTCGCGAGCGCTTATTGAATTTTCTCCAAGTCCTGCTGTAAATACAATAGCGTCTACTCCGCCCATTACAGCGGCGCATGCGGCGATGTACTTTTTGACTCTGACATTGAATTTGTCGAGTGCGAGCTGGGCCCTTTCGTTGCCTTCCTTGGCAGACGATTCGATGTCCCTGAAATCGCTGCTTATGCCGGAAATTCCCAATACGCCCGACTTCTTGTTGAGAAGATTGTTCATTTCGTCTATTGAAAGATTTTCTTTCTCCATTATGAAAGTGATAATGGCAGGGTCGAGGTCGCCGCTTCTAGTTCCCATTACCAATCCTTCAAGCGGAGTGAAGCCCATGCTTGTGTCGACGGACTTGCCATTGTCAATTGCAGTTATGCTTGCTCCGTTTCCGAGGTGGCATGTGATTATTTTGAGAGAATCAAGATCTTTACCAAGGATGGATGCTGTTCTTTGCGCAACATACTTGTGGCTTGTGCCGTGGAAGCC
Source organism: uncultured Peptostreptococcaceae bacterium (assembly GCA_964484935.1). Taxonomy (GTDB): domain Bacteria; phylum Bacillota; class Clostridia; order Peptostreptococcales; family BM714; genus BM714. Next base: position 812 of record CAZAFW010000007.1, read on the forward strand.
GTATTTTCTCACACCGTATTTCTCATAATACTCGTATGGCAGTGCGTAGATGTATGATGAAGCCGGCATGCTTTGATGGAAAGCCGTATCAAATACTCCAACCATGGGAATGCCCGGCATAAGTTCCATGCAAGCGCGTATTCCGATAAGATTTGGCGGGTTGTGTAGAGGAGCAAGCTCTATGCACTCTTCAAGCGCCGCTATCACATCATTGTTTATAACAACGGAATCGCTGAACTTTTCACCTGCGTGAACTACTCTGTGTCCAACGGCTTCGATTTCATCCATGCTTTCAATGGCCCCGTACTCTTTATTTACAACAGCCGCCAAAACAAGTTCAAGAGCTTTTTTATGATCTTTCATCGGTTCTTCTATTACTTTTTTATCTTTTCCGGCAGATTCATGTGTTAGAATAGATCCTTCGATTCCTATGCGTTCTACAAGTCCTTTTGCCATTACGGATTCATCTGTCATATCAATCAGTTGATATTTCAAGGATGAACTTCCGCAGTTCACTACTAATACCTTCATGTTTGTTACCCCCTATGTAATATATTTACCATTTTATCAATCATAATCATTCTATTAGTAAATCAGCAGGATTTCAAGTCAAAGATTTAGTAAAAGGCCAATAGATAAGTTATAATGGGTTAAAGAGGTGGTTTGAGTGAAAGTTCTTGGAATAATAGCCGAATACAATCCTTTCCATTTGGGACATATGCATCATTTGAATGAATCTAAAAGACTTACCGGTTCGACACATTCAATTGCGGTGATGAGCGGAAATTTCGTTCAAAGGGGAGAGCCTGCAATAGTCGACAAATGGGCAAGAGCGGAAATGGCAGTTGCAAACGGGGTAGACCTGGTTTTTGAGATGCCTTTTGTTTTCGCAACTTCGAGCGCGGAATATTTTGGAGAAGCCGGAGTTAAGCTTCTAGAATCGCTTGGAATTGTAGAATGCGTCTCTTACGGCTCCGAGACTGGCTCAGCGGAACAAATCGAAAATGCCGCAGAATTTCTTGCAGAGGAAAATGACGATTTCAAGAGCGACTTGAAAATGTATCTTTCAGAAGGGCTTTCATTTCCTTTGGCAAGAGAAAAGGCATTGGAAAAGACAGCTCCAGGATTGGGCGATGTCCTCAGGCATTCAAACAACATACTTGCAGTAGAGTATATAAAAGCCGCAAAAAGGATAGGAAGCTCAATGGATTTTGTGCCTGTAAAAAGAGTGGGCTCAAGATTCAATGAAATCAGTCTGGACGAGCATTCATTTTGCAGCGCTACAGCAATAAGAAAAGAGCTTTACAAAGGAGGCATCGAAGACGTAAAAATAACGATGCCGCTTGAAAGCTTCAATATTTTAAAGGACTCTGAGTCACGCGGTGTTTCATACCCCAGGAAAGAAGACCTTTTCAATTGTCTCCAGTACAAGATAAGGGCCGCAGGGAGTGAGCAGCTCGCATTAGTCGCGGGAATGCGCGAGGGCCTTGAAAACAGGCTCAAGGATGCTGCTTACAATTCATTGTATTATGAATCGTTCATAAAAATGGTGGAATCGAAAAGATATCCCAGATCCTCTGTACAAAGATTGCTTTTGCATTTGCTTATGGATCTTAAAAAAAACGAACTCAATGAATTTAGAAATGCAGACATGCATTATGCCAGGGTTCTGGGATTTAACGACAAAGGAAAGCATCTGCTTAAGGAAATTAAGAAAAAATCGGATACATTGATAATAACGAATTTAAACCGCCAAAAGCCAGACAGCGAATTGCTTCGTAGAATGCTTGAATACGATATGAAGGCAACAGACTTCTATATGCTGCTTATGATGTGGAAAGGCTGTAAATTGGTGGAAAGGCAGGACAGGGTAAGAGATCCTTACATTCAAGGTAAATAGAATGCAAAACAAAAAACATCCAAATCCGTCGGTTTTTCAATGCCGGACTCGTTTGGATGTTTTTAATAGACCTTAGCCTCTTATTTCCCCTTCATATTCTTAAGTTCGATTCGGTTTCTTTCCAGTGTTTCCATTATATCGGAAATATTCTCCTGCAAATTTTTGAGAATGGCGTCGGAGTATTTAAGCGAACCGGATTTTATCTCTTCTGCTGTTTCTTCGGCGTTTTGGATGATTCCCTTTGCTTTTTTTGTTGATTCTTTCACTATGACATCATTCTCAATAAGAGAGCGGACATGTTCTTCTGCTTTCGACATCATTTCATCTGATTCAATCCTTGCTTTTTCAACCATCTCGACAGATTCTCGTTTTGCCTTTTCAATCATTGACCCGGACTCATTTTGAGCTTCCTCAATTATTGAAGTCCTTTCCTGTTTTATCCATTGAGCTTGTTTTATTTCATCGGGCAAAACAATCCTGATTTCTTTAAGTATGTCAAGAAAATCGCCGCGGTCTATCAAGGCCTTGCCTGACAAAGGAAGGTTTGCGCAAGTTTCAATCATTTCTTCAATCTCTTCTAAAAGTTTCAATACACTCATATCAAGGACCTCTCTTTCTTGTTTTTCAATGATTCATATACTAATGGGGGAACAAGTTCCTCAATATTTCCATTGAGAAGAAAAATTTCCTTTACGAGCGTTGAACTGACATACGAATAGCGGTTGCCTGTCATCATAAAAAGTGTTTCTATTGATTCGTCAAGTTTTCTGTTCATCATCGCCATTTGAAATTCATATTCGAAATCCGAAAAAGCTCGAAGGCCTTTGACAAGGACGTAATCAGGTTTTGTTTTCATAAAATCAACCAATAGTCCTTCAAAACTGGTTACTTCGACATTGCCGTAAGGTTCGACCACCTTTCTGATAATTTCGACCCTTTCTTCAATGTCGAAATAAGGTTTTTTGTTAGGATTATGCAAAACACCTACAACAACCTTGTCGAAAACGCTAGATGCTCTTTGTATTATATCAAGATGTCCATTTGTTATTGGATCAAAACTGCCGGGATAAACAGCCGATTGCATTTAATTTTCCTCCATTCCATAAATTGAAAGCATGGTATTTCCATATTTTTTTTGTTTTAGCTTAATCAATCCCCGAATATTTTCAGGCATTTCTTTCCTTTTGTCATGTTCAACAACCATTTTACCATAATTTGCAATGATTTCTCTATCGAAAATATTCTCAATCAGTTCCAGTGTTTCCTCCATGGCGTAAGGAGGATCCAGAAATATTATGTCAAAAATCTTTCCACGTGAAGAAAGAGTGTCTACCGCCCGAAAGGCATCATTGTGCAGAATATCATAATTTTCTTTTTCGTCGATTTTTGCAAGGTTACTTTTCAAAATTTTTAAAGCGCTGCCGTCGAAATCGACAAAAACCACTTCTTCTGCGTTTCGGCTTAAAGCTTCTATTCCTATTCCCCCGGTACCGGCGAAAAGGTCAAGAAATCTGCTGCCGTCAACATCCCACATCAAAATATCGAAAAGGGCTTCCTTCACTCTGTCTGAAGTGGGTCTAGTATCGCTTCCTTCCGGCCCGCTCAAGTTCATTCCCCTGTATTTTCCTGAAATAACTCTCATAATATGCCTCCTTGCTTTAAATTTATTTCTTTAATTTGTTTTGCATATAAATCAATGGATCTTTCCAAATCCGGTGAAATGCTAAGATCTTCAAGGCTGTCACCATAAACTGTTTCTATATCCTTTTGAACTTTTATAAGGGTATTATAGTGCTTGAACATGTCGGCGAGTTTGAATTCCGGAAACCCATGTTGTTTCAGTGAAAAAACATGGCCGGGTCCGCGGAGTTTCATGTCTTCCTTGGCAATTTCGAAACCGTCGCTGCATTTTTTTAGGAGTTTCGCTTTTTCTATTGTAGATTCGTCTTTCTTATCGGTTGCCAGATAACAAAAGGAATCATGATTTCCTCTTCCGACTCTTCCGCGCAATTGATGTATTTGAGCGAGTCCAAAGTGTTCGAATGAATCAATTGCCATAATTGTGGCATTTGGCACATCTATGCCCACTTCGATTACGGTTGTCGATACAATCATATCTATTTGCCTGTTTCGGAAAGCCTGCATTATTCTGTTTTTTTCGGATTGCTGCAATCTGCCGTGTAGAGCTGCAATATTAAAAGAACTAAATACTAGATTCCTAAAATGTTCGAATGTTCCTTCAACCGAAGCGATGGAATTGTCTTCATTCTCTATTCGAGGGCACACATAATATACTTGTCTTCCTGAGAGCATTTCAAGTCGCATGTGTTCATGCATTTCTTGCCTGGAGCTTTCCCCTGCTGAAAGCAAAGTCTTGACAGGCCTAAGTGGCTTGTTGGGTTTTTCAGTCAAGCGGAGGATCTCCATGTCGCCAAAAATTATTTCTGATATTGTTCTTGGAATTGGAGTCGCAGACATGACGATAATTTGGGGCGAGGATCCTTTTTTGACAAGAGAATCGTGTTGATCAACTCCAAAGCGATGCCGTTCATCTGTAATTATCAAGCCAAGATTGTCAAAAGCCACATCATCCTGGATTATTGCATGTGTGCCGATGACAAGATGGCATTTTCCTTTCTTTAGCTCTTCCTTTAATTTTGATTTGCTTTCAGAATTTCCGGTCAGAATTCCAACATTCATTTCTCCCTTGCCGAAAAGTTTTATGAAAGAGTTGTAGTGCTGCTCGGCAAGCAATTCGGTTGGAACCATTATTGCTGTCTGGTATCCGCTTTTGTGGGACTGTATGGCCGCCAGGAAAGCTATCAATGTTTTTCCTGTTCCGACATCGCCCTGTAAAAGAATTTTGGGACAATTTTTTCGATGCAAAAGAAGGGAAAGTTTGGACATTACCTTCAACTGGCTTTCGGTAAGCTCAAATGGAAGCATTTTAACGGTTTTCTCATCTTTCGGAATGAAATTTTTCATGGATGCAACCGATGATTCCAAAAGTCTGGTTTTCTTCATTTTAAGAATTGTCATCTGGAGCATGAAAAATTCCATGTATACGAGTTTTTCGAAAGCTCTTCTATATTCATTGGAATCCAAAGGAAAATGCATGGTTTCCAATGTTTTAAGCGGCGCTTCAAATTTCCGTGAGCGAATTATTTTTTCTGGAAGCAATTCATTTGAATCACATGATTTTTCAAGAGCATAAGAAACGCACTTTCTAAAATCCTTATGGGACAAACCGGGCAGGGTTTTATAGACAGGCAAAATTCTGCCAAGTTCTTCCGGATTTACAAATTCGGGATTGACCATTTGAACCCGGGAATATCTTGATGTGGCTTTTCCATAAAATAAATAAATATTGCCCTCTCTAATTCGTTTGAATATGTAGGGAGAATTAAAAAAGACAATTTCCAATTCTCCGGTTGGATCAAAGCAATGGACAAGCAGATAAGACTTCCCGCCTTTGGATCTTTTGGACATGGATTTGCGCACCTTGACTCTTATTGTGCTTGGTTTTGAATCAATCAAATTGCATATTTTTGTCACCTTTGAATAGTTCTTGAACTTATTTGGAAAATAGTACAAAAAATCCTTCAGCTCATTTATTCCCAAGGAACGGAGCAACGCCTTTTTCTTTGGCCCGATGCCAGGTACGTTCAATATGTCGCTTTTTTCCAAATCATCACCCCGCAACTAAAATGCATGGTTTTAAACGCCCAATCTCTAAGGCCAGCATTAAGCTGGCCCATGGAATATATTTATTGGTTTATAATGAATGTTTGTGCATTTGCAGTATTTATTCCACTGAAATGATGTAATGGTATACTGGCTGTTTGCCTTCATACACTTCGATATCAATTTCATCGTTTATGCCTTCTATCTTCTTTAAAAGTTCCTGGGCCATGTCACTTTCTATGGAATTGCCGTAATATATCGTTATTATCTCGTCATCTTCATCAACAGCTTTTTCCAATACTTCAAGAGTAACGGCATTTATGTCTTCACCGACACTTACAATGTCGCCGTTGAATATTCCCAATATGTCGTCCTTCTTTATTTCAATGTCATTGAAGAAAGAGTCCCTGACCGAATAGGTTATCTGTATCGTTTTCACTTCTTTCATTGCATCGGTCATATTAAGAATATTTTCATCGATTCCGGCATCCGGATTGAAAGACAGCATTGCCGTGATACCCTGCGGTATTGTTTTTGTTGGAACTATTGAAATTTTGCTTTCTGAAATTTTTTGAGCCTGTTGCGCAGCAAGAATAATGTTGCTGTTGTTTGGCAAAATTATGATTTCATCGGCATTTATATCATCGATGGAGGAGAGCAATTCTTCTGTGCTTGGATTCATGGTCTGTCCGCCCTCAATAATCTTGTCAACATTCAAATCATTGAATATTTCTGTGATTCCATCGCCCATTGCTACCGCCATTATTCCGTATGGTTTTGGCGGCGTTTCTTTTTCATTTGAGGCGATATCTTCGCTGTATTGCCTTTCATTGTGCTGATAGCGCATGTTGTCGACCTTTATATCTATAAGTTCTCCCAAAGAAAGGGCCTTCTGCATTACCAAGCCGGGTTCGTTGGTATGAATATGAACCTTAAGCATTTCATCGTGTCCCACAACCAGCATGCAATCGCCAAATCCCGAGATTTCTCTCTTTAAGTCGGAATCCGACAGGTTTGTTCCCTTTACTATGAATTCAGTGCAGTATCCGAATTCAATATACTCGGTGTTTTCGGCGGGAGTCAATTCATTTGATAATTTGTGTTGAAATTCAGTCTCTATTTCCTTCACTTTCTCACCTATGATGGCTCCATAGAAGCCCTTGAGTATATAAACCAGTCCTTGACCTCCTGCATCAACAACTCCAGCTTGCTTGAGGACAGGCAGAAGCTCCGGTGTTTTCGACAAAGCACTGTCGGCATCTTCAATTACTTCCTTAAGGAATTCGTCGAAGTAATGTGTTTTTTCTGAAACGGCAACAGATGAATCCGCCGCGGCTCTGACTACAGTCAATATGGTTCCTTCTACAGGCTTCATTACCGCTTTATATGCAGTATCGGCAGCATGTACCAAGGCGTTTGAAAAGTCAATCGTGTTCAAAGATGTCTTACCGCTGCATCCTTTGTGGAATCCACGCAATATTTGCGACAATATTACACCCGAATTTCCTCTGGCCCCCATTAGAGACCCGTTAGAGGAGGCTCCGGTCACATTCGAAATGGAAATCTCGTCAAGTTTGTTCATTTCGTTTAAAGCCGATTCAAAAGTCATAGACATGTTTGTCCCCGTATCTCCATCAGGAACCGGAAAAACATTCAAATCGTTTACATGGTCCTTGTTTGTTTTCAAAGCGGCAGATGCCTGCTTGAACATATCCAATAATATATCACCGCTTATGGTGTCTATTTTCAAAATAAGCCCTCCAATCCTAAAATTCCTGTACTCTTACTTCTTCGATGTTTACATTGACTTTTTGCACATTCAATCCTGTAAAATTTTCTACGGAATACTTTACTTTTTCGATAATATTTTCAGCTACTACAGAAATTTTAGTACCAAATTGTACAATGACAAATAAATCTATTGCAATATTGTTGTTTTCATCGATGTCGATTTTAACTCCTTGGCTGAGATTGTCTTTCTTTAGAAGTCTTACAATGCCGTCAGTTGCTGATTTTGAAGCCATTCCGACCAAACCATAGCATTCAATTGCAGATATTCCTATGATATTTGTAATTACATCATTGCTAATGAAAATGCTGCCGTATTCGTTTTTTAATTGAGCAGTCATGGAATCCTCCTTTTTCACTTGCACCCTATTGAAAACTCTTATATAATGATACAGTATCATGATTGGATTATCAATCATTTGTATTTAATCATATAAAAATTTTGATTTCAACATTTCCATTGAAAACAAATTTTATATTTGATAGAATAGCTGTGTTGCAATTTAAAACTCATTAAAGGAGGTCAATTAAATGTCCAGAAAATGTGATATATGTGGCAAAGGTCAAATTACCGGAAATGCGGTAAGCCACTCAAATAAACATGCCAAAAGAGCATGGGCGCCCAACATCAAGCAAGTTAAAGCCATTGTAAATGGTTCTCCAAAGAAAATTTCAGTATGCACAAGATGCTTGAGATCAGGCAAAGTTGAAAGAGCGATATAAAAAAAATCTACCATATGGTAGATTTTTTTTATAGTTTTTTATCGGCAATTATTGCAAGCAAAACACCTGTTTCAGCTGAAATTTCGCAATCAACGGATATGGAAACATTGCTTATTCCACGAGTTTCGCCCATTTTTAATGTTGCATCTACAAGAGGATATTTAAAACCCTTGAGACATATGCCACTTACGACCGGGTCAAGCGGCAATAGCGAAAGCAAAGAACCATTGCGATTAGAAAGGTTCTTTCGTCCTTCTACCAAAAATATTTCATGGTGCTCGTCTACGATTTCAGCCTCGATGGAAGACTCAAGCAATTTACGGAGCAATAATATGTTGGCGATGCTGTGGTCGAGGCGTGAACCGGTTGCCCCTGCAAGGCAAATATGGTTGCAAGCCTTTTTCAAAGCAAATTCAATTGCCAATTCAATGTCCGTAAAATCCTTTTCTTTTGGGAATTTGTTTATTTCAAATTGACAGTTGTCAGGGACTTGTCCAATGGAATCAAAATCTCCAAGCAGAAGATTTGGAGCTATGCCGGCTCTTTTCAAATTATTGTATCCGCCGTCGGCGGCAATTATAAAATCGGGACAATAATCCTTTGCCTTGTCTGAAAGCCATTTGCTGTTTTTAATTTCTCCGTTTCCTACAATCAAGCATTTCATAATTTGTCCGTCCTCTTGGCTGATTCATTAAAAAGACGTATATTTTCCGAAATTCGCCTTCCTTTGAATATTGCTGAACCCGCCACAAGTATATCAGCTCCGGCACTTAAGACTTTGGAAGAATTTGACGGTTTGATTCCACCGTCAACCTCAATTAGAAAATCAAGTTTTCGGTTCTTTCTCATTTGATCGGCCTTATATATTTTTTCGAGACTTTTTTCAATGAAGCTTTGACCTCCAAATCCCGGGTTTACGGACATAATCAAAAGCAAATCCATTATTTCTGCTATTTCTTCAACCATGAAAATCGGAGTGGATGGATTGATTGAAACGCCAGCTTTGATTCCCAGTTCCTTAATCATTGAAAGGGTTCTGTGCAAATGTATATCCGCTTCTGAATGTATAGTCAATATATCTGCACCGGCATCGGCAAAAGCATTTATATACTGTCCCGGATTTGAGATCATCAGATGAACATCCAATTCTAAATCAGTTATCTTTCTTATCGACTGGACGACAACCGGGCCAATTGTTATATTGGGCACAAAATGGCCATCCATGACATCGATATGAAGCATTTCAACCCCATTTATTTCCATTTCTCTTATGTCTTTTTCCAAATTCGCGAAATTTGCGGACAGAAGCGAGGGCGACAATTTCATATTCAGTACCTCCCTGTATTTTTCAATTCGTCTATTATTGTTTTATAGTTGCTGTATCTTGTTGAGCTTATGCCGCCTATTGACACTTGATGTTTAATTTGGCATCCGGGCTCGTTTATATGATTGCAGTTTTTGAATTTGCACAAATTGCTGAAATTCAGAAAATCCGGGTAATACTCTTTAACTTCGTCGTAATCAAGTTTTTCAATTTCAAGAGATGTGAAGCCCGGAGTGTCCAGTACAAAACCATTTTTTCCTGTCTTGAGAAGTTCTGTGTGCCTTGTCGTATGTTTCCCTCTTTTTAATTTCAAGCTGATGCTTCCAGTCAACAAATCCATATGGGGTTCGAGCGTATTTATTATGGACGACTTTCCAACTCCGGAAGGTCCCGCCAGTACTGTTGTCCTGTTTTCAAGCTTGCTTTGAATTTTGTACATGTCTATATTCATTTTAGCGCTTGAAAAAATAATTTCATAACCAGTGTTCAAGAAGTGATTGCGGACTGCAATTTCAGCATCGGAGTCCAAGTCGACTTTATTGCAGCAAAGCAAAATATCGAGATGTTCCATTTCGCAATTAATAATCAGTTTGTCCAGAAAAAGAAAATTTGGCTTGGGAAAATCGACAGAAAATACAATCATTGCCTGATCGACATTTGAAACCGGAGGCCTGCTAAGTTTGTTTTTTCTCGTCAGAATTTTTTCAATTACGCACCCATGTTTTTCTATTGAGAATAAAACATTGTCTCCGGTAAGTATTCGGCCTTGTCCTGTTTTGATTTTTTTTCTTGCCCTGCATTCAATTGTCGAATTGCCGTCTGCCACATAATAGAAACCGCCTATTCCCTTAGTAACCTTTCCTTCCATGGAACCTCCTTATTCAAAAATCTCTTCTTTAGAAAAAGCTAAAGTTCCATCGAAAAAAACCTCTACGAGAACTTTGCCTTTTCCTTCAATATCAAGGCTTAGGCTTTGATCCGCTTTTTTTACCGAATCATTGAAAATTACAGTCTGGGAATCTTCATCAGTCATAACGACTTTAACTTGAGCTTCTTCTGAGCTGAAACTTAAAGGAATAATCAAATTTTTTGAAAAAGTTTCTTCTTGAAAAGCCGATCCTTTGCTTACCAAAAGGTTTATTGAAGTATTTTGTGCAATTTCCGTCCCGGAAGAAACGCTCTGCCTTATTATTCGGTCTTTTTCGACCGATTCGCTGTTTTCAAAAGTAATGTTCCCTACAGAAAGACCCAGTTCAGCAAGATTGCTTTTAGCTGAATCAAGAGTTCTACCTACAAGGTTAGGCATTATGAAAGTTTGTACATCCTGACCTTGGCTTAGTAAAAGGTCTATGGGCGTGAATTCGTCGACAAACTCTCCAGATTCGGGGAAATGACTGATGACAATATTCATTGGCAGATCACTGTATACATAATCTATTTCACCGACTGCAAGTTTGTTGTTTTCGATTGCAATTATTGCTTCGGTATTGGTAAGATTCAATAGGTTGGGAACCTTGGTTTTGAGTTTGCCAAGACTTATAGTCAATTTGACTGCATAACCTTCCTTTACAATCTCTCCTTCTGCCGGATCCTGCATTATTATTTGCCCTTTTTCTGTTTCATGGTCGTATTTTTCTTCAAAAACTACATAATCGAGCCCATTAGCCGACAGTATATTCGTTGCCTCTTCAAAAGTGATGCCTGCCAAGGACGGAACGGGGACTTCGTTTTTAATGAAATTGCCTTTCAAAAATACATAAGAAGCAAACAGTATAAAGACTATTGAAAGAAACAATGCTGCAAGTATAGCAAGTGTATATACATGCTTTTGACGTTTATTTTTAATTGTACGTTTCTTGGGTTTTGCGGAATTGCCTTTAATCTTTGGCAATATGGTCGTTTTTCCCTTGTCAATATCCGAAATGTAAAAGCCTGTTTTATTTGAGTCTGCTGAGAACAGGTCTTCGGTCAGTGCTTGTGCTGATTCATAACGGTATGCGGTTATTTTGTTCATCGACTTCAAAATTATATCGCTTATGCCTTCCGAAAGATTCTCGTTGATCAATATGGGGGGGATTAAAACCTCGTTCATATGTTTAAGGGCAACGGTCATTGGAGCTTCTCCGTCGTAAGGCAACTGGCCTGTGGCCATTTCATACATTACAACGCCCATAGAGTATATGTCGGTTCTTTCGTCAACAAGACTCCCCTTGAGCTGCTCGGGGCTGGCATAGTGTACAGTTCCCATCAGATTCGCAGTATTGACTACGGTGGCATCGCTGACAGCTCTTGCTATTCCAAAATCCGCTACTTTTATTCGGTTGTCCTTTGTAATCAATATGTTTTGGGGTTTGATATCCCTGTGGATGATTTTATTTTTGTGGGCATGGGAAAGAGCAGCTGATATTTGTGTAGAAATTTCTATTATCCTTTTGTTTTCGAAAGGCGCGTTTTCAAGTATTGCTTCTTTGAGTGTTATTCCCTCTACATATTCCATAATTATATAATTAATGTCGCCTTCTATGCCAATGTCATAAATATTAACTATGTTGGGGTGGGACAATTTTGCCGCTGACTGTGATTCGCTATTGAACTTTGCAATAAACTCTTTATCGTCAACAAATTCGGATTTCAATATTTTTACAGCAACAAAACGATTAAGTAAATTGCATTTGGCCTTATAAACATTTGCCATTCCGCCTTCACCGATTTTTTCGATTATTTGGTATCTGTTTCCAAGTATTTTACCTATCATTTATGAACAACTCCCCGATAGTTCATTCAATCGCACCGCTATAATGCTTATATTGTCGAAACCGCCGCGTTTCAATGCCAAAGAGAGCATTTCATTGATGCTGCCGTCCAAGGCGCCAAATTCGCGGCATATGTTTTCTATTTCTTTGTCTGTAACATAATCAGTCAAACCGTCCGTGCACATTATAAGATCCGTCAATATTCCCACCTTGAGTGTTTTTACAGAAATGTCCGGCTTTATTGAATCCTGTGTGCCTACAGCTTTAGTTATTATATTTCTTTTTGGATGTTTTTGTGCTTGGCTTGAATCAAGTTTTCCGTTTTCGACCATTTCCTGAACAAGCGAGTGGTCCTTTGTAAGGCGCAACAATTTGCCGCTACTAAACAAATAGGCACGACTGTCTCCGGCATGGGCAATTACAAGTTTATCGCTGTATAAGTAGCTTACAATCATTGTTGTCCCCATTCCGCTCAATGAATCTGTGGAAAGCGATTTTTTGTAGACCGCTTGATTGGCTGCGTTGAAAGCCTCGGCCAATTTGTCCTCCAGTTGATGGATTCCTTCCGCATTAAAGTTCTTCAATAATTCATGTGCGGCGGAAACAGCCGTGTAACTGGCTATTTCTCCACCTTTATGCCCACCCATTCCATCCGCTAATATGAAGTAACGGTTAAATGGATCCATAAAATGGTAATCCTGATTATTCTTCCTTTTATAGCCTTTATCGCTGATAGCTATTTTATCCATATTGCCACCTTGAAATCATATTTTTTGAAGCATGCAAATGAAAAAGCCATCCGTACCGTCTCTATGTGAATACGTATGGATTGCTTCTTTTATGCAGGGAAGGCACTCTTTGAAAATTGCGGGATATCTGCATTCATTTATGTCTACAAGCTTGAAACTTTTGTTTTGTTTAAGAAAGTCTAAAATTATTTTGTCATTCTCATTGTAGTTGACGGTGCAGGTGCTGTAAACGACAAATCCGTTTTTTCTGACATAAACTGCAGCATTTTCAATTAATTTCTTTTGTTTGACTATAAGTTCATCAATATCATTTTGAGATATTCTATACTTCAATTCGGGTTTTCTTCTAAAAATTCCTATTCCGCTACATGGAACATCAACTAAAACCCTGTCTGCGGATTCAGACAATTTGTAGTCTGTGCAGGTTGAATCCCTGCTTTCAGCATCTATTATGTCAATTCCAAGCCTATTGCAATTATCAATGATATTTTTGATCCTTTGGCTGTACAGATCGAAAGCGCGAATTTTTCCGGATTGCGCCATTATTTGGGCAATATGAGTTGTCTTGCCTCCCGGCGCCGCACAAAGGTCATAAACTACCTCTCCGGAATTTGGTGAAAAATATTGCGAAACCATCATTGAAGCTTCGTCTTGTATATAGTAATGGCCTTTTGAAAAGTATTGATTTTCGTTTGCGCCCGCATCCTTCGATGTTTTTACAATAAGACCGTCGACGGCATGAATGCTTTCCTCTGTTTCTATTCCTATGGATGACAGATTTTGCTTGAGTTCATTTTTTGTAGTTTTGATTGTATTTACCCTCAGCGAAAGCGGAGGAACCTGGTTGTTTGAAGCTGCCATGCTTTTTACCGACGCAAGATCGTACTGTTTCAAAAGTTCTTCAACAAGCCACTTGGGCAGGGAATATTCCACAGAAATATTCCTTATTCCATTTTCTTCACCGGGCAAAGGCAATAATCCTTTTTCATATTTGCGGACAAAATTCCTTAAAACTCCGTTGACAAATCCAGCCGAGTGTTTGTTGGTTTTGTTTGCAATTTCAACTGATTCGTTTACAGCAGCTGAAACAGGGACATTGTCGAGAAAAATTATTTGGTATATTGCTATTCTTAATGAATTGAGTATCTTGCCGTGCAATTTGCCTATTCGAATCTTGGACAAATTGCCAATGTGAAAATCAATCAATATTCTATTTTCCAGTACACCGTAAAAAATTCTGGCAAGAAGCCTTTGGTCATTGTCGCTCAGAAAATTCTTCTTTATGGCGGAATCGAGTATTTCGTTTGAATATGCATTGCTTGATTCAATCCGGGAAAGTAAATCTACGGCTATATGTCGCGCGGTTTTTTTCATTTATTTAGCCTCTCCGGTTGTTTCTTAATATTATCAGACGCATAAGCTGCGCTAAGGATACTGCCGCGGCCGCAACATATGTCAGAGCAGCCGCATTCAGGACGCGTTTCGATTTATCTATTTCAACATGGTTTACGACACCTGCTTCTTCCAACTGTACCAAGGCCCTCGAGCTTGCGTTGAATTCAACCGGAAGGGTTACAATGTGAAAAAGTATGGCGAAAGTGTAAAGAATTATGCCGATGTCTATAAGTCCGTATATTTGAAGGAATATTCCTGCAAAGACAAGCAACCAGACGAATTTCATGCTAAAGCCCGCTACTGGCGCTATAATGCTTCGAAGTGTCAATGGAACATAGTTTGATGAATGCTGTATTGCATGACCGGTCTCATGTGCGGCAACGCTGACTGAGGCTATTGAATCTCCTCTTGCAACATCATTTGACAATCGTACCACTTTTTTGAGGGGGTCGTAATGGTCCGACAAATTTCCGCCTATGATTTCAATATCGACATTTTCAAGTCCATTGCGGTCCAATATTTTTCTTGCAGTATCATAACCTGTCATTCCCTTTTGCGTTGGAATTTTTAGATATTTGGCGAATGTATTCTTTACCTTGAATTGTGCAAAAAGTGCCAATGCAAAAGCGGGCAGCAAGTAAATCAATCCTTCAAATCCATAAGGATAATACATGTTCTTTCCTCCTACTATTTCCCGAATACTGTGCCGGGTTCGATTGTATGGCCTCTGGAATATTCATCCGAGTCCATGGCTTTTTTGTTTGGGAACTGAATTCGCTTAAGCGAAAGACATCCTTGACCTGTTTTTACAAGAAACCCTTTCTCATGCATTCTGATCAAAGTTCCGCATGGCAGGTCATCTTCACATTTCACATAATCGGCTTCCAGAATTTTCATTTTCACTCCGTTGCAATATGTGAATGCAAGAGGCCAAGGGTTCAGTCCTCTGATAAGGTTTCTTATTTCTTCGGCGCTTTTGCTCCATATTATTTCCCCGGTTTTCTTGGACATCTTGGGGGCATAAGTCGCGAGATTTTCATTTTGTCGGATTAAAGACACATTGCCATTTTCCAATTCTTCGATAGCTTCCAAAATTGCTTGAGATCCGAGGATTGCCAAACGGTCATGAAGCAAACCCGCTGTATCGCTGTAGTTCAAAGGAATCTCCTTTGAAATCAAAATATCCCCGGTATCCATCCCCTTGTCCATTTTCATTATTGTAACACCGGTTCTTGTTTCTCCACTGATGATTGCGCTGTTTATAGGGGCAGCTCCCCTGTAATAAGGCAAGAGCGATGCGTGTATGTTGTAACAGCCGAGCTTTGGCAAATCCAGTATTTGCCCGCTTAGTATTTGTCCATATGCGACAACTACAGCAATATCCGAATAAAATCCCCTCATGAAAGAAATCGATTCGGAAGAATTGACATTTACAGGTTGGAAAACGGGAATTCCGGAGTTTACCGCATATTCCTTCACTGGTGTCATTTGCATCTTTTTGCCTCTGCCTTTTCTTTTGTCGGGTTGCGTAACAACCAATACAACTTCGTGGTGCCTGTCTAGGACCTCGAGAGTTTTCAAGGAAAATTCCGGAGTTCCGAAAAAAATTATTTTCATGGTTTCACCTATTCGCTTTCAGAAATTCCTTTGTCTATGAACAATATGCCATCCAGATGGTCGACTTCGTGGCAAAATGCCCTTGCCAACAAATCGGAACCTTCATATTCAACTTCTTTTCCATCTCGGTCAATGCCTTTCACTTTTACTGCAAGAGGTCTTTTAACGTTCATAGACCTGCCTGGGACACTCAGACAACCTTCGATGTCCGTTTGTTCGCCGCTTTCATATATTATTTCCGGATTTATCAGCTGTATCAGTTCCTCTCCAATTCTGATTACTATTACTCTTTTCAATACTCCAACCTGTGGAGCCGCAAGACCCACTCCATCTTCCGCATCCATGGTTTCAATCATGTCATCCAGAAGAATGGAAATTCTTTCGTTTATTTCTGATACCTCTTTAGACCTTTTTCTAAGTATCGGGTCCCCTTCTTTTCGAACATTTCTTATTGCCATTTTAATACCTCCAATTTATACAATTCGTTTCATCGCGAATCAATATCGTATGAAAGCTTTATGGACGACTTTCTGAAAGATTGCCTCTTATTATTATTCACATACTTAATTATACCTATAAATTCGTTAATATCAACAGGTGCATATTTTGCCACAATCTGATACTTGAATTTTGATTTGTATTTGAGACTGTTATTTTTACTTGGTCCGAGAATTTTAATGTTCAAGCCTTCAACAGCTTTCTTTAGACAATCGGCGTAGCTTTTAGCTAATTTGATAACATTTTCTTCATCATCGCCAAAGATGTGGAAAATTGCCATTTTGTAGAAAGGTGGCAGTTTGAGTGTTCTTCTATACTCAAGCTCTTCATTGTAAAATTCTTCATAATCATTTTTGACAGCATGCCTTATTGCCATTTGCGACGGGTCATACGACTGTATCAAGAGTTCGCTGTCTTTATGGGAAATTGACGACCTTATTTTTCTGATCAAAGAAAAAAACCTTTCGTTTGCCTGGTAATCCTGTCCATAAAGAAACATGTCGGCATTTAATATTGCAAATAGAACAGGCCTTTTAATCAGACCCTTTTTCAAAATCAATTCAGTAGTTATAATTATGTCATGTTTTCCTGAGTTAAAATTCCCAGCTGATATTTGAAGCGATGAATATGTCTTTGTTTTTCGGCTGTTTATCAAAAGAACATTTAAACCGGGAAACCTGTTTTCGATTTCCTGATTCACTTTTTCAGGGCCGATACCGAAATACTTGTAATAACTGCTTCCACATGATGGACAGACGGTTTCAGATGATATTTGGTAGGAACAATGCGGACACCTTAGCGATTCATCCCCTGAATAATATGAAAGCGAAAGACCGCATGACGGACACTTCATTACATATCCGCATGATCTGCATGCAACTGATGTAGAGTGCCCCTTTTGATTCAACAAAATTATTATTCCTTTTTCATTTCCTTTACATGCTGTTATCTTATTTTCAAGAATCGTGCTGAACATTGTTCTATTGCCACTTTTTAATTCCTTTTTCATATCCACACATGAAACTCTATTCAAACTTCCTATTTCCGTATTTTTCCCAATATGTAAAGTATTCCTTTTAGAATTTTTGAAATAGTTTCCGATAGATGGACTTATGGAAGAGCAGAGCAACCTGGCATTGTGCGAAAATTTCAAAAATTCCGCAATTTCGCTTGTGTGGAATTTGGGCATTGAATCCGACTTGTGCCCATATTCATTTTCGCGGTCGACAATTATGAGTCCAAGCTTTTTATACGGCAAAAAAACAGAATTTCGTGTCCCAAAAACCATATTTGAATTGTTTGAAAGAATCGACTTTTGCATAGATTCCAATGAGGACAATGAAAGATTTCCACTGTACAAAAACGAATTCAAATTTTCATATTTTTTTGAAAAATATGAAAAAAGCCTTTCAGCCTCAGAAATTTCATTTGAAACAATCAACACGCTTTCCATTCTTTTTACCGCTTGTTCGATATAATGCGAATAGCAAGCTTCGCGCTCCGGGCTGTCAAGCATACAAAGCATATTGTCTGAAAGGTGATTGACTGCATTTGTATCTGTCTCGAACGATGATTTTATGGAACAATGCATCCTTTTTGATAAAATTAATTCTTTGTCAATGAGTTTGTCTATTGACCCTCTTGTTATGCCGGTCGCTTCGATAAGTGAAGCTTTTTCAACATTTCTATTGGATAGAATATACATCAAAGCTTTTTTTTGTTTATTGGCATTGGCACGTATTTTTGAATCGATGGATTCTTCGCTTGAAATTGTCTTCGGCAATTCAAGAATCGTCTTGTAAGCCGGCTTTGTCCCCCTGATGAATTCCTGGGGCAAAATGGTTTTTATGGCCTGGGCATAAGTACATACATATTTTTTCCTCATCCAATTGCAAAGATCAATTTGCTTTTGGCTTAATGAATAAATGGGAGAATAAATTTCAATTATTTCCTTTGTTTCAAAATCAGGAACACATTTGTGGATATTGAAGACAAATCCCATAAGACGGTTTGACCCTCTGCCGAAAGATACAGAAAGCTTGTCGCCTATGTTCAACTCGTTTTCAAAGCATTCTGGAATTCCATAGGTATAGAGTTTATCAGTATCCTTGTCATTTCTTATCAATGCAACTTCAGCATACATGATTTTCGCAACCTCCATTCCAATACAAAAGGAGCAGCAGATCCGCTCCTTGATTTCAAAACCGCATTTCCTTATTATATAAAAAACAAAATTAGTCGGACCGATTACAATTTTTCGATTTCATCAAAAACTATCTTAGAAAGTTCCTGCTTTGTCATGAGTTCAAGTTCTCTTTTCTCTCCGCCTTTTGTAAGCAAGACAGCTTTGTTCTTGTCGGATTTGAATCCTGAATACTTCAGGCTCACATCGTTTGCCACTATCATGTCCAATTGCTTTTTTTCCATTTTTGAATTTGCGTTTTCAATCAAATTTTCTGTTTCAGCGGCAAAGCCGACGAGGATTTGACCTGATTTCTTTATTTCAGAAAGATTTTTCAGTATGTCGGGATTTCGTTCAAGTTCCAATACAAGATCGCCATTTGATTTTTTGATTTTTTGATTTTTGGGATTTTTAGGTCTATAGTCTGAAACCGCAGCTGATTTTATTATTATGTCTATATTTGCGCTTTCCTTCAAAACTTTTTTATTCATTTCAACTGCGCTTTTTACATAAATCACATTGCAGCACTTTGGCGGTTCAATATTTACAGGCCCGCTGACCAGCAAGACATCAGCGCCTCTTGATACAGCTTCTCTTGCCATGGCATATCCCATCTTTCCTGATGAATGGTTTGTGATATATCTGACCGGATCTATTGATTCCATTGTAGGACCGGCAGTGACAAGAACCTTTTTGCCTTTCAATGTTTGTTTGCATGTCAAATATCCGGCAACAACATCTACAATATCTTGAGGAGATGCAAGTTTCCCTACGCCTTCGTCGCCACATGCAAGGATTCCGCTGCCTGGTTCTACGAAAGTATAATCAATGCTTTTTAAAAAATCCATGTTATTTTGCACAATCGGATTAAAATACATTTTTGAATTCATTGCGGGTGCGATGAATTTTTTCGCTTCTGTAGCCATAATTGTTGTGGTCAGCATATCATCGGCTATTCCGCCTGCGATTTTTCCAATTATATTAGCGGTAGCCGGTGCAATCAAAAAAACATCTGCAGTTTTTGCAAGGGATATGTGGTCTATTTCCCAACTGGAAGGTTCGGAAAACATATCTGTATATACGCGATTGTTTGAAAGCGTCTGCAAAGTACATTCACCAATAAGCTTGGTGGATGATTTTGTCATTATAACTTTTACTTCCGCATTCAATTTTTTAAGAAGGCTTATGATTTCGGCGGCCTTATATGCTGCAATACTGCCTGAAACTCCAATCACTACAGTTTTCCCTTTTAACATGGCGCACCTCTATTTTTCGCTTTTTACTATATGGAATTTATTATTATAGAATTCGTCAACTGCTGCAGATATAGGCTTGTTTATTGATGTCCCTTCTGATTCCAACTGCTCTTGAATTATTTCTCTAGCCCTTTTGGATGTTGCAATTACTAAAGAATATCTGCTATCTATCTTTTCCAACAAATCATTTACTGACGGGTTAAGCATTGGCTTTTTCCTCCTTGTATCTATTTATTACATCGTTGATGTTTACATTTACCTTGCTTTTTTCTGCTATATATATCGAATCCATTACATTGACTGCATTTTCAATTTCCTCGTTTATTATATAATAATTATACTCTTTAATAAAGCTGATTTCATCAAATGCGGATTTTAGCCTGTTTTCCATGCTTTCAGGAGTTTCACTGCCACGCTTTTGAATCCTTTCCTTTAAATCGTTCAATGAGGGAGGCAAAATGAAGATATAAATCCCATCAGGATATTTTTCCTTTACTTGTTTCGCGCCCTGCATTTCGATTTCAAGCAGAACATCTGTTCCTTTGTTTATTTTCGCCATGACTGTGTTTTTTGTTGTTCCGTACATATTTCCATAAACTTTGGCATATTCAAGGAAAGCATCCCTCTCGAGGAGTTCCTTGAATGAATCTTCAGAAATAAAATGATAATTCACACCGTCAACTTCCATTTTGCGGGGCTTTCTAGTTGTAGTTGATACTGAGGGGTATACATTATCGCGGCGCTTTAAAAATTCCTTGCATATGGTTCCCTTGCCGGCGCCGGAAGGACCTGAAACCACTAACAGCAATCCCTTAGATGTTTCAACATTTCCATTCATTTAAAACCTCCATGATCTATTCGATATTTTGAACTTGCTCCCTTATTTTGGACAATTCGCTTTTCAAGTCAATCACAACGCTCGTGATTTCATTATCCTGAGATTTGGAGCCTACGGTATTCACTTCGCGATTCATTTCCTGCATCAAAAAATCGAGTTTCCTTCCAACCGGTACAGTTTCGAAAGGAATTTTTTCAAGTTCTTTCAAATGAGATTTGATTCTGACTATTTCTTCTGTTATGTCGCTCCTGTCGGCATAAACCGCAACTTCAAGAGCCAGTCTGCTTTCTTCTATCTGTGTTCCTGTGTCCGAAAGAAGTTCATTGATTCTTTGATTCAGCTTTTCTTTATATTCTTTTACAACATCGGGGATTCTTTTATTTATGGCTTCAACGAACGAACTTACCGCATCCACCCTTTCCATAATATCGACAGATATCCTTTTTCCCTCGTCACGCCTCATTTCCATAAGATCATTCAATGCGTCCGACACGCAGGCTTCAAATTTGAACCAAAGCTCGTCAAGGTCCTCTTCAACAGGTTCAATCGAAAGAATATCATCAAATTTCAATAAATGCTCCATTCCTACATTATTTTTAAAATCATATCTTTTGTTTATATCATTGAGCGCTTGCATCAGTTTGTCTATGAGTTCGAAATTCGGGTTTATTTGAACGCTTCCGCTTTTTGCTTCATTAATATGGACATAGATTTCCACTCTTCCTCTTGTTATCTTCTCTTTGACAAGATTCCTTACTTTTTCCTCAAACAAAGAAAGTTTTTTAGGCAATCTGATAATAATGTCGTTGTATTTGTGGTTGAGCGTTTTTATTTCGGCAGTAAATGAAACGTTGCCGTCATCGTATTCTCCCCTGCCATATCCGGTCATGCTTTTTATCAATGGGTTTTCCTCCTTGTTATAATTTGAAGACATCATGTATTTTTTCAGTTGCTGCAATTATGTTGTTGCTGTCTATTATACATGAAATTGTAGCATTCGAGTCCGAAGTCTGGAATACTTCTATGCCTGATTTGTCAAGCGAGCACAATAATTTCGCCATTACACCGGGAACACCGTGTATTGCCTGACCAACAATAGTCAGCTTCGAACATCCGCTGCGCAGTGCGTAATCAAGTTCAATATTCTTGAGTATAGATTCTGTAAGCTTTTTATTATTTTCGTCTATTGTAAAATATTGATTTTCTATTCCAATATTTATCATGTCAATGCTTATTTCATTTTTGGAAAGACGGTTGAGCAAATCAATGATTTTGAAGCTGTCTCTTTCTTTCAATCCATACTGTAAAACACCGTCCTTCGATACTATTGCCGTTAGCAGCTTTTCTTCATTTGTTGAAAAAGCATCCTTCCGGTTACATCCGGATATCTGTGTTCCTTTTTCATCAATAGGCGAATACAATGATTTTACAACCAGTTCGATGCTGTTGTCCTTGGCATATGTTACTGCCTTGAAATTGACAACTTTGGCGCCGCTTTTAGACATTTCATACAGCTCATCGTAAGACAGCTTTTGGATCAAATGAGCTTTCTCCGTTATTTTGGGGTCTGCAGTCAATACGCCTGGGACGTCTTTGATTATATAGACGATATCCGCTTTCAGCGCCTTTGACAAAACAACGGCAGAAAAATCACTTCCTCCTCGTCCAAGAGTAGTAGCAAATCCTTCATGCTCAACACCCTGAAAGCCTGTTACAACAACAATATGACCTTTATTTATCCATTTTGTCATATTGCCGGCATCCACACTTAATACCTTTGCATCTCCAAAGCTCGAATCGGTGTAAATGCCTGCTTGTGCTCCATTTAAGGCTACCGATTCGTATCCCATTTTACGTATGGTCTCAGAAAGCAAAGCGGCTGAAATGGTTTCCCCGCAGGATGCAATCATGTCTATATTGCGATTATCGCAAGCTTCGTTTTCATCTTTTAGCATTCCAATCAAAGTGTCGGTCGCATAGGAATCCCCAAATCTGCCCATTGCAGAAACAACTACAACCGGAAACTTGCCGCTGTTCTTCATCTCGATAATTCTTTTCGATGCGGCGTATCTTTGATTGGATGTCATTAAAGATGTTCCGCCGAATTTCATAACAGCAATGTTTTTTTTCATTTTGGAATTCTCCTAAATGCCTGTAGAACCGAAACCGCCGCTTCCTCTTTCGGTTTCATCTATTGTCTCCACCTCAACAAGTTCGACTCTTTCGTATTTGTTTATAACCAATTGAGCAATGCGGTCGCCGTTGTTAATTGTAAATTCGTCATTGCTTATATTGACCAATGCAATCTTAATTTCGCCGCGATAATCGCTGTCTATCGTACCAATTCCGTTAATAAGACCAATCCCGTGTTTTATGGCAAGTCCGCTTCTTGCTCTTATTTGTCCTTCGAATCCCTTTGGAATCTCTATAAAGAGTCCGGTCGGAATCAACAATCTTTGCAAAGGTCCAATTTTTACAGGATCAGCAATGCATGCTTTAAGGTCAAGCCCTGCTGAATCCAATGTCTTATATTGCGGCAAATTGAAATTCGATTTATTCACTATTCTTACTTTCATGCTTAATCCACCCCATTCTTTTTTTATATTTTAGCATATGCAAGTATCAAAAGGGCAAAAAAAAGCATGACCGAAGTCATGCTTTTTTTATTTTTTGTCATTGTCCTTATTAAGCAAAGCTTTTCTTGACAGGTTAATTCTTCCCATTTTGTCGATTTCTTTTACAATTACCTTTATTTCATCCCCAACATTAAACTTGTCTTCAACTTTTTCAAGTCTTTCAGCAGTCAACTGGGATATATGGACCAATCCGTCTTTTCCCGGAAGGAGTTGAACAAATGCACCGAAAGGCATTATCTTGACAATCTTGCCATTATAAATTTCACCAACTTCAACTTCTTTTACAATATCCTCAACCGACTTAATAGCTTGTTTTCCGCTTGCGGCGTCATTTGCCGTAATCAGAACGCGTCCGCTGTCGTCTATGTCCATCTTAGCTCCGGTTTCCGCAATAATTCTGTTGATAACCTTGCCTCCAGGGCCTATTATATCACGGATTTTCTCTGGATCAACCATCATGCTGAACACTCTTGGCGCGTATTCAGACATTTCGATTCTTGGCTCGGCTATAACCTCATTCATTTTATCCATTATGAAGAGTCTTCCGTCTCTTGCCTGCTTCAGTGCAGTTGAAAGAACTTCGCGATTTATGCCATGTATTTTAATATCCATCTGTATGGCGGTTATACCATCTTTTGTTCCGGCTACCTTGAAATCCATATCTCCGAGAAAATCTTCAAGACCTTGTATGTCAGTTAGGATTGATATGTCGTCATCTTCTTTGATAAGTCCCATTGCAATTCCTGCAACCGGTTTCTTGATTGGCACACCTGCATCCAGAAGAGACAGCGTACTTCCGCAAACGCTAGCCTGCGATGAGCTTCCGTTGGAACTTAAAACCTCTGAAACAAGACGTATTGCGTACGGGAACTCTTCCTCCGAAGGAATTACAGGCAAAAGTGCCCTTTCCGCCAAAGCTCCATGTCCAATTGCCCTTCTGTTTGGTCCTCTCATGAATCCAGCTTCACCTACTGAAAACGGAGGGAAGTTATAGTGGTGCATATATCTTTTTGTTTCCTCAAGGCCAATTCCATCCAATCTCTGAGCATCGCCCAAGGAACCAAGTGTAGTTATTGTAAGGGCTTGGGTCTGTCCTCTTGTGAACAGTCCCGATCCGTGCGTCCTTGGCAGTATGCCAACATCGCATGTTATTTCTCTCACTTCATTTAGAGCCCTGTTGTCGGGTCTTATTTTGTCCTTGGTAATCATTCCCCTGACAACTTTTTTCATCATGCTCTTAATTATGCTGTTTATGTCGTTCTTGTTTTCAGGATATTTTTCTATGAACTCATCAAAAACCAGCGCCTGTATTGCGTCCATTTTTTCTTTGCGTTCCTGCTTGTCTTTTGTTTTTACTGATTCTTTTAATTTTTCAAAACCAAAATCGAAAATTTCTTTTTCTATTTTCTCATCAGGCTTGAAAAGTGCGATTTCCATTTTTTCTTTTCCGACTTCAGCGACTATTTCATTGATAAAAGCAACTATTTTCTTTATTTCCTCATGTCCAAACAATATGGCCTCAAGGACCTTTTCTTCAGAAACTTCATTCGCTCCAGCTTCCACCATCATTATGGCTTCTTCAGTGCCAGATACAACAAGGTGCAAGTCAGATTTATCGGTTTGCTCATTGCTTGGATTGATAATTAACTCGCCGTCGATCATTCCAACTAAAACAGATGCGGTAGGCCCGTAAAAAGGTATATCCGATATGCTTAGCGCTATCGACGATCCAATCATTGCAAGGATATCCGGAGCGCAGTTCTGGTCTACAGACAAGAGCGAAGCCACAACCTGCACTTCATTTCTGAATCCATCTGGAAACAGAGGCCTTATCGGTCTATCAATCAAGCGATCGGTTAATATTGCCTTTTCAGACGGGCGGCTTTCCCTTTTTATGAATCCACCCGGGATTTTACCGACTGAATATAATTTTTCCTGGTATTCGACGCTTAATGGGAAAAAATCTATTCCTTCTCTTGAAGATTTTGATGTGCAAGCCGTTACAAGCAATACAGTGTCACCATATTTCAACCAAGCTGCTCCATTTGCCTGCTCGGCTACTCTGCCTACTTCAACTTCCAGCGTTCTGCCGGCAATTTCAGTCTTGAAGCTTTTTATCATGTTTTCCTCCTTCAAATCTTTTCTTTTCATTGTAATATTAAAATTCTATTAAAAAGTCAAATTTCCTTTATTTGATCATATAAAATAATAGAGCGGGGCTATCCCGCTCATAATTATTTTCTCAAGCCAAGTTTTTTAATGAGTGTTCTATACCGTTCGATATCCTTGCTTTTCAAATAGTTGAGCATGTTTCTTCTTCTGCCGACCATTTTAAGCAATCCTCTACGTGAGTGAAAATCTTTTTTGTGTTCCTTCAAATGCTCATTCAAGCTGTTTATTTCATGAGTGAGTATGGCCACTTGCACTTCGGCGGAACCGGTATCGTTCTCGTGAGTCTTGTGCTCGTTTATAATTCCGAGCTTAGTTTCTTTTGACATTGACATATTCTTTTCACCTCCATTTATTTATCCGCTCCAGCCTTGTATGACGTCGGTGATTCGCCCAACAAAGCAAGAGTTTCAGCCGTGCGGATTTATACTATCACAATTGTTCTTTAAAGTAAATGTTTTCAAAGTAATTCTTCGCAAAGTCTATGTCTTTTTCTATTCTTTCGGAAAGATGGGTCAATGAATTGAATTTTATTTGGTCCCGCACCCTGGAAAGAAACCTTACTGATATTGTTTTTCCATATATATCGTCTTTGAAATCCAAAATGTGTGTTTCTACAGAACATTCATCGTCATCAAATGAAACATTTCTTCCAACCTTTGTTACGCTTTTATAATTTTTGCCGCAAACCGATGTCAGTGTAACATAAACCCCTTCTTTTACAGTACAATAATTTGTTTCTTTGGAAAGGTTGGCTGTAGGAAATCCGATTCTCTTTCCATTGCTTTTCCCATGTACAACATGTCCAAAAAGCTCGTAGGGACGCCCTAAAAATTCATTGGCCTTTTCAACACGGCCTTCATCAAGATATTTTCTTATCAGAGTGCTGCTTACAATCTGTCCGTCTATTCTGATGGGGTCTATGACTTCCACCTTAAAAAAGCCTTTTGATTCATAAGTTTTGAGAAGCTTAACGTCCCCTTCCGCTTTTTTCCCGAACCTCCAGTCATAGCCTACGATTATGTGTTTTATCCCTAGCTTGCCAATCAGTATTTCCTCTATGAATTCTTCGGCCTCAATATTTTTTTGATAGTCGTCAAATTCAAGAAACAAAAGATAATCCGGATTGTACTTTTTAAGTATACCCATCTTTTGCTCAGGACTTATTATCAATTTTGTTTGATTTTTCAAGTCAGCCAAAAGATCTCTCGGATGATTCGAAAAGGTATAAATCACACTTTTCAAATTATTATTTTTTGAAATTTCCAATAGAGTCATAACAAGTTTATCGTGTCCTATATGAAAGCCGTCGAATGTTCCCATGGCAACAGCAGTATTTGCTTCTATTCCGCTGATTTCATTAATTTTCATGAATATTTTCATCTTATTCTCCTGATTCATACAAGCAATTTAACAATTTTAACTAATTCGGATTTGCCTTTTGGGTCAATTGAAAAAACTTTTCCAATTCCCAAAAAATGATTCCCGGAATATATTTTATAGAAATCTCCCTCTTCATATTCAAGAGGTATTGTTACTGTGTTTCCATTGTAAAGACGCATATAAAAGGATTCATCCAAATGTATTTCTTTGAAATAATAGAGTGCCTTGTCTGTCTTTATTATTCTATCAGTTAAATTTTCAAAATTGTACGGCACAGCATCGGTCAGAGAAAAAGGTCCTGATTTTAGCCTTAAAAGAAACGACATTGCGCCTCCGCACCCCAAGCTTTCACCTATGTCCTCGCAAAGTGTCCTTATGTATGTTCCTTTGGTGCAATGAACGTCGATAGTAGCCTTTGATCCGCTGAAACTTATCAGTTCCAAGGATTTTATTTCAACTTCGCGTGATTTTCTTTCAACGGTTTTTCCCTCTCTTGCCAATTCGTAAAGCTTTTTGCCCTTGTGTCTTACTGCAGAATACATTGGTGGTTTTTGCAGTATTTTCCCGGTGAATGATTCCATGACATGCAATAATGCCTGCTTTTCTGGGGATTGATCGGATTTTTCAACTATGTTCCCCCATATATCCTGAGTGTCGGTTTTAATCCCAAAGGTCACTTCAGCCCTGTACGATTTGTCTTCAGAAAGCAAAAATTCAGAGATTTTGGTAGCTTTGCCAAGGCATATGGTCATCAACCCGCATGCCATAGGATCTAAAGTGCCTGTATGGCCGACTTTGGAAATGTTATGAGTCTTCCTTATATGATTCACAACATCATGAGATGTCATGTGCGGAGGTTTTATGACGTTTACAATTCCGTCAAATTCCAATTTAGAACCCATATTGTTTCCCCGTCTCTTCAATCAGCAATTTTCTAATTTCGCTAATCGCATGCTTAGTCACAAACCCCGCGGCATTCTTGTGTCCGCCCCCTCCAAAAACAGATGCTATTTTGGAAACGTCAAAATCGCCTTTCGATCTCATACTGACTTTCACAGTATCATCGACTTCTTTCAGTAGAAATGAAATGTCTACCCCTTTTATATTTCTCGCCCTTTCGACAATGCCGTCGGATGCAGTGTGGTTTAGACCGTATTTTTCGAAAAGAGACTTTTCAATACATAAAACAGAAAGCCTTTTCTCGTAATAGAGTTTCAATGAAAGCATGGCTTCAGATTCGAACATCACCTTGTCGAAAGGTTGGTTTTGATAAAGTTGAATATTCAAATTGTCAATATCAATTCCGATTTCAAGAAGTTCTGCCGCAATTTTCATAGTTTCAGGATGGGTATTGCTATACAGGAATCGTCCTGTATCGGTTGCTATTGCAATATAAATGTTTTCAGCGATAGCAGCATCCATTTCTATTCCCATCGAAACAATTAAACCATAAATGATTTCACCCGTTGCAGAAGCTTCAGGCAACACTAAATTCAATAATCCGTAGTTTTCGTTTGTCCTGTGATGATCTATGTTGATAATATCCAATTCGCATATATCATCGAAAGGAATTGAAAGGCGTTCTTTGTCACTTGAATCCAAAGCGATTGCAAGATCTGCAGACGCGACAAAATCCGTTGCATCCGCAATATATTCCGTTCCAATGAACGATATATCATCAGGCAACGGATCTATATTGTGGACACAAACGGTTTTGCCGATTTTTTGAAGAGCCAATTTCAACGCAATTGAAGAACCTATTGTATCTCCGTCAGGCATTATATGTGGAATTATCAGTATTCTTTTTGCTTTCTCAATTCGCTTTACAATATCGGAAAACATTTTATTCCTTTCCTAATTCATCAATGAGATGGCTCATTCTTATACCATTCTTTATAGAATTGTCTTCCTTGAAAATGGGTTCTGGTGTATATCTCAATTTAAGTTCTTTTCCGATTTCCCTTCTAAAGAAACCTTTTGCCTTGTTTAAAGCATCTACGATTTCCGTATCTGATAGAGTGCTGTCGTAAGCACTTACATATATGAATGCAAAACGGTAGTCTCCTGTTGTTTCAACATGAGTCACGCTTGTCAGCTTTGGTATTCTCGGATCTTTTATTCCATTTAGAAGCAAACCTGCTATGATTTTTTTTATTTCCTCTGATACTCTTTGTGTTCTTTTAACCTTCATTTCTTCACCTTCTAGTCTCTCTTCACCTCGACAATTTGGAAGGCTTCGATTATATCGCCAACCTTTATGTCATTGAAATTTTTTAGTCCTATTCCGCATTCGAATCCGGTTTGAACTTCTTTTGCATCATCCTTAAATCTTCTAAGGGAACCGATTTCGCCTTCATGGATTATTATTCCGTCCCTCAACAGTCTTGCTTTTGCGTTTCTTGCAATCTTTCCGCTTACAACATACGAACCAGCGATGAAGCCAATATTTGGAACCTTGAAAGTCATTCTTACTTCGGCATTTCCGATAACTTCTTCTTTATAGACAGGCTCAAGCATTCCTTTTATGGCCGATTCAATATCTTCCAACGCCTCATAGATTATCCTGTAAGTCTTTATCTCTATACCTTCATTTTTTGCAATAGCAGCAACTGAAGGAGCGGGCCTTACATTGAATCCAATGATGATTGCGTTTGAAGCCGATGCCAACAGTATGTCTGATTCGTTTATTGTTCCGACTGCTCCGTGGATCATGTTTACATTAACTTCTTCGGATTTGATTTTTCCAAGAGATTGTTTTATAGCTTCAACAGAACCCTGAGCATCAGCTTTTACAATTATATTCAATTCCTTTACATTTCCCTCTTGTATCTTTTCAAAGAGATTTTCCAGAGTCACATTTTGCACACTCCGCAAATTTGCTTCCCTGAGCATCATTCTTCTTTGGTCGGAAATGTATCGGGCTTTCTTGTCGTCTTCCACAACATAGAATTTCTCTCCAGCTGTGGGCAAATCCGAAAGTCCGACGATCTCTACAGCCATTGCAGGTTTAGCTTTTTTAACACGCTTGCCTTTGTCATTTATCATGGCTCTGATTTTTCCATTACAAGCTCCCGCCACAAGTGAATCTGAAACTTTGAGAGTTCCGTTTTGTATTAGAACAGTCGCTACGGGCCCTCTTCCTTTATCAAGTCTTGATTCAATTATCACTCCAGAAGCGGCTCTTTTGGGATTGGCTTTGAGTTCCAGCATCTCTGAAACCAAAACAATCATTTCTAGAAGATCTTCAATGCCTATGCCTTTTATTGCCGAAACCTCAACACAAATAGTGCTGCCACCCCATTCCTCTATAAGAAGATTGTTGTCGGCAAGCTCTTTTTTGACTTTGTCGGGATTTGCATTTTCCTTGTCGATTTTATTAATAGCAACAATTATTGGCACATCAGCAGCTTTAGCATGGTTTATCGCTTCCATTGTCTGAGGCATCACACCATCATCAGCAGCGACTACAAGAACAGCGATATCAGTTATTTTGGCGCCCCTTGCCCTAAGTGAGGTGAACGCTTCATGACCCGGAGTATCTAGAAATACAATTTTTTGGTTGTTTATATATACCTCGGAAGCTCCTATATGCTGCGTAATCCCGCCGGCTTCTGCATCTGTAACTTTTGTCTTTCTGATTGCATCCAAAAGGGATGTTTTTCCATGGTCTACATGGCCCATGACAGTTACGACGGGAGGTCTTTTTTCGTAATCGTCAAGATTGTCATCTCCCTGATCTATAAAATATTCCTCATCATGGTCTTTTTCTTCAGCTGCAAGAACAACCCCATAATCATCTTTAGCTATCGATGCTGCGGTTTCAAATGGAACTTCCTGATTCAGTGAAGACATTATCCCCATATTCATTAATTTCAATATCAGATTATTAGGTTTTTCATCCAATAATTCAGCCAACTCGCTTAAAATGATTTTTTCCGGCACGTTCACCGTCTTCATTTCAGAAAAGTTGCTTTCTTCTATTTCTTCTTCTGCAGCTACATCATCTTCAGGTGAAAGCAACTCGATTACCATTTGAGCCTCTTCATCAGTCAATGAACTCATATGATTCGTTGCTTCGATTCCCAATCCATTAAGTTCTTCCAGCAATTCCTTGTTGCCGATTCCCAATTCTTTTGCAAGTTTGTATATTCTTATTTTTGACAAATCAACACCTCCATTTAACTCTTCATGTACAATTCATGATTCTTCATGATTGCATCGGCAAGATTATCGTTGCCGATACCCAATATCTTTTTATTTGATAGCCCTGTTTCTTTATTCAAATCAGAACTTTGTCCAAAAACAATTACGTTCGTTTTTTCATTGCATTTATTTTCCAGATTGCGTTTGGAACCGACAGACAAATCTTCGCATGCTATGACTAATTTCAGATTTCCATTCCTGCTTTCATTTACACAGGCATCGAAACCGGCAATCAGGCTTCCGGATTTTCTGGCCAAACGGATATAAGAAACGATTTTTTGCTTGTATTCGTCTCTATGTCTATTATTCGACATTTTTTCTTATCTCATCAATAATTATATCATAAGTTTCATTTTTGACTTCCATTGAGAATGCCCTGTTTAGCGCTTTGCTCTTTCTAAGTTTTTCAATGCATCCTTCTTTTGGGCAAACATATGCACCACGACCATGCGCTTTTCCTAAAAAATCCACTTCTATGTTGTTTTCCTTGTCTTTGACAATTCTTATAAGTTCTTTTTTTGAGAATTGCTGGCCGCATCCGATGCATTTCCTTAATGGCACTTTTTTCTTCTTCATTGGAGCGCACCTCCTTGTGATTCACTTGATTATGATAGATTGCTGTAAACAATTTTATCATAATTATTTAAGCGCATTCTACTCGTCATCTTTCGAAGCCAAGGCATCTTTTTCAATTTCCGTTGAATCGCTTGAAGCTTCTTCCTGTTGGTCAATTATGACTTGCTCATCCGCGGCTTTGTCAGATTCATTGTATTG
Source organism: uncultured Peptostreptococcaceae bacterium (assembly GCA_964484935.1). Lineage (GTDB taxonomy): Bacteria > Bacillota > Clostridia > Peptostreptococcales > BM714 > BM714. The sequence continues at coordinate 32,684 of CAZAFW010000007.1, forward strand.
AGATTCGCTCTTAATGTCAATTTTCCAACCAGTAAGCTTGGCTGCCAACCTTGCATTTTGCCCTTCTTTCCCTATAGCCAATGAAAGCTGATAATCGGGTACAACTACAGTTGCAGATCTACCGGACTCGTCAACAGCAACTTTTGTCACCTTCGAAGGACTCAATGAATTTGCGATGAATTCTCTTGGATCTTCATTCCATTTTATAATATCTATCTTTTCACCATTGAGTTCGTCTACTATATTTTGGACTCTTGATCCTCTTTGACCAACACACGCTCCAACAGGATCCACGTTTTCATCGGATGAATAAACTGCTATTTTAGCTCTTGATCCGGCTTCTCTCGATATACCTTTAACTTCTACAATTCCATCGTGTATTTCGGGAACTTCCAATTCGAAAAGTCTTTTTACCAAGCCTGGATGAGTCCTCGAAACGAGTACTTGAGGCCCTTTTGTAGTATTCTTGACTTCAATTATAAACGTCTTTATTCTATCTCCCTGATTATATTCTTCTCTTTGTATCTGTTCGCTCTGAAGCAAAAGCGCTTCTATTTTTCCCAAGTTTATGAATATTACCCCTCTGCTGAACCTTTGTATCACTCCTGTTACAATTTCAGATTCCCTGTTTACAAATTCATTGAATATAACATTTCTTTCTGCTTCCCTAATTCGCTGCACCACTACCTGTTTTGCCGTTTGAGCGGCTATTCGGCCAAAATCCTTTGGAGTAACTTCTTTTTCAACAACATCGCCTATCTCGAAGGAGTCGTTTATTTTTCTGGCTTCCTCCAATTGAATTTCGCAAGTCTCATCCTCTACTTCATCAACTACTGAAATCTGTGAATATACCATTACTTCGCCATTTTCATTGTTTATATCCACTCTTACATTTTGCGATGAACCAAAATATTTTTTATAAGCTGTAATCAAAGCCGCCTCTATTGCATCTAGCAGAATTTGTTGGTCTATTCCCTTGTCCTTTTCAATTTGCTTAATTGCATCAATCAAATCATTCTTCAATTTTTTCCCTCCCATCAAAATTCGAATATTTTTTTTACTTTTGCGATTTTGTCTCTTGGGATGGAAATTTTATTTTCATCCACAATAACATCCAACTGATTATCCTCTATTCCCAGCAATTCTCCCTTTAAGATCTTTTTGCCTCCTATAGGTTGGAAAAGCTTTATCTCCACTATTTCACCAGAATATTTGTTGAATTCAAAATCCGTTTTTAAAACTCTTTCAACCCCCGGTGAAGAAACTTCCAAAAAATAATTTTCTTCTATCGGATCCCTTTTATCAAGACGTTCGCTTAAATATTCACTTACCTTTTGGCAATCGGTAATGCCGATTCCAGAAGGCTTGTCGATATAAACCCGAAGGTAGCGTTCTTTTCCTTCTTTTACGAATTCAACTCCAACCAATTCATAATCATTCTTCTCAATAAAAGGCAACAAAATTTCCCTTGTCATCTCACTTACTTTTTTCTTTGCCATTTTATTCCCTCCTTATAAACAGAATAAAGAGTGGGCAACCCACTCTTTAAAGCACACATACTATTCTGTCCCATTTTAGCATATTCCCCGAATTATTGCAAACTAAACATTTCCAATTGGTTTGTCTCCGGCAGCGATTCCATACAAGAGTTTTCCATAAGCTTGACAATGATTTTTTTTGACAGCTTAGTTCTTGACAACATGTCTTCCATTGAAAGAAAAGTGTTCTTTACCCTTTCTTCCGCCAAGCTTAAGGCTGCGGTTTCCCCAAGGCCTTGGAGACTTAAAAGCGGGCACAATAATTTTTTGCCATCAAGCACAAATCTCTTCGGCTCGGACCTATAAATATCAATTTTTTCAAATGAATAACCTCGACTGTACATTTCATATGCGACTTCCAATACTGTAAGCTGATCTTTTTCCTTTTGCTTGAGTTTGTTTGAATTGCCGGATAATTCTTTGATTCTTCTTCTTATTTTAAAAGATCCTTGGCAAATAAGTTCGGAGTCGAAATCCACCACCTTGTTTGTAAAATAACTGGCATAAAAAGCCAAGGGATAGTGCACTTTAAAATACGCAATCCGGTATGACATCATTACATATGCCGCCGCATGTGCTTTTGGAAACATGTATTTGATTTTATTGCATGATTCGATATACCATTTCGGCACATTGTATTTTTTCATCAAATCAACATCTTCCTCTCTAAGCCCCTTGCCCTTTCTGACATTTTCCATTATTTTAAAAGCGTTTTTGTTGGGCAGACCTTTTTGAATTAGATAATTCATAATATCGTCACGCGTTGATATTACATCCTTTAGCTCGGCAAGGCCAGATTTAACAAGTTCCTGAGCATTGTTTACCCATACGTCTGTTCCGTGGGACAAACCACTTATTCTCACCAGTTCAGAAAAAGTTGTCGGTTTTGTATCTGCAAGCATCTGCCTGACAAATTTTGTTCCAAATTCCGGAATTCCTATCGAGCCGATATCGAAATAGTCTTTGTTTTCCAATAAATCCAACGCATCCGCGCTTGTAAAAAGGCTCATTGTCTCCTTGTCGTCAAGAGGTATCCCAACCGGATTTATTCCAGTCAACTCCTGAAGAAACTTAAGTGTGGACGGCGCATCGTGACCCAATATGTCAAGTTTCAAAAGTCTTCCGCTTATAGCATGATAATCGAAATGGGTGGTTGTGACGTCCGTGTTCCCATCATTTGCCGGCTTTTGCACCGGCGTAAATTCATGTATGTCATTTCTTTGCGGAACAACCATTATCCCGCCTGGATGTTGCCCCGTAGTTCGTTTTACTCCGGTGCAGCCGTCTATAAGCCTGTTTATCTCGTATCTTGAAACTTGCCTTTCTTTTTCCTCCATGAATTTCTTTACAAATCCATAAGCTGTTTTTGTTGCTATCGTACCAATTGTTCCGGCCTTAAAAACCTTTCCCTTGCCGAAAAGTTCTTCTGTGTATTTGTGTGCCACAGATTGATACTCGCCTGCGAAGTTTAAATCGATGTCGGGTTCCTTGTCCCCTTCAAAACCCAAAAATACTTCAAATGGAATATCCTGTCCATCTTTTTTCAATTCTTTTCCACAGATAGGGCATTTTTTATTAGGAAGGTCGATTCCGCTTCCATAAAAACCTCCAGTCAAAAATTCGCTGTATTTGCATTTCCCGCACAAGTAATGTGGCGGCAGCGGATTCACCTCTGTAATATCGCTCATGGTTGCAGCAAGCGACGAACCGACAGAACCCCTTGAACCAACAAGATAACCGTCTTCAAGAGATTTTGCCACAAGCTTTTGAGCAATTATATACATGACTGCATATCCGTTCCCGATTATTGATTGAAGCTCTCTCTCAAGTCTTGTCTCTAGTATTTCAGGAAGCGGATTCCCGTAAAGCCTCCCTGCTTTTCCATAGCATAGATTTCTTAGTTCTTCTTCTGAACCCGGAATTTCAGGCGGAAATGTTTCCAATGGAATGGGCAATATTTCTTCAATCATTTTGTTAACTTTTATCGGATTTTCTATTACAACTTCCCTTGCCTTTTCTTGCCCAAGATATTTGAATTCTTCAAGCATTTCATTTGTTGTTTTGAGATACAGGGGGGGCTGATTCCCCGAATCTGCGAATCCCTGGCCGCTCATAAGTATTTCTCGGTTTATCGCATTTTCGGGTTCAACAAAATGCACATCTCCAGTGGCTACTACCATTTTTCCGTTTGTTTCGCTGAGCTCTACAATTTTCTTGTTTATCGAAATCAAATCTTCAAAACCGGAAACAATTCTTTTTTCTATTAAGAATTGATTGTTTTCAAGCGGTTGTATTTCTGTGAAATCGTAAAAGGATAGTATTTCTTTCAATTCATTATCTTTTTTCTGTTCCAAAATCGCCTGGAACAATTCTCCGGCTTCGCATGCCGTACCAATCAAAAGACCTTTTCTTTTTTTCGAAAGCTCGCTTTTTACAATCCTCGGTTTTTTATAAAAATAATCGATGTGGGACATTGTCACAAGTTCGTATAAATTTCGCAAACCCTCCTTGTCTTTTGCGTACAAGGTCACATGGTGTGTTTTTGATTTTTTGAAATCTATTTTGCTTCTTGCTTCCTCGTTTATCTTTCCCAAATCATCGTTTTCATACTTTCCAAGCATGATGATGAATATTTCAGCGGCAGCCCTTGCGTCATCAGAGGCACGGTGGTGGCTTTCAAGATTGATTTTCAATCTTTTGCATAATGATTTCAAGTTGTATCTTTTAAATTCCGGGAATACAAGCTTTGCCATTTCTACGGTGTCCAAAACTGTATTATCTATTGATTCGCCCAAAGACTCAAAAGCATTCCTCATGAATGTATAATCGAAAGAAGCATTGTGTGCGACTATTGGATGCTCTCCAAAATATGATTTGATTTCTTCAATGATTGAACTGAAAACCGGGGAATTTTTTACCATTTCATTTGTTATTCCTGTCAAGTCTGCTATGTTCTGCGGTATTTCCATTTGTGGATTTATCAACCAGTTAATGGAATCCACTATCTTTCCGTTTTTTATTTTTACAGCACCAATTTCTGTTATACGATCATTTTTGAATGAAAGCCCAGTTGTTTCTATGTCAAAAACAACAAATTCTCCATTCTTTTCAATCGTACTGTCATTTTTTTGGTTTGCAATAATTATTTTAATGTCATCGTCAACTAGATATCCTTCCATTCCGTAAATTGCTTTTATGTTGAATTTTCGGCTGCATTTATAAGCTTCCGGAAAGGCTTGTACAACTCCATGATCTGTTATTGCCAATGCCTCATGTCCCATTTCAGATGCTTTCCTGAATAACGATTCAGTTGAAGAGACTCCATCCATGCTGCTCATATTGGTATGGCAATGCAATTCGATTCTTTTGACCTGTTCGTTGTCCGCCCTTTTATCTGCTTCATGCATCCTTTCGAAAGAATTTGTGAACAGGATGTTTTCCCTTTCGAATTTGTCATAGCGCATATATCCTTTTATTCGTACTTGGTCCCCTTTTTCAATTCCCCTGAACCCTTTTTTATTTGATTCAAGGAATTGTTTTGCAGCCAAAGTATTCATATAATCGGTCAAATGTATGGTTTCAAGTATCTTGCCGCTTTTAAGTACTTTTCTTTCCTTATGTACAATAATACCCTCAACCAAAACCGTACTTTCTTCGTTTAGAAGCGCATCGCTTATTGTTGTCACTTTTCCTTTTAATTTATATTTTTTATTTGATTTGTTGCCTTTCCCGGCTGAAAAATCGCTTAGTGCTTCTTTTATTTCAATCTCCTTATCTGTATCTGTCAAAAATGCTCTATTTTTTTTGATGCTTTTAAAGATGAGAACAGGCTCTTTTCCATTGCAACTTTTCAATATAATTTGTTTTATCCTTTTGCGATTCATTTCATTGTCTATTGATAAATGAACAACCATTTCATTGTCGGTTTTTGTTTCATCATTCAATTCGATTTTTGAAATTATTCCGTTCAAATAAGGAAACTTGCTTTTGTAACTTTCAGTAAATTCCCTAAAAGAATTAAACGGTTTATTTTGCTCTTTTAAGCAAACCAACTCAATTTCATTCAAAAAACCCAACTTTTTTTTAAGGTGGGTTTTAACAACTTCAGCTTCTTCTGTTCCCAACGGTTCGTTAATATGAACATGAAGTTTCTTTTTGTTTCTTGAATAATTGATTTTTTCTATGTGCAGTGAATTTATTGAAAAAGGTTTTTCCATGCTTCAAATGCTCCCTCATATTTTCTTTATCTCTGAAATAAGCAAGTCCATAATATTTTCAGGATTTGAACTGCCGACTATTTTTCCTTTTCGAAACAAAAATACTTTTCCTTTTGAAGCCGCTATTCCTATGTCCGCTTCCTTGGCTTCTCCTGGTCCGTTTACTTCGCATCCCATGACAGCAATAGTCATTGACTTGTCTTGCAGATTTTCCTCAAAAATTTTGTTTTCAACAGAATTTACCATCTTCTCCAAATCTATTGTTGTTCGTCCGCATGTAGGACATGATATTATCCTATATCCGCAATTGCGTATTCCCAATGTTCCGAGTATTTCTCTCGCAATTCTAATCTCGTTGACCGGATCGCCGGTTATTGAAACCCTGAGAGTATCGCCTATTCCGTCAATTAGCAGGCTGCCTATTCCAATTGATGACTTGACGCTCCCATTGAAGAATGTTCCAGCTTCTGTAACTCCTATATGGAGAGGATAATCTGTTTTTATTGAAAGATTTCTATAGGATTCTACAGTTGTCAATACGTCTGAAGACTTTACCGAAACAACCATGTCAAAAAAACCGAAACTTTCAAAAAGATTTATATACTCCATAGCGCTTTCCGTTATGGCTTCAACTGTGGCGTGTTTATATTTCTTTCTTATTCTGCCGCTCAAAGATCCTGAATTTACACCAATCCGTATCGGCACGTTTCTATTCATGCATGACAATGCTATTTGTTCCAGATTTTCTTTTCTTACAATGTTGCCTGGATTTATTCTTATTTTATCCGCACCGTTTTCAACCGCAGCCAAAGCCAACTTGTGGTCAAAGTGTATATCCGCAATAAGGGGCATATTTATTTGCTTTTTTATTTCTCCTATTGCTTCTGCAGAACTTATGTCGGGTATCGCCAACCTGACTATTTCACATCCGGCTTTCTTTAATCGATTTATTTGCGACACAGTGTTTGCCACGTCCCATGTCTTTGTATTCGTCATCGACTGTATGCTTATCGGACTGTCCCCGCCTATAGGTATTCCGCCACAAAATATTTTTTTTGTTTTTCGTCTTTTAATCATATTTTTCTCCTTCTAAAAGAGTTGCAGCCTTCCTAAATCCTTTACTACCATGTATGCCATGAATATCATAAGTATTACGAAACCTGCAAAGTGTACAAAGCCCTCTTTCTTTGGATCGATTGGGCTGCCTTTAAGCATTTCAATCAAAATAAACACCAACCTTCCTCCATCAAGGGCCGGCAACGGCAAGAGATTTACAATTCCGAGATTTATTGAAATTACAGCCGCAAGCGAAAGAACGGAAAGGAAGCTGTATTTTGATGCTTCATTTACCATTGATATTATTCCTATAGGTCCCACCACTTCTCCCTCAAGCTGTTTTCCGTTTATAAGATCACTGAGGAAAGTGAATATGTTTGTGGACACGAACCACAATCTGTCAAAAGCCATTCCTATTGAATATATCAAATTTCTTTCTATGGACGGAGCTATACCTATTACATTTCTTCCTTCATCTACAACGGGATTGATTTCAACCTCGATTTGCCCATCGTTTCTTTCAACAATAAGCCTCATTGTTCCTGTTGAATTCGAAACAGTTTCTACTATGTCTGCCCACTCATCGACATATTCATTGTTTATTTTTACTATTCGGTCTCCTTCTTGCAAATTGCTTGTTTCTGCCGGAAGTCCAGGCAAAATTTCTTTTACTGTTGTGGTTGGCGAACCTATGAATATGAACAGTAAAAAGAAAATAAGCAATGCCAACACAAAATTCATCAAAGGTCCGGCAAGAATAATTAGAAACCGCTTAAATGGCGATTTCGAGCTGAAACTCTTATTATGCTCGGATTCCTCATCCTCACCTTCCATTTTCACATAACCTCCAATCGGAAATATTCCGATTGAATATGTTGTTTCTTTTCCTTTGTGTTTAAAAATTTTGGGTCCCATTCCAAGCGCAAATTCATGTACAAGCACACCTGAAAGTTTAGCAGTAATAAAATGCCCAAATTCATGAAAAAATATTATACTGCCAAAAACTAAAATAAAATATAAAAAAGTTGTCATGAAATCACCTGTTCCTCAATTTGTCGATTACAAGTTTCCTCGTATTGTGGTCTATTTCAATTATTGATTCATAATCCGGGTCTTGAATGGATTTGTGCTTGTCAAGAATATCTCTTATATTGTTCTGTATATCCGTAAATCCAATTGTTCCTCTTAAAAAAGCATCTACAAGAATTTCGTTTGCAGCGTTAAGGGCGACGGGATATGTCCCTCCTATCCGTCCTGCCTCGTATGCGTACTCTAGACAAGGAAAAGCTTCTATATCAGGATCCTCAAAAGTTAGCGTGCCAATTTTACTCAAGTTTAGCGGTACAAGACCCAGGGGCATTCTCTCTCCTTTAAAAAGCGCATATCCTATGGGAAGTTTCATGTCGGGATTGCTCATTTGAGCAATTACGCTTCCGTCTTGGAATTCAACCATTGAATGAACAATGCTTTGATGATGTACTATGACTTTGATTTTATCAAAATCCACACCGAAAAGCCACTTCGCTTCCAACACTTCAAATCCTTTGTTCATCATAGTAGCGGAGTCTATTGTGATTTTATTACCCATTTTCCAATTGGGATGTGCAAGCGCATCATCTACTGTCACATTTTTAAGATCCTTTTGCGACATTCCCCTTAATGGTCCTCCTGAGGCTGTTAGAATAATTTTTTTTAATGATTCTTTCTTTTCTCCGTTCAAACATTGCAGAATTGCGTTGTGTTCACTGTCAACAGGTAAAATGTCCACACCCATTTTTTCTGCGTCATCCATTATAAGTCTTCCGGCAACAACCAGTGTTTCCTTGTTTGCAAGTGCAATGTCCGCACCCAATTCAATTGAACGACGAGTCGGTTTCATGCCGGATATACCCACCAATGCATTTACTGCGATATCCACATCTATGTTTTCAAGGGCCTCCAAAATACCTTTTTCTCCATATAACAATTTCACTTGAATATCTTCTTTTAAAATGTTTTCAAAAGCCTCGCGATTGCATACAACTGCGTATTCAGGATTGAATTTTTCAATTTGTTTGGCCAGCAATTCAATATTGTTGTTGCAAGTCAAAAGCCGCACTGAAAATTCTTCACTGTGTGCTGATACAATTTCCAATGTTTGCCTTCCTATTGATCCTGTAGAACCCAATACCGCAATATTCTTCATCGTATCACTCCTATTCCATGCAGGAAAATATAGAAAACATAGACAAATGGTGCCGTGAACAATATGCTGTCAAAGCGGTCGAGTATTCCGCCATGGCCTGGAATCAAATTTCCAAAATCTTTTGCTCCATTGCGTCTCTTTATGACAGAGGCATGTAAATCTCCCATCTGTGAAACCATGCTTCCGACAACACCGAATATTACTGAAAATGATGACATTTGCGGAATAAAAACAGCCGAATATGCGAATGTGCATATAGCCGATCCTAAAATGCCCCCAATTGCCCCTTCTACAGTCTTTTTGGGGCTTATGGAAGGCGCCAGTTTTTTTCTGCCTAAAAGCGAACCTGTAAAATATGCAAATGTATCCGTAGACCATGCAATAATAAAAATTAACCATATCAGTAATCCGTTTTCAATTTGCGCCACGTAGTATACAAATCTAAAGAAAACCGTTATATAAATATATCCATAAATCATTTCCCTGCTTATTTTTGTTTCAGAAGAAGGTTGAATTATTTCAATGAACGCCATTCCCAATAAAACAACAAAAAGAAATGGCGCTTCGAATTCGATTTTAAAATCCGAATAATAAAAAACGGCATAAGAAATAACTGTTGCAAGCCATAGCCATAAACGGCAATAGTGCAATTCTTTATTTCCTGCTTCGCTTTTCATTGCTTTTTCGAACGTTCGAACATACTCATCAATGGCAATCATTGTGACAATAAGTAAAGAAAGCAGAAGCAGGTTCCCGCCACTGTAAACAATAAAAACGAATATTGGAATGCCTATGACCGCAGAAAGAGTTCTCTTTATCATTTTTTCACCTTCCGGTCTTTCGAATCCAATCCACCAAATCTTCTATTTCTTTCAGCATAAGATGCTATCGCCTCATTTAAATGGTCCTTGTTGAAATCAGGCCACAAAACGTTTGAAAACCAAAATTCGCTATAAGCCATTTGCCATAACAAAAAATTGCTTATCCTCAATTCTCCGCTTGGGCGAATAATCAAATCGGGGTCGGGCATGCCGCTAGTATACAAATGAGAAGAAACAGTCGACTCGTTGATTTCTTCCGGCCTTTTGGCATATTCAACCGAAATTTTTTTTATGGCATGAAGCAATTCTTGCCTCCCACCATAGTTTATTGCTATTGCAACGTTTAGACCAGTATTTTTGCAAGTCTTTGAAGTTGCGGATTTTATCTCCTTTTGTGCTTTATCCGGAAGCTTTTTCATGTCCCCTATAATAATGATTTTAACATTGTTATTGTGAAGAGCCTCTATTTCTCTCTTTAAATAGAATACAAGCAATTCCATCAAAGCGGAAACTTCCTTTTTAGGCCTTTTCCAATTTTCAGTTGAAAATGCATATAAGGTCAAATATTTTACGCCTCTTTGGGAACAGTTTTCAATAACTTCCCTTATTGCTTCAACTCCGGCTTTGTGTCCAGCGGTTCTAGGAAGGCCTCTCTGTTTTGCCCATCTCCCATTGCCGTCCATTATAATTGCAATATGTTCAGGAATTATATTATTATTCATGATTTCACCCGCTTTAAAAATGTAGAACCCTCCATGAATAAACTGGAGGGCTAAAAATAGCTGACTGTCAAAACGATGTCTTCCTTGTGAATTTCAGCAAAAACAATTCGACAGACATCAACGGTTCGATCTCCTTTATACTTAGGACTGACAAGTTCTCTAACAATGATATTTTTATGAATATTTTGACTTGCGATCATTTCCCTTCCACAGTCAATTTCCATACCCAATAATGAATTCAGTTCAAATGCCATTATACTTCCATTATTTCGTTTTCTTTATTTTCTATCAATCCATCTATTTGCTCGATATAATCTTTTGTCATATCTTCAACTGTAGACTCGGCTTTTATGAAATCATCTTCTGTCATTTCACTGTTTTTTTGCATCTTTTTAAATTTCTCATTAGCAGAACGTCTTTCGTTCCTTATTGCTATTTTAGCATTTTCGCCTGTTTTTTTAACTAACTTAGTAAGATCTTTTCTTCTTTCTTCAGTAAGCATAGGAATTGCCAATCGAATTAATTTGCCGTCATTAGATGGATTTATACCAATATCCGACAACAATATCGACTTTTCGATATCCTTTATTGCGGTAGCATCATATGGCTGTATTACCAGCAACCGAGGTTCCGGCGACGATACATTCGCAATTTGATTAAGTGGCATTTTTGAACCGTAATATTCAACGGTAATCCTGTCAAGCAAAGCAGGATTTGCCCTTCCAGCGCGTATTGCGTTTAGTTCTTCTTTTAATACACTTGTTGTTTTTTTCATTTTTTCTTCGAGTTCATCATGGACTTGCACTCTCATGTTAATCCTCCTTCACTGTTGTTCCAATATTTTCACCCATTACGACTTTATAAATATTGTCCGGATCATCCAATCCGAAAACAATTATCGGTATGTGATTGTCCATACAAAGCGACGTGGCGGTTGAATCCATTACCTTGAGGCTCTTGCTCAGAACTTCTTTGTATGTCAGGTGGTCGAATTTCACCGCATCAGGGTTTTCGTGAGGGTCAGAATCATATACTGCATCGACCTTTTTTGCAAGAAGAATAACTTCAGCTTCAATCTCTGCAGCCCTTAGTGCCGCTGTGGTATCTGTCGAGAAAAAAGGATTTCCAGTTCCAGCCGAAAAGATTACCACTCTGTCTTTTTCCAAATGCCTTACAGCTTTTCGTTTTATATATGGTTCGGCTATTTGCCTCATTTCAATCGCTGTTTGAACCCTTGTCATTACACCAATGCTTTCCAGGGCATCCTGCAAAGCCAATCCGTTTATCACAGTCGCCAACATTCCCATATAGTCTGCAGTCGAGCGATCCATACTTTTGCCGGATCGTCCCCGCCAGAAGTTGCCGCCCCCCACTACAAGCGCAATTTCAAGACCCATGTCCTTAAGCCTTTTAATTTGTCGAGCTATGTCCATTACGACTGTTTCGTTTATACCGAAACCGTTTTCGCCGGCCAAAGCCTCTCCACTTAATTTCAATATGATTCTTTTATATTTTGGTTCCACAAACATACCCCCGATTATATATTTTATATATTTTCTACATATGATGCATAATAACCTTTATTTTTCAAAAAAAGGAGAACACTTTTATGTGCTCTCCTCGTTATTTATTTGTTCTTTATTTGATTGGCAACTTCCTCTGCAAAATTTTCTTGTCTTTTTTCAATCCCCTCGCCTACTACGAATCTTGCAAATCTTCTGATGTTGAGGTTCTCACCTATTTTTGCAATTTTTGTATTTAGAAGGGTTTGTATATCTATGTCAGGATCTTTTATGAATGGCTGTTCCAAAAGACAAACTTCCTTATAATATTTATTTATACGTCCTTCAACCATTCTCTCGACTATTTTTTCGGGTTTTCCTTCATTCAGAGCCTGTTTTCTCAAAACATCCTTTTCTTTTTCAATCATTTCTTCGGATATCTCATCTCTCGATATGAAGAGAGGATTTGATGCCGCAATCTGCATTGCTACGTCTTTAGCAAAAGCCCTGAACTCTTCATTTTTTGACACGAAATCAGTCTCAGAGTTTATTTCAACCAAAACCCCGATTCTTCCACCGTGTATATATGAAGTCACTAATCCTTCAGCAGCGATTCTATCGGCTTTTTTTGCTGCTTTTGCCAATCCCTTTTCTCTTAGCAACTCAATAGCTTTTTCGATATTTCCCTCCGACTCAACAAGCGCCTTTTTGCAATCCATCATTCCAGCGCCTGATGTTTGTCTAACTTCTTTAACCATTGCAGCTGTTACAGCAGCCATATTAAACATCTCCTTCTTATATGTTATAAATATTATATTTATTGTTTAGCAGCTTCTTCTCCTGCAACTTCCTCTACAGCATTTTCCTTGTCAACACTTTTTTCTTCAACGGCCGCTTCTTCCATTTGTTCGCCTTGTTTTCCTTCAATTACTGCGTTTGCCATTGTTGCAGTTATTAGTTTGACAGCTCTTATTGCATCGTCATTCCCAGGTATAATCAAATCGATTTCGTCAGGATCGCAGTTTGTATCAACTATTGCTACAACCGGAATACCCAATTTCCTAGCTTCAAGAATGGCAATTCTCTCTTTTCTTGGATCCACGACATATATTACATCCGGGATTCGCTTCATCGTTTTGATTCCACTGAGGAATTTTTCCAATTTTTCTTGTTCATGCTTAAGTTTGATTACTTCTTTTTTAGTAAGCAAATCGAACGTTCCGTCGCTTTCCATTTTTTCAAGCTGCAAAAGACGATCCACTCTTTTTCTTATTGTAGTGAAATTGGTTAGCATTCCGCCCAACCATCTTTGGCTGACATAATACATTCCGCATCTTTTTGCTTCCTGCTCGATTGACTGCTGAGCCTGTTTTTTGGTTCCGACAAAAAGAATGGTTTTGTTGCCTGTAGTGTTGGCTTTGACAAAATCATAAGCTTTGTCGATCATTTTAACTGTTTTCTGCAAGTCGATGATATAAATTCCGTTTCTTTCCGTGAAAATATACTCCGCCATCTTTGGGTTCCATCTTCTTGTTTGATGTCCAAAATGAACCCCCGATTCTAAAAGTTGTTTCATTGATACTACTGACATTTGTAAATCCTCCTTTTGGTTTTTTCCTCCCCTTTGCCTGTTTTAGACGACTTCTTGCGAAGCACCTGTCAAAAATAAAATGCAAAAGGTGTGTTTTTGTGCCTTTGACAGTATAACATGTAAGACTGTTTTAATCAATAAAAATAGACGGCATCAGCCGTCTATTTTTTGAGTTTCTTCAGTTCTTCAAGCAACCTGTCATTGAGTATCCTTATAAATGTTCCCTTCATGCCGAGAGATCTTGATTCAATGACGCCGGCACTCTCAAATTTCCTCAACGCATTTACAATCACAGACCTTGTAATTCCAACCCTGTCTGCGATTTTACTTGCTACAAGCAGACCTTCATTACCGTCAAGTTCTGCGAAAATATGTTCGATTGCTTCAAGCTCCGAATAGGAAAGAGTGCCTATCGCCATTTGAACAACAGCTTTTTTTCTGGCTTCCTCTTCAATTTTCTCACTCTTTGATCTTAAAATCTCCATACCTACAATCGTTGCCGAATATTCAGCCAAAACAATATCTTCCTCTTCAAATTTACTGTTGTAACGCGCCAGCACGAATGTGCCGAGTCTTTCTCCATTTCCTATTATGGGAACGATTGTAACAAACTTTTCAAAACTTTCAATGTCATATTTAAAAATTTTAAGCAAATTGTCCCCAGTGATATTATAATTTGTATATGTTATTCTTACCAATTCATCATTGTATTCATCCGGGAATTTTTTCAAACCTGTTTTATCATCTGTAATAATTGAAGCATCCGAGGCGTCGGATAGGCTTACTCCAAGAATCTTGCCCCTTTTATTTGAAACGTATACATTCGAATCCAGTATTTCGCTCAAAGTTTTACAAAGCTCTGGAAATGAAACAGGAGCATCTGCCGACTGCTGCAATATTCTATTCAGCTTCCTTGTTTTGTTCAATAAACTACTGTCCATTATTTTACCTCCTAAAGGTCTTATAAACATTATAACTTATTGTTGGAAAATTTGAAATAATAATTATTATTATGTTTTTTCTATAGAATAGTCACAATTTTCGTTGGTGCATTTGATTGTCGACTTGTTTTTGCTTTTTTTCTCTACAAGCATCGAATCGCATTTGGGGCATTTGTCTTTGACAGGCTTGTCCCATGTGCTGAAATCGCATTTCGGATAGTTGAGGCAGCCATAAAAAACCCTGCCTCTTTTTGTTTTTCTTTCAACAATATCTCCGCCGCAATCAGGGCATTTTACGCCTGTTTTTATAACTATCGATTTTGTGTTGCTACATTCCGGATAATTTGAACATGCCAAAAATCTGCCGAATCTACCATGCTTTATAACCATGGGGCTTCCGCATTTTTCACATATTTCGTCAGTTTCTTCTGTTAGGTCAACCTTTTCTATTGCCTCGTCCGCAGCTTTTAATGCATTTGAGAACGGCTTGTAAAATTCCCCCACCACTTTGCGCCAGGGTATTTCATTAGATTCGATTTTGTCGAATTCCGCTTCCAAATTTGCAGTGAAATCAATATTTACAATGCTCTTGAAATGATTTTCCATCAATTCATTTATCATTATTCCCAATTCGGTAGGATATAGAAGCTTTTTCTCTCTGCGAACATATCCTCTTGATATTATTGTCGATATTGTAGGGGCGTAGGTACTCGGCCTGCCTATGCCGTTTTCCTCCATTGCCTTAACCAATGTTGATTCCGAAAATCTTCCCGGCGGCTGAGTGAAGTTTTGCTTGTATTCCCTGTCCACCTGCTTGAGAATCTCACCCGCAGATATATCCGGGATTTCGACGTCTTTTGCATTTGCATACGAATACACTTTCAGAAAACCGTCGAACTTCAATTTGATTCCGTTTGACTTGAAGATATACTCTCCATTGGCTATTCCAAGTTGAAATGAATCGCTTGTAGAATCAGCCATTTGGCTTGCAATGAATCTTTCCCAAATGAGCTTGTATATTTTGTATTGGTCGACTTTCAATTGCGACTTGATATCATCGGGTTTAAGCCTGGCATCTGTCGGTCTGATTGCTTCATGGGCATCTTGAACGGATTTTCCGTTTTTAACGACTTTCCCGCTTTCTTTTTTAAGATACTTTTCCCCGTAGTTTTCCAAAATATGCTCTTTTGCCATTTCCTTTGCATAATCAGAAATCCTTGTCGAATCTGTTCTGATATAAGTCACAAGTCCTATTGTTGCCTTGCCAATTTGCATTCCTTCATACAATTGTTGCGCTATCATCATCGTTTTCTTTGTCGAAAAGCCATATTTGTTTGCTGCATCCTGCTGCAGGCTGCTTGTTGTGAATGGTTTGTACGGAGAACGTCTTTTCAATTTTTTTTCTGATGAATCTACTTTGTAATTGTCAGGTTTCAGATCTTTCAAAATGCTGTTCATTTCGTTTTCATTCTTGATTTTTATCTTTTTGTTTTTGTCGCCATAAAAAACCGCATCGAAAACCTCTTTTTCTTTTGTTTCCAATTTAACGTTCAATGTCCAGTATTCGTCTGGAACAAAATTGTTTATTTCATTTTCTTTGTCGCATATCATTTTTGTCGTAACTGACTGAACACGTCCTGCACTTAGACCTTTTCTCAATTTTCTCCAAAGCAAAGGGCTTATGCTGTAACCCACAATTCTGTCTAAAACTCTTCTTGCCTGCTGTGCATCAACCAAGTCCTTGTTGATTTTCCTCGGTGATTTTACAGCCTTTCTTATTGTTTCCTTTGTAATTTCGTTAAATTCGACACGACAAATTTCGTCTTCCGGAATCGATAGAGCCTTTGACAAATGCCATGATATGGCTTCACCTTCTCTGTCTGGGTCAGTCGCAAGATATACCTTGTCGGCCTTCTTGGCTTCACTTCTCAATTCTTTCAAAACTTTACCTTTGCCCCTGATTGTAATATATTCAGGTTCAAATTCGTTTTCAAAATCGATGCCCATCTTGCTTTTAGGCAAATCTCTTACATGTCCTACAGAAGCCTTTACCTTGTAACGACTCCCGAGAAATTTCGATATTGTTTTTGCTTTTGCCGGAGACTCTACAATCACTAAATTTTTCATCAAATCACCTTTTCTTTCAGCAGTGAGACCTATTATAACAGATTATTATATAATTTTCAAAATCTTTTATTTTTTTATGCAATATTTGTCACCGGGCTCAAGATATATTTTATCCTTAATCAAGAGCATCATCAACGCTCCCTTTATTTCATTAACACCCATTATTTTATAAGAAAGCAATTTGTCAATGTGCACAGGACTTTCATACTCGATTATTTCAAAAAGCTTTCTTTCTGCCTCTGTCAATGTTGTTTCAGCCAATTTTTCAAGAGGCGTTTCATCGTTTGATTTGCCATAAATGTCAATCACCTCGTCAATATCAAGTAGGCATTCCGCGCCTTGCTTTATCAATTTATTAGAGCCTTTACCGTAATTTCCCATGATTCCGCTCGGAACAGAATAGACATCCTTTCCATGTTCAAGTGCAAAATCCGCAGTAATCAATGCTCCGCTTTCCAGGCCCGCTTCTATTACAATCAAAGCATCGCATAATCCGCTTATTATCCTATTTCTCCTCGGAAAATTATATGGCAATGGATTAACTCCCACTCCAAACTCTGTTATCAAAAGCCCTCTTTTTGAAATCTGCTCGTGCAAAGATTTGTTCTTGGCGGGATAGCATTTGTCAATTCCTGTCCCCATTACTGCGACAGTTGAACCTTTTCCCGTCAATGCTCCGATGTGTGCGCTGGAATCAATACCATATGCCATTCCGCTTATTACTGTGATGCCTGCTTTAGAAAGGCGTTTTGCAAAATCATATGCAACTTGCCTTCCGTAATTGCTGCATTTTCGTGATCCAACAATCGCAACGCAAGGCCTTTTTTCCAATAGTCCAAGATTCCCCTCATAAAACAAAATCAGTGGAGGATCGTAAATTTTTTTCAATTTTTCCGGAAACCTATTTTCACTTATATCAACAAACGAGATATTATTGTTTATCTTTTGTCTATAAGTGCTGTATTCGTTAAAATCCACATTCTTTTCTGCTATTGAAATTAATTCCCTTAAGCAAAATATTCGCTTTTCTTCTGTCGAACCATTCAAATGCTCTGATATCAACTCGTTTATAATCTTATTTCTCTTTCCCATATGATTGATTCTCAAATAATCTTCACGCATTTCTTCACCCTCTTTAAATGTTCCAATATTTCGTTTCAAGGTTCCTGTAGCTCAGGGATTCCATGAGATGGTTCGTTTCAATGGTTTCCTTTCCTTCTATATCGGATATTGTACGAGCAACTTTTACTATTTTATTGTATGACCGGGCACTTAATCCCATTTTGGAGAAAGCTGTCTTCAATAATTTTTTTGAGTCCTCGTTAAGACTGCAATAGCGTTTTATCTGTCTGTTGTCCATTTCTGAATTGGTCGATATTTTCGCGTTTGAAAATCTTTTTTTCTGTCTCTCCCTGGCAAGAATAACTGATCTCCTTATCTCTTC
This sequence comes from uncultured Peptostreptococcaceae bacterium, assembly GCA_964484935.1. GTDB lineage: Bacteria > Bacillota > Clostridia > Peptostreptococcales > BM714 > BM714. Next base: position 50,828 of record CAZAFW010000007.1, read on the forward strand.
AGAAGACCTGAAATGCCTATTGCTGCCATTTAGTTCGTCAAATGCGACGCTTGGGACTTCTATGTGCATATCCATTCTGTCCAGGATTGGTCCTGATATTCGGCTCATGTATCTTCTTATATCACCAATCCCGCACTTGCATTCATGATGGCTGTCCCCATAATAGCCGCACGGGCAAGGGTTCATGCTTGCAATCAAAACAAAGTTCGACGGATATGTCACTGTTGAGTTTACTCTTGTAATTGTTACCGTTTTGTCTTCCAAAGGCTGCCTCAATGCTTCAAGAGCTTTTCTTGAGAATTCGGGTAACTCGTCCAGATAAAGCACACCATGATTAGCCAGTGAAATTTCCCCGGGCCTCGGATTGTTGCCTCCTCCTGTAAGCGATACAGAAGACAATGTGTGGTGTGGGCTCCTGAATGGGCGTTCGAGTATTATTGAACGCTTTTTCATCAGCCCGGCGATACTGTAAATTTTCGTTACTTCAAGTGCCTGCGGTTCATCAAGCATCGGCAATATTGTAGGGTATCTTTTTGCAAGCATAGTTTTTCCCGATCCGGGCGGCCCTATCATGAGGAGATTATGATTTCCCGCAGCTGAAATCTCCATTGCTCTTTTTGCATTTTCCTGCCCATACACTTCTCCGAAATCATAATCGTACATTATTGGCCTTTCAGAATCCATATCATCCGAATTGCCCATTGGCTCCATGGTTTCTTCGTCTTCAATAAAGTCCATTACTTGTATCAGGTGTTTTGCTGGAAAAATATTGATTTCGTTTATGTATTTAGCCTCGTCCGCATTGTCATATGGGACTATGGCCTTTTTTACTCCCAATTGTTTAAGTGCTATCAACATTGGAAGCAATCCATTTATACGGTTTACCCTTCCGTCAAGAGACAATTCACCTAAAATTGCCACACCATCGAATTTGCAACATGGTATTCGTTTTGAAGCGGCAATTATTCCCGCCGCTATCGGCAAATCGAAATGAGTGCCAATTTTCCTAGTGCTAGCCGGAGAAAGATTTACTGTTATTCTCTTTACGGGAAATACAAATCCGGAATTGTTGACAGCCGCCCTTATTCGGTCTTTTGATTCTTTTACAGCTGCATCGGGCAATCCCACGATGCTGAATGAAGGCAATCCGTTGGATATATCTGATTCGCACTCCACCTTTTCCCCGTCAATTCCATTTAATGTGCATGTATCAATTTTTGCAAGCATAAAGTCCCCCTAATCAAGAAAAATATTTTCTATATGATTCAATTCAATTTTACCATCGCTCCACTCGATAATTTCAACTGCGTCAAATCTGAAATTATTGCTATGCAATTTATTTTCCGCTATGTACTGCTCAGCAGTTCTGATTATTTTTTTCATTTTTTTGGTGTTTATGTACTCCAAAGGTCTCCCGTATGCAATCCCCTTTCGCTTCTTGACTTCTATGAACACATATGTGCCACTTTCATCTTTCATTATGATGTCTATTTCACCCATCTTTGTATAATAATTTCTTTTAATCGTTTTGAATCCCTTTTGATTCAAATGGCTTTCAGCCATCCTTTCCCATTTTTCCCCCAATCTATTTATCAGCTTCGCCCCCAATTATTCCTTCAATGAAACTCTTTCGATGTATTTCAACCGGTCCAATCTTTTTCAATGCATAAATGTGCTCCGCCGTACCGTAGCCTTTATTTCTTTCAAAACCATATTCTTTATAATGCCGGCCCATTTCAATCATTATATGGTCTCTTGCCACCTTTGCGATTATCGAAGCGGCTGCAATGGATGCTGATTTTTCATCTCCTTTTATAATAGCTGTCTGTTCAATTTCTATATCTTCCAATTTCAAAGCGTCAACAAGCAGATGTTCTACTTTGATTTTTAAAGAATCAACAGCTCTTTTCATTGAGAGCTTTGTCGCATTCAATATATTGATGATATCTATTTCTTCCGGATTAACCATGCCTATAGAAACGTCCAAAGCTTTTTGCATTATTTCATTGTAGATACTATTTCTATTCTTTTCACTCAATTTCTTTGAATCATTCAGTCCTCTGATTATGCAATCATTTGGTAAAACAACAGCTGCAGAAACAACAGGACCCGAAAGCGGCCCTCTCCCTACCTCGTCGATACCGGCTATGTATTTCTTTCCTTTTGAAAACAGTTCATTTTCATATAAAAACATAGACTCAAGACGTGTTTTTTCATTTTCCCACTCACGGATTTTTCTTGAAAGCGTTTCTCCCATTTTGTTTACGGATTTTCTTTTGTCCTTTTTAAGCTCGATGCAAACAAGCTCATGATTTTCATTTTCCAAATCAAGCTTCAAAATATGTTCCGAAATTTCCTTTACGTTCATTTTTTCAAATATCATATATTAAGCACCTCAATAGTTAGTTGTATTTAAATTATACCATAAAAAGGGAATAGCCATGTATAAGCTATTCCCCGTTCAATCTGTCCAGCACTATCTTTCCTAGACGGCCCCTTCTGAAGTCATCAATCAATATATAAACTGCTCGATCCAAATCAACAACCCCGCCTTTTAATATGCATCCTCTCTTTTTGCCTATTTCTTCAATTATATGTGAAATGCTGTTCGATTCATCAACGCCTCCATACCTTTCAGAAATGGCTCCGCTGTAGTTGTCCCGCAAAAAACTTATCAACCATCTCGCTGCTTCGTTGAAAGGTATCAGTTCGTCTTTTATCGCACCGGACAAGGCAAGTTTTATTGCTGTAGTTTGATTGTCGAACCGGGGCCAAAGTATGCCTGGAGTATCAAACAATTCAATGTCTTTCTTTATCCTGACCCATTGCTTTCCTCGTGTGACTCCGGGTTTGTCTCCGGTTCTGGCGCTTTTCCTGCCAACGAGATTATTTATAAGAGAAGATTTTCCTACATTTGGTATGCCGGTCACCATAAGCCTGACGGCTCTTTTTTTCATCCCTTTTCTCTTAAGTTTTTCGAACAGCCCCTGAGCTGCATCCTGTATTTCCCTCATCAATTCTTTGGTTCCCTCTCCTGTAATGCTGTTTATGTTTACTACTCGAAATCCTTTTTCACGATATTCGTTTTGAAATTCACGCAAAATTTTCGGATCAGCCAAATCAATTTTATTCATCGCAATGATCTTTGGCTTGTTGGAAAAGAGTGTGTCCATCTGAGGATTTTTGCTTGAAAACGGGATTCTGGCATCAATCACTTCAATAGCAACATCCACCAATTTCATGTTTTGCTGAATCAGTTCTTTTGTTTTTTTCATATGACCGGGATACCAATTAATATTCAAAACCGACACCTCCAATAATAAAAAAGGACTGATAAACAGTCCCTTTCTTTAGTATCTCTTTTCTTTTACCTTAGCCGCTTTACCTATGCGGTCTCTAAGATAATGCAGTCTTGCTCTTCTTACCTTTCCTTTTCTCACAACTTCGATCTTTTCGATTTTTGGAGAATGCAAGGGAAATGTTTTTTCTACGCCAACACCTGAAGAAATTTTCCTGACAGTAAATGTCTCTTTAATTCCGCCATTTTGCCTCTTCAATACGATGCCTTCATATACTTGGATTCTCTGTCTTTTTCCCTCGACGACCTTGATGGAAACCTTTACGGTGTCTCCGACAGAAAATACAGGTATATCCTGCCTAAGCTGTTCCTGCTCAAGCATATCCAATATTTTACTCATTGAACTACCTCCTCTCGTATTAGATGTTCTTGCTCATTTGGCAGAGGACCATCTGTAGTCAACAGATTGTATTATATCATAAATGCTTTGTTTTGTTAATAGCTTTTTTCCAATATTTTTAAAAT
>CAZAFW010000008.1:0-54054 GCA_964484935.1 uncultured Peptostreptococcaceae bacterium
CTCTGCTCTCTTGCTGTTCAGTTTTCAAAGACCGCTATTTCACTTGCTTTGCGCCGTTTTCCTTTCGGCGACTCTGTTATAATATCATGGGCGCTTTGCCTTGTCAACCGATTTTTGACTGTTTTCGGATTTTTGTTTAAAGTCCTTTACTTGCCAAGCAAGCCTGGACTTCATTTTTTATATATGCCTTCAATTCTTTCAGGTCGTCAAGATAAACCGGCCTAAGTGCCCTATTGTAAATGACTGCCGCAGGGTGGTACAAGGGAAAAACTCTAAATCCCATTCCCTCTTTTTCGTAGGGACAGCCATGTACATCGCTTATTGCAAGAGCACCTTCTCCTGTTACTGCTCTAAGCGCCGTGTTTCCGAGAGTCACAACCAGCGATGGTCCTATCAGTTTCAATTCTTCGTGAAGGCGGCCCGTAAAAAACATGAGTTCCTCTTTGTTGGGCGGACGGTTGTTTTTACGCCCGGTTCTGGAATTGATTTTATAGGGTCTTGTCTTGACCACGTTTGTGATATAAATCTCTTTTCTTTCAAGCTCTACGACTTTGAGGAATTCATCCAAGTTTTTCCCTGCTTGACCAACAAACGGTCTTCCAAGTTCCACTTCTTTGGAACCCGGGGCTTCTCCTACCAAAACCATCGCCGCCTCAATATTTCCTTCTCCGTGAACCACTGTGCCGTACTTGGATGTTTCCATTTCCACTCTCAGTTTTTTTATTGCTTCTGTCTTCATATAAGAACCTCTCTTTCCGATCTGCGGCAATTCTAATCTACGTTTATTATTATACAACATTTAAGCCCCTTTTTTACGCAAAAAAAGATGCCGCAAGCGGCACCTCAATAAGGGTATTTAATGGACTGTTTAGGTGTTCAACTATTTTGACCCAGGTATTCGACCGCAAATCCAAAGTAGAGGGCTGTCCCATTTGCCAAACTTTCCTCGTTGATGTCGAATTTAGGATGATGGTGGGGATAGGATTGTCCCGCTTCTTCATGGCCGCTGCCGACAAAGGCTATCGCTCCCGGTATCTTCCTAAGATAATATGCCATGTCTTCGCTTCCGGTCGTTTTATCCTGATAAACAAGATTCTCGGGGCCAACCACTTTTTCGGCTGCTGCTTTGACCGTATCTGCAACAAGGGGATCGTTTATTGTCGCAGGCATAGCCTCGACTATGGAAACCGCCGCCTCGGCCCTGTATGCTTTTGCTGTTTCATCGGCATACCTTTTTATCGCCTCGCCAGTTCTTTTTCTGCTCTCTTCGGAAAAACACCTGAAGGTTCCTTCCATGTGGGCCTTTTCGGGTATTACGTTGAATCTGGTTCCCGCCTTGAATTCTCCAAGTGTGAAAACAACCGATTCGAGCGGGCTTTTTTCCCTGCTGAGCATTGCTTGAGAATTCATAACAAAGGAAGATGCCACCACAATCGGGTCCACTGTTTGGTTTGGAAGTGATCCGTGCCCGCCTTTTCCTATAAAATCTATGAAAACGGCATCCCCCGAAGCCATCCTCGGCCCGGGCTGGATGTTCATCTTGCCGGAGGGGATGTCATTCCAGAGATGAATTCCCATTATGGCGTCCACGCCTTCGAGCGCTCCGTCCTCTATCATAAGTTTGGCTCCGCCGGCTTTTTCCTCCGCCGGCTGGAAAAGCAGCTTAACCGAACCAGGCAATTCGCCCCGGATTTCCGCAAGCGCCTTTGCGGCGCCAAGAAGCATTGCGGCATGGCCGTCGTGGCCGCATGCATGCATTACCCCTTTATTGACCGATTTGTAAGGCACATCGTTTTCCTCTGTTACGGGCAGTGCGTCTATGTCAGCCCGGAGTGCTACAAGCGCTCCCGGAAGAGACCCTTTGACAAGTGCGACTACTCCCGTCTTGGCGCAAGGTTCCCAGGGTATGCCCATCTTGTCGAGTTCCTCTTTTATCCTCTTAGATGTTCTCTCTTCGTTCCAACTGAGCTCAGGATTCTTATGGAACTCCCTTCTCATTGAAACAACATATTCTTTCTGAGCCTGCAGAATTGATTTGTATTTCATTGAACCTTCATCCCCTTTACTGATTTAAAAAATCCACTGCGTACTGCGCATACAAGGCCGCCGCAATTTCCAATGCGTCCTCGTCTATGTCGAATTTAGGGTGATGGTGAGGATAAAGCGGAATCTTTTCCTCGTTTTTTGTTCCGACAAAGGCAAACGCTCCGGGAGCCTCTTTAAGATAGAAGGAAAAATCTTCTCCTCCTGTTGTCTTTTCATAGCTGATCAAAGCTTCGGCGCCGGCAATTTTCTCCACTGCCTTTTCTCCAACAGCTGACATGGCAGGGTCGTTTATTGTCGGTAAAACAAGCTCCTTGTAGTCAAGCACAGCCTCGGCCCTGTAGCTTTCAGCGGTTTTTTCAACAACTCTCTTTATCTGTGATTCAAAGGTATCGTTTACTTCCATGCTGAAGCAGCGGGTTGTCCCTTCAAGATATGCCTCTCCCGCGAGTACGTTAAACCTGCTTCCTGCATTGAAAATCCCTATTGTCACCACAGCCGGATCAAGCGGACTTATTTCCCTGCTTACAAGAGACTGCAGATTGGTTACTATTGCAGAACCAACAACCACCGCGTCCACTCCCTGGTGGGGCATGGAACCGTGTCCGCCCTTTCCGGTGACATTTATGTTGAATATGCCTGCAGAAGCCATCCTTGGGCCAGCTTCCACGGACACCTTCCCTAGGGGGGCGTCATTCCAAAGGTGCATACCGAAAATGCCGTCGACACCTTCGAGCTCCCCTTCCTCTATAAGCCTCAGCGCCCCCTTGGCCGTTTCTTCGCCCGGCTGGAACAAAAGCTTGACTCTTCCATCGAATTCATGGGCTTTCTCTTTAAGTATTTTTGCCGCCGTCAAAAGACCGGCAGCGTGTCCGTCATGGCCGCAGCCATGCATGAATCCCGGATTTTGAGACTTGTAGGGCACTTCGTTTGTTTCCTGAAGGTCCAAAGCGTCGATATCCGCTCTTAGCGCAATCGTCTTTCCCGGTCCTTTTCCTTCAACTATTCCCACAACACCGGTGCCTGCGGCTTTTTTGCATTTTATACCCATGGACTCGAGTTCCTCTATTATTCGATCTGATGTCCTGATCTCCTTCATGCTCGGTTCCGGGTGCATATGGAACTCTCTTCTGATTTTTACGGCATAAGGCTTGTATTTTTTTGCCAGCTCTCTTATTGACATTGCTCCGCCTCCCCCAATTCTATTATTGTATGACAAATTACTTCTATTCCCTTTTGCAAATCCTCATAGTCGGTCCATTCCTCGGGGCAATGGCTCCTTCCGTCCCTGCTCGGGACAAAAACTAGTCCCGTCGGAGTTATTGCGGCCATTATCATTGCGTCGTGTCCCGCCCCACTTGTCATTACCTTGTGTGAAAAACCTTTTTCAAAGGCCTTTTCCTTAAGCACCGACAATATTTCCGCATCCATGGTCACCGGATCCACCTTTAGAAGGTCTTCTATCTCAAAGGAAACTCCGCGTTTTTGAGAAACCTCCTGCAGCTTTCTTTCAACGGCAGCTCTGACCACCGCCATGCAATCAGCGCTTTTTGAACGTATGTCCACGGTCAACTCCACTTCCCCCGGCACAATGTTGGCAGCCCCCGGCTTGACATCCAAAACTCCAACCGTTGCAACGGTGCCTTGCCCCGCTTCAACAGCATAAGACCCAATCTCGGAAATAAATTCAGAAGCCGCCCCCAGGGCGTCTTTCCGAAGATGCATGGGAGTCGTACCCGCATGGTCGGAACGTCCAATGACTTTTACCCTGAATTCGGAAATTCCTACTATAAAATCCACAAGGCCAACGTCCGTCTTGCCGTTTTCAAGTACAGGGCCCTGCTCTATATGCAATTCTATAAAAGCTTTCAAGTCTTCCGACTTTCTTGCTGACTCGTCAATTTTATGCGGGTCAAAACCAAAGGCCTCGAAAGCCTCGGCCATTGAAATCCCATTCTTGTCTTTGTTTTTTTTCAGATCCTCATATGTCACTTTTCCCGTCATCGCCCGGCTTCCGAATACTCCAGCTCCAAATCGGCCGCCCTCTTCTTCTATCATTCCGACAAATTCAACTGGATACTTTGTTTTTATGTTTTTTTCCTTGAGGACCCTCATTATTTCAAGCCCCATAACAATTCCGGCGGGGCCGTCGAAATTTCCACCGTTTTTAACTGAGTCGAAATGCGACCCTATCATTATTGCCGAAGCCTCGGGATCAGTCCCTTCCATTCTTCCAAAAATAGAGCCTGCCGAATCTTCGTATACTTTGAGTCCAAGCTTCTCAAGCTCGCCGCGCAAATATTCTCTTGCTCCGCGGTCGGCCTCTGTAAGAGAAAACCTTGTAAGCCCCTCTCCCGGAGATGAATTGAAGGCAGAAAGAGCTTCTATGTCTTTTCTTATTCGATCCAAACTGGTATCCATGACCTTCCCCCTCTATTGCTTATTCAACCGGGAAATGGCACCTCCTTGACCAAAATACAAGCAGATGCCAAAAATGTTCCCGAATTCATTGATGTCTTTCGTTAATTTGTTACAGTAATTTTACAAATATGCCGGCAATTATTACCGAGGCAATAGTAACTGTCGTGAATCCTCCCACAAGCATCTTCGGAAGCATTTGATCCATGGCATAGTCTTCTTCTTCCTGTGTTTTTGTTGAAGCCTTGATTGCCTCTATTGTAAGTACATAGTCTGCGGGGAAGCCATAAAGGGCTGTCATGGCAATTGAGAATGCCATCTCTTTTGTTGATCCCAGAAGTTTTCCTGCAAGCATCGAAAGTATTCCCATTCCTGTCACTCCGAGAATTATTATTCCAAAGAGCGGAAGCGCGATTTTTGCAAGCATTTCCGGTGTCGCTTTTGAAAGTCCCGCAAAAATGAATGCCATCAGGACTGTCATAAGGAAACCAAAAGCATTGGCCTTTACAAGCGCCTTCTCTTCAAGCAAGCCGAATTCTCTTCCAATAACACCGAAGAGCAGGCAAACAACAAACTGGTTGAGGTGAAGCACAGGCGCTGCAAGGGTAGCCAAGTAAGCCACAAATCCCAATTTGAACAAAATGACATAAGGGGACTGGTATTTTTCAGGCACTGGCGGGAACTTCCAATGGCCGGCTTTTTCTTCAGCCGCCATAGCTCCAACCGATTTCTTCTCAGGCGAGAAGGAAACCTCTCCGCTTCTTACCTGGTCAGCCAATCTGCTTGCCTCTTTTTTCAAGAGAACTGCTGTAAGCGGATATCCGAAGAATCCCTGCATGATGTACATGGCTGTAGCAAGCACTGCAATTGTGGGGAGACCCATTTCAGTGGCTGCCGTCGACATTAGAATAGATGCCACAACTCCACCGGTGAGAGGCGGCGTGGCGGCAACTACAGTCTGCCATCCAAAGAAAACTTTCCCAATAGTTAGAGTCATTGCGCAAATACCTACAATTCCCATCAGTGCTATTACGATAGTTCTCCATTGTCCCAACAATTCTTTCAAGCTCATCAGTGTTCCCATATGAGTTAGCAATAAGTACATCGAAACGTATACAACAGGTGTTGCAAATGAGCTTTGCGTAACAAGGTCAGCGGGTAGCACTGTCCAAAATCCAATAAGGAACAGAACCGCCGAAACGAAGACTGAAGGGATGAAAGCTTTTGTCTTCGTAGATACAATTTCGCCAATCATCAGTATAAGCAAGACTATACTGAAAGCGGCAATTACATTTAAAACCATGATAAATTCCTCCTTAACATTTTTAAATAATGGTTAAATTGTTTAATAAATAGTTTAACAATTTAACAAGAGGAATACATTGGTATTTACACCAAATTCAAATTTTATTTTTTGTGACGTTTCCACATATGTCTGATAATTTTGATAACTATGTAAAATTATGAGAACTATTTCAACACTAAATGTCTTTGCCTTGTATTTATTGCGTTAATTACCTTCCTTTGATGCGAAATATGCCGTAGCTTGAATGTTTTTACTTGTCTTAAATTCCATCGTGAGAAAATCGCATCAGCTTCTTTCTTCTCTCCTGCTCCAGTCGTATCTTAGCCTGCTAATAACTTGTGATTATGATTCGGATGAATCTGCTAGACAATGTGCTTGCCCGATTATTGCAGTTGTTTGAATGGATACCCCGGAAAAATTACATGCTTTTACAGACTTGACTATCCCTATCCCTAAAGCAAAAACATCCGGGCTATAGTATATTATAAATTCATCACCTTTTATTTTCAAATGCGGTTTTTCTCTATTCGGATTCATTGCTTAAGTTTTTCCGTCCAAATATTGCAATCCAACGAATTAATCTATTGCAAATTATTGGAAAATTGTGCTTTATTCTCTTTGAGGAAAAGCGCAATTTCCAACCATCGGTTATTGGATAATCCCGCTCCTGCTTGTCCGATTTTTCCTTTACTATAAAAATTTCGGGATCATCAATGCAAATGCACTCGCCACAAATACGGATGTGATTGTAACAGAAGTGAATCCACCTACAATCATGGACGGGAACATTTTGCTCATCAAGTAGTCTACTTCTTCCTCTGTTTCTCCCAGCGAGTTGCAAGTTGATTCCGTAATAATCGCATCGCACGGGAATCCGTACAGTGCAGTCAATGCGTTTGCGAAGGCAAGCGGAAAAGAAACATTGAGAATTTTGGCAGCAATAAAGGAGAATAGGCCCATTCCCGCAACACCTATAATGATCAAAATAATCATCGGCCCTATAAGAGAAGCCAACATGCTTATGGAGCAATCCTTAAGACCGTCGAAAACATACATCATTAATGCAAACATTACGATTCCATAGGAATTCGCCTTGTTGAGCGCACTTCTGTCGAGGAAACCAATCGTCGTAAAGAACACGCCCATTACCAATGCCCAAATAGCGCCGCTAACACCCGTCCAGGAACCAAGAACGCTGGCAATCCAGCCAACTAGACCCAATTTCCCTAAAACAACTACTGCGCTGTTGTATCTTTCTGGAATTTGAGGTAATAATTTTTTTTCGTTCGGATCTACGTTTGCTACAGAAGATACACTGACAAGCGCCCTTCGCTCTTCTTCCGAAATGGATTCTTCTCCGGAACGTAATTTTTTCAAGAGACGCTTGCCCTCTTTTTGCAGGCATACAGCAGTAATGGGGTAACCTGCGAAACCTTGAATACAATACATTGTAATTGCGAAAACCGAAGCAGTCACCAGCCCCGCCTCAGCGGCAGCCTTCTGCATTATGGTTGCCGCGACAATACCGCCAGTCAAAGGTGGCAAACCTGCAACAACCAAGAGTTTTGGCATAAACAAGGGACACAAGAAATATGCGATACTAATCATCCCGGCTAATCCGAAAAGACAGATTACTATGGTTTTCCATTGCTCAATCAGTTGTTTCAAACTAATAACAGTTCCCATATGTACAATCAACAAATAAATGCCGATTGTGCTTCCAAACGGAATTAGAAAACTGTCACTGATCAAGTCATGAGGCAATACCGTCCAGTAACCAATCAACATAACCGCCGCTGTGACAAAGATTCCGGGAACCCATGCTTTTGTTCTTATGCTTACAAACTCACCAATAGCAAAGGCTATACAGCATACTGTAAATGCAAGTGCAAAATTATACATAGTTTTTTCCTCCCTCTTTCTACTAGTAATTTTATTGTTTTAATTATTTGCGCCAATTCTTTTTTCTGTTCTTTGGATAAAAATTAGTCAAGTCCATAAAAGCATGTAATTTCACATAACAATTTATATTATTCAGAGAGAAAATCTACAGCATATTGCGCATAAAGCCCCGCCGAAACTTCAAGCGCATCTTCGTCTATATCAAATTTAGGATGGTGATGCGGATAGAGCGGAATTTTTTCTTCATTTCTGCTTCCGACAAAAGCAAACGCGCCCGGAACTTTTTCAAGATAAAAAGCAAAATCTTCTCCTCCGGTAGTTTTTTCGTATTTAACCAGCCCGTCCTCTCCCAAGAGTTTTTCAACCGCACGTTCACCAATCGCCGACATTTCCGGAACGTTTATCGTCGGAATTATCAATTGTGTATAGTCCAAAGCCGCCTTTGCCCTGAAACTTTCAGCCGTATTTTCTATTACTCGCCTCATCATGGGCTCGAAAGCATCATTGACTCCATAATCAAAACAGCGGGTCGTTCCCTCCAAGTACGCTTCTCCTGCCAAGACATTGAAACGACTCCCGGCATTGAATATTCCAATCGAAAGAACAGCCGGGTCGAGAGGACTGATTTCTCTGCTGACCAAAGACTGAAGATTCGACACGATTGCGGAACCTACGACGACAGCATCGATTCCCTGATGGGGCATCGATCCGTGCCCTCCTTTTCCTGTCACATGAATCTTGAAGAGTCCCGCGGATGCCATTCTTGGGCCCGCTTCAACAGAAACTGTTCCGACTTCGCAATCGTTCCAAAGATGAATCCCGAAAATCCCGTCCACATCGTCAAGTGTCCCTTCTTCAATCAATTTCTTGGCCCCCTGAGCTATTTCCTCGCCGGGTTGGAACAGAAGTTTAACCCGCCCATTGAATGTGTCGGACTTCTCTTTGAGTATTTTCGCCGCTGTCAAGAGGCCGGCTGCATGGCCGTCGTGACCGCACCCATGCATATATTCAGGATTTTTTGATTTATAGGGAACATCATTTGTCTCCTTAAGATCAAGAGCATCTATGTCCGCTCTAAGAGCTATGGTTTTTCCGGATCCTTTTCCTTCGATTATTCCGACAACACCTGTCCCTGCGACTTTTTTACAAGAAATCCCCATTTTTTTAAGCTCTTCAACGATTCGGTCCGAAGTTCTTACCTCTTTCATGCTTGGTTCGGGATTCATATGAAATTCTCTTCTCATTTTTACTGCATAAGGCTTGTACTCTTTTGCCAATGCTTTTACAGACATTCCCCTCTCCTCCTTGTTTTTTTATAAGCTCAGTATGTTTTAAATGCAAATGGCTCTGCAAACATCACATCAACTTGAAATCTGTTGGAAGCCGCATCCAAAAACCAATCAAAGGTTTTGCCCTTGCAAAAACACATCTCTTTTTGCCTCCAAAAACATTGTAGCAATTCAGAAAAGTATTTCATATGGTGCTTACAACTAATCTTTTCTAAATGTTTTGTGGTATAATGATATATCTAATGGAGAAAGGAGTCTTTCAAATGCAATCACCCGACTCAAGAGAAGGAAAACTGGAAGCCCTGTTGAATGCGACACAGATACTGAATTCGTCCAAAAACACCGACCAAATTCTCAAATCCCTTTTGGAGCTATCACTTGATTTGATAGACGGGGGAGACACTGGCTGTATTTTTATTTACAACAAAAATATCAATATGTTGGAAATGCATGCCTATGTCGGAATGGGAGATTCGGTTAGGGATGTTAGGATGCTCCCAGGCGAATCCATGACAGGCATAGCCTTCAAAAGAAAGGAAGCAATTTTCTTTCCAAACCGTGAATCAGTTAAGAAACAAATGGGTAATATGTCTGCAAAAAATAATGAGTTAGCTCTTCTGGGAAACGTCAACCCGAAAGACATCCACGGTTCAATCTGCTGTCCTCTAATATATAAAGGCAATGCTTTGGGCGTTCTTGTAATAGACAATTTTAAGAACAACGCCCCTCTTACCGAAAACGATGTCGATCTGCTAAAGGCAATCTCGGTTCAAGCGACAATTGCAATAATGAATGCAAAAACCCTTGAAAAACAATTGAAAAACAATCAAAAGCTCGAAGAATACAATAATATAATCGAAAACCAAAAAAACCTTTACAAATACAGCACACAAATACATGGGAAATTCACAGACATGGTACTGAATGGGAGTTCTTTTGACGACATTTTGCGCGAGGTCAAAACGCTTTCAGGCAAGGATGTATTTCTTGTTGATCTTTTTTATAACATCTCAAACCACCCATTCGCCAAAACACCTGCGGAAAATTTGTTCAATCTGCGTCCACTTTTGATGCGCAGTCTGAAAAAATATGAAAAATCGTTTTTCCTTGACGAGTCTTCAGGCATAAACTTTTTTTCTTTTCCCATAACGGTGAACCACGAAGCCATGGGGTGGCTTTGCCTAACAGGCAAAACGGTCTCTCTTTCTGAAAGCGAAACCATAATAGCAGAAAGAGGCTCAACCATTCTTGCAATCGAAATGTTGAAACAAAACGAACTTACCGACCTCGAGCAATCACTGAAAGGAGACTTCCTTGACGGCCTTATCACAGGAAACGATGCAGACTATCTTGAAAAGTACTCACCCAACTATAAATTCGACGTCCATTGCCCTCATAGAATAATGTTGATAAATTTTGTTTTCAGCACATCCCCAAGCCAAAGCAACAATAAAAAAGAAAAGCTCATACGAGATTGCCTGAAACGCTACTATATCCCTTTCAACGAAGATCTTAGAAGACATTTCCCCGGCTCATTCGCATTGATACGGCAACACTACATAGTTTGCGTTCTGGAATCCGATTTGTCGGATGACAAAATGCAGGTAGAAATGATATTGGAAAAAATTAAGACAAGGTTCCATCAAAATTATTCCTTGGATTACAGGGGGCTGCAAATAAAAATTGGCATAGGCGAAACCTTCGCGGACATACGGGACTTCAAAAAGGCCTACAACAACACAAAGCAAACCGTGAAAATGATTGGAGAAACTAGCTCCCCCATAGAGACAATGTACTTCAAGGACATTGAAGTAAAGCGACTCCTTTTGGCAAACAGCGAAGAAAATCTTATGCTTTTCTTCGACAATTTGCTTTCTCCTCTTCTAAACTATGAGAACAACTCTAAAAAAGATTTTTATAATACTCTCGAAACATACTTAAAGACTAATTGCAGCTGGTCCGAATCAAAAAAACTTCTCCATATACACGGAAACACCCTGACATACAGATTGAACAGAATTTCCGAAATCCTGAATATGGACCTTAAAAATTATCAGGACAGGCTTAGGCTTCAGATAGCTTTCGAAATCAAGGAACTGTTTCAATGAATCGTCCGAATTTTGCTTTTGACAACAAAAGAGCATGCCCCTTTTGCGGGCATGCTCTTTTGTTGTCTTTATTTTCTTAAAGCTTTTCTTTCCATCTTTCCATTAAGCTTTTTTCATTTTACAGCGGGCAGTTTGCGGCAAATACAAAAGCATTGATTCAAAAGCCTTTCGGCTTTTTTCTTTTGTCTTTGCTTTTTTGTTCTTCCTGACATCTGATATCGGACATCTGAAATCTGCTTTTGTCTTTTCTTTCCACTTTCCACTTTCTGCGGTTTTTTCTGCAAGCTGCAAGCCGCTCTTGTCTTTAATCTTTTACTGCGCGCTGTTCTTGCTTTTAAATCTTTTTCTTTACACTTTCTACTTTCCACTTACTGCCGCACTTATTCCTTGGCCTCTCCGAGGTATGCGTTCTTGACATCCTCATTTACAAGAAGATCCTTACCCGGTCCTTCAAGGACTATTCTTCCCGTTTCGAGAACATAACCATAGTCGGCTATTTCAAGGGCCGCTTTCGCGTTTTGTTCAATAAGAAGTATCGTTACGCCTTTTTTGTGTATCTCCTTGATTATGTCGAAAATGTCCTTTACTATAAGCGGCGCCAATCCGAGGGACGGCTCATCCATCATCATAAGCTTGGGATTGGACATGAGGCCGCGCCCAACGGCAAGCATCTGCTGCTCTCCGCCAGAAAGCGTGCCGGCTTGCTGCCATTCGCGCTCCTTCAGCCTGGGGAAAAGATTAAAAACCCATTTCATGTCCTTGTCCACTTCAGCTTTATTGTTTCTAAGGTAGGCTCCGAGTGTCAGATTCTCCTTTACCGTCAGATTGGAGAAAACTCGTCTGCCTTCAGGCACCAATACTATCCCCGATTTTACTACGGCTGTGGTCTTTTTTCCCAGCAGGCTCTCTCCATTGTAGACAATATCCCCGCCAGAGGGCTTGACTATTCTCATTATGCTGCGGAGCGTTGTGCTTTTGCCTGCCCCGTTGGCACCTATGAGTGTTACTATTTTGCCCTCGGGAACATGTATGTTGGATCCTTTTAGAGCGTGGATTCCTCCATAATGAACATTCAGGTCTTTTATGATCAACATTATTCATCCACCCCCAAATATGCTTCAATAACCTTTTGATTGTTTTGAATCTCGCGGGGATTTCCTTGAGCAATGGTTACTCCGTAGTCCAAAACATAAATTCTTTCACAAACACCCATGATTACCTGCATATGGTGTTCAATCATGAGTATGGAAACCTTGAATTTGTCCCTTACGTCATGTATGAAATCCATAAGCTCGATTGACTCCTGGGGATTCATTCCCGCCGCCGGTTCGTCTAGAAGAAGTATCTTGGGCTCAGTCGCCAAAGCCCTGGCAATTTCCAGTCTTCTCTGCTTTCCGTAGGGAAGCGATGTCGAAACCTCGTCAGCCTCTTTTTCCAAACCGACTTCCTTTAAAAGTTTCATCGATTTTTCATACATGGCATTTTCTTTCCTGACATAATCCGGAGTTCTGATTATGGAAGAAAACATATTCGAATCGAGGCGCATGTGTCCAGCCACCATGACATTGTCCAAAACCGACAGGTCTTTAAACAGCCTTATGTTCTGGAAAGTCCTCGCAATGCCAAGCTTTGTTATCTCGTGGGGTTTCATTCCGGTTATGTCTACACCCATACATTCAATGCCGCCTTCTGTAGGCTTGTAAACACCGGTTATCATATTAAAACAGGTTGTTTTGCCGGCTCCGTTCGGACCTATGAGACCGACTATTTCGCCTTCTTTCATATCAAGATTAAATTCAGAGACCGCCGTCAATCCGCCGAATCTCATGGTAATGTTATCTGTCTTCAGAACAGTCACTTTTCCACTTCCTTTTCATCTAGGCTTTTCTATTTTTCCAAGCGGTCGTAATCGTTTCTTTCGGATTTGTTACCCATTCCCAACGAAATTCGTTCGTTCCCATGAGTCCCCTTTGATAAAAGAGGATGACAATCATAAGAAGCGCCGAGAATACAACCATCCTCATTCCGGGAATTCCTTCAATCTGAATGAATCCGAAATCCATGGAACCGTCGAGGAACCTTAGCACTTCAAGCATTACCGTTACAACAACAGCGCTTATTACTGTTCCTGTGATGCTTCCTATTCCTCCAAGCACGACAATCAACACAATATTGAAAGTCATAAGGAACCTGAACATCAAGGGGTCTATAGTCCCCATCAAATGCCCGAGAAGAGCTCCGCCTACCCCTGCCATGAATGATCCCAAAACAAAAGACATCATCTTGTGCTTAAACAGGCTCACGCCCATGGCCTCGGCTGCAATCTCGTTTTCGCGTATAGCCTTGAAAGCGCGTCCGTAACTGCTCTTAATCAATAAAACCATAACAATGACCATAACAACTGCCGTGCCCCAACTCCAATACACATTGGTAAAGTTTGGCAGCCCCTTGAGCCCCAAGGCGCCGTTGGTTAGAGTTTGTGTGTTGGTGAAAATGATCCTTATGATTTCCCCGAATCCAAGCGTGGCAATGGCCAGATAGTCATCATTTAACCTTAGCACAGGAGCCCCGATCAAAGCGCCCGCAATTGCCGCCATGAGTCCCGCCATTAAAAGCGCCGGAAAAAACGGCCATTCCACATTTGCAAATATGGGGGCTATCGGCTTTAAGAAAAAATTCATCTGCTTGAGCTCGGGAGACATTGTCAATATCGCAGAAGTGTAAGCCCCCACAGCCATGAAGCCCGCATGCCCAAGTGAAAAAAGTCCGGTGAATCCATTTATGAGGTTGAGTCCAAGTCCAAGCGTTACGTATATTCCGGCAAGGTTGATTATCCTCATTTGGTAGGAATCGAAAATTCTATCTGCTATAGTAAGAAATCCCAAGAACAATACCAGGGCTATAAGTGACATTATGTTTTTTTTCGTATTTTTTTTCATCGTCTACACCTTCTCCGTCGTTGTTTTTCCCATCAAACCGGACGGCTTGACCAAAAGTATGACAATCAGCAGCACAAAGGCAAATGCATCCCGAAAGCCTGTGAGCGACGGAAGCAATGCAACAATCAGGATTTCTCCAAGGCCAAGTATGAAGCCCCCTACAACTGCGCCCTTAATGCTTCCTATTCCCCCGACAACTGCTGCGATAAAGCATTTTAGACCCGGCATCATTCCCATCAAGGGAATAAGCTGCGGATATTTGAGCCCCCACAAAACGCCGCCAAGCGCGGCAAGAAAAGACCCCACTCCAAAGGTGAAGGTTATTATTACATCTACATCAATTCCCATGAGTCTTGCGGCCTCATAGTCTTTCGAGACTGCGCGCATTGCCATTCCAGTTTTTGTATTGTTGACAATATATACAAGCATGGCAAGAAAAATAAGCGTCACAACAGGAATTATCAGCTGGATAGATACTACCGACACTCCGCCAAATTTGAAAATTTTTGCGAATATCGGATCTATCGGAAAAGCCTTGGGTCTTCCTCCAAAAAGAACAATCCCCAAGTTCTGAATTAAAAACGAGGCTCCAATTGCCGAAATCATTATTGATATCCTTGGCGAATTCCTAAGCGGCCTGTAAGCCAAACGCTCGACAATTATTCCAAAGAGAGCTGTCAATACAAGCGCCAAGGCAAAAGCCGCCCACCACGGCAGAAAAAAAGCTGTCATTGAATAGAACGCTATATAAGTCCCTATCATAAAAATATCGCCATGGGCAAAGTTTATAAGCCTAAGGATTCCATAAACCATGGTATATCCTATGGCCAAAAGAGCATATAGGCTGCCAAGGGAAATCCCGTTGACCATATGCTGCATAAATGTCTGAATACTCATCTGTTTTCCCCCAAACATTGCATTTTAACGCTTTGTCTTATTATTGCGGCAAAGTCTATTGTAACAATAGTGTAGACTTCCCGCATGGGAAGTCTACACTTTGAATATTTGATTTTTCTTTCCTAGAAAGGTTCAACTGTAGATTTATACTTGAATTTACCATCTTCGATGACTTTGATTATTGCAGATTTGACAGCATCTCCGTTTTCATCGAGCGAAATGATTCCTGCTGCTCCAGGGAACATGCTTGTTTCCGAAACGGCATCTCGTATTGCAACGGTATCTGTTGTTGTATTGGCTCTTTCCATGGCGTCAAGAGCTACAATGTAAGCGTCATATGCGAGTGCTGTTACTGCAGCAGGTTCTTTGTCGGCACCATATTCAGCTTTATAGGCTTCTAGGAAAGTAGTTGTCTCTTCTGTCAATGGTACTTCTGAATCGAAGAATGTAGAGAATACTGCGCCCTCTACAGCTTCTTGCCCGATTTCGATAACTTCCGGAGTTTCCCAAGTGTCCGCTCCGAGGAAAGGAATTTCGATACCAAGCTCTTTTGCCTGCTTCATTATGAGCGCTGACTCAATAAAGTTGCCCGGCGCAAAAATAGCGTCTGCATCCGAAGTCTTTATGTTTGTAAGCTGTGCGGTAAAGTCCTGGTCACCTGTGTTGTAGTTGGAAACTGAAACTATGACTTCTTCATCTCCAGTGAGCCTTTTCATTTCATCAGTGAAGAACTGAGCAAGTGCTACAGAGTAGTCATTTGAGATTTCTTGTATGATTGCAACTTTTTTAGCACCAACTTCGTCGTTTGCATATCTTGCCATTACAACGCCTTGGAAGGAGTCTATGAAGCAAACCCTAAAGTAAAAATCGTTTCCAAGCGTGACAAGCGGATTGGTACAGGAAGTTCCTATAGCGGCAACTTGTGCATCCTTGTAGACAGGACCCGCTGCTATGGAGAATCCGCTTCCCCAAGAACCGAGAACTATTGACACTTTTTCCTTGTCGACAAGTCTTCTTGCAGCGTTTGCGGCTTCAACCTTATCGGACTTGTTGTCAACAATAACAAGTTCAACTTTCTTTCCGAGAACCTCGGGATAAAGCTTGTTCGCAAGCTTGATTCCTTCAATCTCCAAAGCTCCTCCTGCTGCATTTGCGCCTGTCATAGGCTCAAATACACCAATCTTGACAATTTCGGTTTCTGCGGCTTCTTCAGATGATCCCTCTTCCGGCGCCTCTTCCTTTGCGCAGCCAAAAGCGAACACTGAGAACACCATTACAAGTGCCAAAAATAGTGCCAATTTCCTTTTCATACAACTCCCTCTCTTTCGGTTCGTTTTTTTTGAATACTTTTTGCTAACAGTTTCTTGAAACTACGTAAAAATACTACTCTAATTTTAATTTTACTAGGAAGTTTTGTCAATACGGTAAATTATTTATACATATATAATAATATTTTTACGTCCTTTTTCCAAAGCTTTTAGCCGATACTCTTATTTTTGACTGGATTGGGAATTTTCAAACAATTGTATGTTTTTTATTCTTTCGCAAATGTCTTGACGTATTGTTTTTAGCAACGCACTGTACTATACTGTTGAATATGCACAAGGAGCAAAAATTTTTGGAGGTATTTGATATGAAAAGAGTTTTTTCAGGCGTTCAGCCGACATCGGAGCTTCATTTGGGAAATTACCTTGGAGCTATCCGAAGATTTGTACAATTGCAGGATGAAATGGACTGTGTCTACAGCATAGTCGATTTGCATTCCATCACTATTCCTCAGGACCCGTCGGCCCTTAGGGAAAACTCACTGAAACTGGCCGCACTCTTCATGGCTGTAGGTTTGGACCCGGACCGAATCATACTGTTCATGCAGTCCCAAGTCAGGGCTCACAGCGAGCTTGCCTGGCTCCTTCAGTGCGTGGCCTATACAGGCGAATTGAACAGAATGACTCAATTCAAAGAAAAAAGCCAAGGAAAAGAAGCCGTATCTGTCGGTCTTTACACATACCCGACCCTAATGGCGGCGGACATTCTTCTTTATGATACACACTATGTCCCTGTAGGCAATGACCAGAAGCAACATCTTGAATTTACACGGGACATTGCCGAAAGATTCAATTCTCGTTTTGGAGAAACTTTTGTTATTCCAGAACCACTAATAACAAACGTCTCGGAAGGCGCCCGAATAATGGCTTTGGACAACCCCGACAAGAAAATGAGCAAAAGCAACTCCAACCCGCACAGCAAAATAAACCTGCTCGACAGTCCTTCAAAAATCAAAAAAAGCATAATGAAGGCCGTTACCGACAGTGACGCCGAAGTTCGTTACGATTGGGATGAAAAGAAAGGCATAAGCAACCTTATGACAATACATTCTGTAATGAGCGGCCAATCTATAAAGGAAATTGAAAAAACCTATGCCAACGCAGGTTATGGAACTTTCAAAAAAGATCTTGCCGATATCGTTTCCGATTCCCTTTCTCCAATACAGAAGAAATATGAAGAAATCCGTTCGTCCGGAGAAGTGGAAAAGGCAATGAAAAGCGGTGCGGAAAAGGCTTCTTCGATAGCAGACGAAGTTGTAAACAGAGCAAAGGAAAAGATGGGTTTTGTATTGTAATAATCATTGGTGAATCCCGACATAAAAGCGCCGAAGCAAAGCTTCCGGCGCTTTTATATTTCTTTGAGCTTGTCAAATTCTTTTCTAAACTTTCGGATGATTTTTTTCTCCATGCGGGATATGGTCATCTGTGAAACTCCCAAATCTGAAGCAACCTGTATCTGGGTTCGGCTCTTAAAGAACCTGTCCTCCACTATTTTCACTTCTACTTCATTGAACTTCTCCATGCATTTGACTATGAACTCCCTGTTTTCAATCATGTCGAAAACCTTGTCCTCTTTGCCTATTATGTCAATAAGCTGTATGTCCTTGTCGTCTCCATGGTTGTCGTAACTTATGTCAAGAGACTTTGGAGAATATACCTGGCTGGCCTCTATGGCTTCAACAACTTGCTCAACCGAACATTCGAGCTCGTTTGCTATATCTTCTATAGTCGGTGTTCTCTGAAGCTTTTGCTGAAGAGAGGTCTTTGTCGTATAAATTCTCTTGGACAATTCCTGGATTCTTCGCGGCACCCTTATGGCCCAGCCCTTGTCCCTGAAATATTTTTTTATCTCTCCAATTATAGTCGGTGTTGCGAAACTCGAAAACTCATAGCCCCTGTCGACATCAAACCGTTCGATTGCATAAATCAGTCCGAGAGACGCCACTTGGTAAATATCTTCGTAGTCTATCCCCTTGTTTGTATATTTCTTAGACAATATTTCGGCTATGTAGAGATATTTGCCAACTAGAACATTCCTGATTTCAATATCCCTTGTCTTGGCGTATAGCCTGAAAAGTTCCTTCCCGTCCATCGCCTCCAAGGCAATGCCACTGGTCTGAACTTCTTCTTTTTCTTTTTCTTTTTCAGTCATTGCCCAATCCCCCTCAGCAAAAAACATTTGTTTCGCATTTTACAAAAGATTTTTGTACATTTTTATTTCCGTACCATTCTCTTTTGAGGAATTGACCTCCACCCTGTCCATAAGGGACTTGATCACAAATATTCCCAGTCCGTGGTCCGACGGGTTTTTCAGGTCCGGAGAAGTATAGTCGGCCAAATCAAATCCATTGCCGTTATCCTTTACAACGACACCTATTTTTTCGCTTTCGCTTATGAACCTGATGTCAAAATTGTTTTCTCGTTTTGAATGCACGACTACATTGTTGCAAGCTTCACTCACCGCAACCTTGATATCTTCTATTTCTTCAAAGTCAAAGCCTATGTTGTTTGCGATCACAGAAGCCGTCAGTCTTACAATCGAAACATATTCGGGATTTGCGGGAATCGACAAATCTATGCATTTTTGTCCTTCTCTTACGCATTCAAAATCGATTTTTTCCTTGTGCATGCCCATTTTATCACCCTTCATTTTGATTTTCCTTTACTATG
The DNA here is from genome assembly GCA_964484935.1 of uncultured Peptostreptococcaceae bacterium. Classification (GTDB taxonomy): domain Bacteria; phylum Bacillota; class Clostridia; order Peptostreptococcales; family BM714; genus BM714. The sequence continues at coordinate 18,898 of CAZAFW010000008.1, forward strand.
AATACTTTATCAAGCCCCGTAATACTGAGCAATTTAAGAATATTGGACCGGGCATTGACTACTACAAGATTCTTGTTTTCTTCCTTAAGTTTCTTCAATATTCCAATCAAAACGCCCAATCCGCTACTGTCGATGTAGGAAAGCTCCCTGCAGTCGATTTGTATTTCTGACTTCTTTTCTTCAACCATTTCATTTAGGGTTTCTTTCATTTCGTCTGAAGTGTAGATATCCACTTCGCCTGTAATCTTCACAGTCCATAAATCCTTGTCTTGATGATATTGCTTCTCGATAGAAAGTGACAAAAGCTTTCCCTCCCCAACCTGTTAATTTCATTGGCAATCAGCAAAATAATGACACAAAACCTGAAAATAAACAAATCCTATCTCCATTACTTTTGATTTTACTATATATTCATCACAGGTGCAATTTCAATTGAGAGCTTGCACCTTTTTATTCATTATAAAAAGCCTCCCTAGCTGCATAGCAGTGCGGAGGCTTCCACTCAATGTTTTAAATATTAGTATTCTTTGTCAAAATATCTTTCGCAAAAATCACAATAGTTCAAGTTGCACTTGTTGTTGACGTTGTGTATACAAGTAATTGCACCACATTTCTTGTTTTCTACCTTCTTTTTATCGACGGTCTTTTTTGCGTTTTTCATATAATGCACCCCTTTTCGAACTATTTTATGTGTACATTATAATATTTGTATACAATCATGTCAATAGTATACAGGTTTATTTTCATAAATAAATATTATGTTTTTTTATCATGCCAATCCAAACATTCTGAGCCCAATCAAAATTATTGCCGCATCTCCGCATGCATGAACCATATACGAATAAACTATTGTCTCGTTCTTTTCGTCAATGCAGTTGAAAAAAATTCCCGCGGCAATCAAACCCAAGATGGCGACAGCAATTAATTTGACGTCAAACCATGTTTTAAAAATTGACAAGTGATAAACAGAAAAAAGCAAGGCCGAATATCCATGTGCAAAAAACCTTTCCCCCTGGGAATTGTTTTTTAAGTTCAAAAATACGAACCCCCTGAAAAAAATTTCTTCTATCGCAGCATTTACTACAATAATATAAATGCCGACGACAATGAAATTTTCTGCATTTACTTCAAGCGCCCTTTCAAGTTCTCCTATTATTATTTCAGGGTTGATCTGGCCTCTGAGCAATTCATATGCAGCCATGACAGAGGCGAATGCCCCGGCCCCGAAAAAAACTATTCTTTTTAAAGAAACTGAACCTTTCTTCGCAAAAAAACTATTTTTTTTCTTTTTTCCCAAAGCCTTATACAAAAGGGAGGGACCGACAAAAAAAATCATTATTTTTGAAATCGACTTGATAATGTATCCCGGCATAAGTATCTGCTCAACTGCGTAGAGCAAAAGCACTGCCGTCAAGCTGTATGCGATTATAATCCTTTTTTGTGTTTTGTCCATTTTTTCCTCCTCTCCATTGATCTTTAAGATCCTTTGCTATTTGGCGCAAAAAAATCCGCAATATCGATGCGGATTTTTTCTTTATTATTTTGTTTCAATCTCGTTTTCCGCTTCAAGAACTTTGGCTATGGCAATAACAGAATCGCCTTCCTCTATTCTCATGAGTTTAACGCCCTTTGTACTTCTTCCCATTGTGGAAATTTCGTCGACTTTCAATCTTATCACCACGCTCGATGAATTGATGATGAACAGTTCATCTTCCTTGTCAACCACTAAAGCTCCTACTATTCGTCCTGTTTCATTTGTCGAATTATATGTTTTAACTCCCTGCCCGCCTCTTGTTTGAACTCTGTAGAGTGCAATCCTGGTGCGTTTTCCAAACCCGTTTTCACTCACAACCAAAAGTTTTTTGCTGTCGTCGGCCATTTCAAGACTCACTACGCAGTCATTGTTCTTAAGTTTTATTCCTTTGACCCCTTTTGTGTTTCTTCCTACGCTGCGCACCTCTTCTTCTTTGAACCTAATCGACATTCCATTTCTTGTAACAAGCATCAGATCCTGTTTCCCGTCAGTTTTCATCACTTCAATCAATTCGTCCCCATCCTTCAAGTTTATGGCAATGAGTCCGGTCTTCCTTGATGAGTCATATTGGCTGAGTTCTGTTTTCTTGATTATGCCGTCTTTTGTCGCCAAAACCAAATAAGCTTTTTCCTCAAAATCCTTAAGCGGAATGATTGCTGTCACTTTTTCATCGTTGTCAAGCTGCAGCAGATTGACTATGGCCGTTCCTTTGGCCTGTCTCTTTGCTTCTGGAATCTCGTAGGCTTTTATCCTGTACACTTTTCCCTTGTTTGTAAAAAACATAATATAATTATGTGTAGTTGTAGTAAATATGTCTTTTACAAAATCCTCTTCCCTTGTTGAAAGACCTGTTTTCCCTCTGCCTCCCCGCTTTTGGCTGGTATATGTGTCACATGGAACCCTCTTTACATATCCGTATCGAGTCAGGGTTATTACAACCTCTTCATCCTCTATGAGATCCTCGTCGTTCATATCCTCTCCGCGCGCTCTTATTTCTGTCCGGCGATCATCGCTGAACTTATCTTTTATTTCTGTAATTTCATCTTTTATTATGCTCATCAGAAGCCTTTCGTTTGAAAGTATTTCTTTGTATCTGTTTATTTTTTTGATGAGCTCCATATATTCGCTTTCAATCTTTTCACGTTCAAGCCCTGTCAGCCGCTTTAAACGCATGTCCAATATTGCCTGGGCCTGAATTTTAGAAAGGTTGAATCTGCTCTCCAACTGGTTTCTCGCATCTTCGTCGTTTTTAGATTTCTTGATCAATTCTACAATTTCGTCAATATTGTCAAGTGCTATTCTAAGCCCTTCCAGTATATGGGCCCTGTCTTCGGCTTTCTTTAGATTATACTTTGTCCTTCTTGTCAGCACATCTTTTTGGTGCCTTATATAATGGTAAAGTATTTCCTTAAGGTTGAGTGTCTTCGGCTCTCCGTCAACTAGCGCTATCATTATTATGCTGAAGGTCGTTTGAAGTTGCGAATGCTTGTATAGCTTATTGAGTACAATTCCCGCATTTGCATCTTTTTTAAGCTCAATGACTACCCTTATTCCTTCTCTGTTGCTTTCGTCCCTCAAATCCGAAATTCCCTCGATTTTCTTGTTTCTCACCAAATCGGCAATTCCCTCAATTAGTTTCGACTTGTTGACCATATATGGAATTTCACTTACTATAAGGGCTTCCCTGCCTCTTTTCATCTCTACAGTTTCAATTCTGGCCCTTACTCTGAGTTTTCCCCGGCCTGTCCTATAAGCATTTTTTATAGCATCCTTGCCTAAAATTATGGCCCCGGTCGGAAAATCAGGTCCTTTTACAATTTTTGCTAATTCATTTACTTCCGCATCAGGATTGTCTATGAGATGAACGGTTGCATCAATGATTTCCCCCAAATTGTGGGGCGGTATTGATGTGGCCATTCCAACGGCTATTCCGCTTGATCCGTTTGCAAGCAAATTTGGGAACCTGCTTGGAAGAACAACGGGCTCTAAAAGCTCCTCGTCAAAGTTTGGAGTAAAATCCACTGTTTCCTTTTCTATGTCGCGCAGCATTTCCTTTGACAGTTTAGCAAGTCTGGCTTCGGTATATCTCATTGCAGCTGCGCTGTCTCCGTCTATTGAACCAAAGTTTCCATGCCCGTCCACCATCATGTATCTTGATGAAAATTCTTGTGCAAGCCGCACCATTGCATCATATACAGCAGTATCTCCATGCGGATGGTATTTACCCAAAACGTCACCGACTATGCGGGCGGATTTTCTGTGGGGCTTGCTCGGATCCAAGTTCAACTCGTTCATTGCATAAAGGATTCTGCGGTGGACGGGCTTGAGTCCGTCCCGGACGTCGGGCAAAGCCCTTCCCACTATGACGCTCATGGCATAGTCTATATAAGATTTTTTCATTTCCTTAGTGATATCAACTTCAAGGATGTTATTGTGTTCCATTGTCTTCCTCCCGCTTTTTTTTCCTAAGCCTCTTCAATTTATTTAATAAGTATCTTTTTTTCTATATATCCAGATTACTTACATATTTCGCGTTCTCTTCGATGAATTCCCTTCTAGGCTGAACTTTGTCACCCATGAGAATTGTAAAGATTTCGTCGGCTTCAACAGCATCGTCAATGGAAACCCTTTTCATTATTCTTTTTTCAGGGTCCATGGTAGTATCCCATAATTGCTCAGCGTCCATTTCCCCAAGACCTTTGTATCTTTGGATTGATATTCCTTTTCTTCCTATTTCTTTTAACAGAATATCCAATTCTTCATCCGTGTATACATAATGCTCTCCTCTTCCTTTTTTGACCTTGTACAAAGGGGGTTGTGCAATATAAATGTATCCATTTTCAAGAAGAGGCTTCATATATCTAAAGAAAAAAGTCAAAAGAAGTGTCCTTATGTGGGATCCGTCTACATCGGCATCAGTCATTATAACTATTTTGTGATACCTTAAGCTGTCCATATCAAACTCGTCTCCTATGCCGCAACCGAATGCGGTAATCATAGCCCTTATCTCATTGTAATTCAACATCCTTGCCAGGTTTGCCTTTTCTACATTGAGTATTTTACCTTTTAGCGGCAAAATAGCCTGCAAAGCCCTGCTTCTTCCCTGTTTTGCACTGCCTCCGGCAGAATCTCCCTCTACAAGGAAAATCTCGGTTTTTTCAGGATCTTTCTCTGAACAGTCGGATAGTTTTCCGGGCAGGGAAAGTCCGTCAAGCGCTCCTTTTCTTCTTGTAAGCTCTCTTGCCTTTCTAGCTGCTTCCCTTGCCTTCGAAGCCTTTATACATTTTTCAATTATTGATTTTGCATCTGTCGGATTTTCTTCCAAAAATCTTTGTATTACCTCTCCAGTAATCGATTCGGTTATTCCCCTTATTTCACTGTTGCCCAGTTTTGTTTTTGTTTGTCCTTCAAATTGAGGTTCAAGCAACTTCACTGAAACAACTGCTGTCAGTCCTTCCCTTATGTCCTCTCCTTGCAGATTTGTATCCTTTTCTTTAAGATAATTGAATCTCCTGGCGTAATCGTTCATATATCTGGTAAGCGCTGTCTTAAAACCTACCAAATGGCTTCCGCCTTCCTGTGTATTTATATTGTTGGCAAATGTGAATATGTTTTCTGAATATGCCGTTGTGTATTGCATTGCAATTTCAACGGTTGTGTTGTCTTTTTCAGATTCATAATAAATGATGTTCCCGTGTATTTCATCTCTGTTTTTATTTAAATATTTAATAAACTCCTTGATTCCGCCTTCATAATGAAATATTTCCTTTATTTCTTTTTCAGCCCTCTTGTCTTCCAATACTATTTTTATTCCCTTGTTGAGGAAAGCCATTTCTCTTAGCCTGTGCCTCAAGGTCTTGTACTCGAAATTTACTTCATTGAATATTTCAGAATCGGGCATGAAGACGGATTTCGTTCCCGTTTCTTTTGTTTTCCCTATCACTTGAAGTTCTGTAACTGTTTTCCCTCTTTCATAACGCTGCCTATATATTTTTCCGTTTCTTTTTACTTCAACCTCAAACCACTCCGAAAGCGCGTTGACTACTGAAGCGCCCACACCATGGAGTCCTCCAGAAACCTTATATCCTCCGCTTCCAAATTTTCCACCTGCGTGAAGAACAGTATGTATTACTTCAACGGCAGGCTTTTTCATTTTTTCATGCATGTCGACCGGCATTCCACGCCCATTGTCTATTACAGTTATGGAATTGTCTCCGTTTATGGCTATTTCTATGCTGCTGCAGTATCCGGCCAATGCCTCGTCTATGCTGTTGTCCACTATTTCGTAAACCAAATGGTGAAGACCTCTTTCTCCAGTGGATCCTATATACATTCCAGGTCTTTTTCTTACAGGCTCCAGACCTTCTAAAACCTGTATTTGTTTCGCGTTATATTCCTGTGTAACTTTTGCTATCACTTTCCATACCTCCCCGAGGTTTTTTTATATATTATATAAAACCTTTATAATCCAGCCTTTAATTCAGCAAAACCCTTTTCATAATAGAACAGCACTGAAATGGCAATTGAATTTCATACAAGTACATTTTACATATATTTCAACAGCTTTTCCATGATTTATTTTTTCTTTAAAACAAGGCTGACATTTCCTTTTTCCACATAAAAAATTTTACCATCTTTGATATCTTCTTTCAATATTTCCGGTATTTCTGTCATGGTTGCAAATATTTGCACATCTTTCAGGCTTCCAATCAATTCCTTTTGCCTTTTTTCATCCAATTCGCTCATTACATCGTCCAAAAGAAGGATTGGAAATTCTCCTGTTTCCGCTTTAACTATATCTATTTCTGAAAGCTTCAGCGACAGCACTGCCGTTCTTTGCTGTCCCTGGGATCCGAAATTCCTAACATCTATTCCGTTTATGCTTATTTCCAAGTCGTCCTTATGTGGTCCGCAAGATGTGTGTCCCCTCTCAAAATCCCGACTCCTTGTTTTTTTTAATTTTTCTCTGAATATGTTTTTTATTCTTTCTTTGTTAGCATTTTCTTCATTTCCTATGTTTTTTTTATACAAAACTTCAATGTTTTCTTTGTTTTCAGTAATTTTTCTATGTTTCAGCCTTGAAATTGTATTGAGCCTTTTTATGAAAAAACTTCTTCTTTCCATTATTATAGACCCTTCGTCCGCTAGCTGTTCATCCCATACATCAAGCAAATCCACAGGCACATTCGTGTATTTTCCCCTTTTGAGCAAATTGTTCCTTTGAATCAATATGCGGTTGTATTGCGAAAGATGATGATAGTAATTTGGGCTGATATGGGATATTTCACGATTCATGAACCTTCTTCTCTCGGACGGGCCTTCCTTTACCATTTTCAAATCTTCAGGAGAAAAAATTACCACATTCAAATTTCCTAAAATATCAGAAAGCTTTTCAAGGCTGGTTCCGTTTACTTTAATTTCTTTTTTTCCTCTTTCATTCCATCTCAAATCTATTTTCTGTTTTCTTTCCCCGCAGAAGTACCTTATTCCCAAAGCCGCATTTTTTTCACCCATCGAAACCATATCCCTGTCGTTTGAAGTTCTGAATGATTTTCCAAATCCTCCTACATAAAGGGACTCAATGATATTTGTCTTTCCTTGAGCGTTCATTCCGTAAAAAATATTGATTTTATTGTCAAATTCAATAGAAAGACTGCTGTAATTTCTGAAATTCACTAGATTCAGGCTATTTATATACACTAAAACAGCTTCCTTTCAATATTCTTTTTTATCTTTTAATATTCTTGTTCCAAATTTTTACTGGCCTTTATTATTGCATTCTATTTTATATTTTCTGTTTTCAATTTCTACCACATCTTTACTCTTTAGTTTTTTTCCTCTTCTTGTTTCAACTTCTCCATTTACTTTTACCAGTCCATCACCAATTATAATCTTGGCGATGCCACCTGTTCCAACCTCTCCACAAAATTTAAGAAATTGCTCAAGTTTTATTGTTTCAGTGTCAATGCTTATAATCTCCATTTTATCCCTTTCTTTTTTCAACTATTTCATAAAAAATTCAGTCCTGCGGCAAGGACTGAATTCTTTACAGTTAAAAAATCATTCAGCCATAAGTCTTACAGGAAGAACCAGGTAAGTATAGTCCTTTTGACTGCAAGGCTTTATAATGCATGGATTAACGCTTGTTGTCAAATCCATGTTGACTTCTTCACAATCAAGAACCCTGAGTACATCTATTAGATACTTTGAATTGAAACCTATTTGTATGTCTTCTCCTTCAAGTTCTATAGAAACTTTTTCTTCTACTCTTCCTATCTCTGCATTTGAATTTATTATCATGACATCGTCTTTTATATTTATCTTTATCAGATTGTTTTTCCCTTCTCTGGCAAGAAGTGAAGCTCTTTCCAATCCGTCCAAAAAGCCCTTTGTTTTTATTTTTATTCTTGTATTGTATTCATTGGGCAGTATTTGCTTATAGTTTATAAAATCCCCGTCAAGCAGCCTTGATACTATTCTTACTCCGTCAATCGTAAAGAGAACATGATTCTCCGAAAATGAAACCAGCACAGACCCTTCTGCTTCATTTCCTATTATTTTCATTATTTCATTTAGCGTATGTACCGGAACCACAGCTTTATTTTTTGCATCTCCTTCAACAAAAACCTCTTTTATTGCCAGGCGGTATCCATCCAAAGCCACAATAGAAGCTTTGCCTCCGTCTATTTCAATCAACTCGCCTGTAAGTATGGGCCTTGTTTCATCTATTGAAGCTGCAAAAGATGTTTGTCTAACCATATTTTTAAATACATTTTTGTCAAATGTATAGATATTCTCGTCCACTACATCAGGAAGTGATGGGAATTCTTCAGCAGGCTGTCCTATCAAGTCGAAATTGGATTCCTCGCAACTTATATTTACATTGTTGTCCTCGTCAGATGACAACAATATGTCGGAGTCGGGCAATTTTCTTATTATGTCTCCAAAAAGCCTTGATGAAATTACTACAGAACCGTTTTCTATAACTTCGGCTTCTATTTCATTTTCAATTGCTATGTCCAAATTGTTTCCGACCAATCTTATATGATCGTTGTTTGCTTCAATCAATATGCCTTTCAATATTGGCAAAGTTGTTTTGTTTGATGCTGCTTTTTGAACAATGTTCACTGCGGCAGCCAGGTGTTTTTCATTGCAAACAAATTTCATTTTAATACCTCCTTGGAATGTGCGTTTTTATAATAATAAATGAAAAAGGATAGTAGTAATAGCAGTAGGGCCTGTTGATTTGTTGAAAATGTGCTCAACACGTTATGAATAAAAGGATGTGGCATCTAAAAACCCTGTGGACAACATTGGTGTTTCATCTGGGGTTTTCAACAAGGCAAAAACAGACAATCATTCCCCTTTTATTTCTTTTACTATTCTCTGTATTTTGATCTTTTCCTCATTGTTTGTAATTATTGTTTTAGAAATTTTATCGCATGCATGGATTACTGTGGTATGGTCCCTTCCGCCGTATTGTTCACCTATTTTAGGAAGTGAAAGGTCGGTTAGTTCACGAGACAGGTACATTGCCACTTGCCGTGGAAAGGAAATAGACCTGTTTCTGCGTTTTGAATTGAAATCTTCTTTTTTTAGGTCGTAATGTCTGCCAACCACATCTTTAATCAATGGAACGGTTATTTCTTTTGGTCTCGATGTAGAAAAAATATCCTTCAATGCCTCATTTGCAAGATCGGGGCTTATTTCTCTGTTTGTCAGGGAAGAAAAGGCGCATACACGAGTCAGGGCGCCCTCGAGCTCACGGATGTTGGACCTGATTTTTCCGGCAATAAAATGAAGTATGTCATCGGAAACATTGATATTTTCCGTTTCGGCTTTTTTACGAAGAATGGCAACCCTTGTTTCAAAATCAGGAGCTTGTATGTCTGTTATGAGTCCCCATTCGAAACGGGACCTCAAGCGGTCTTCCAAAGTGGGTATTTCCTTGGGAGGCCTGTCGGATGAAATTATTATTTGCTTGTTGGCTTCGTGCAATGCGTTGAATGTATGGAAAAATTCTTCTTGGGTTCTTTCTTTTCCAGCTATGAATTGTATGTCGTCAATCAACAGAACGTCAATATTTCTGTATTTATTTCTGAAAAGCACATTTTTATCGTCTTTGATTGAATTTATGAGTTCGTTTGTAAACATTTCACTTGTAACATATACTACTTCGGAAGAATTGTTTTTGTTTTTTATGAAATGGCCTATTGCATGCATAAGGTGTGTTTTTCCCAGTCCGACTCCTCCATAAATAAACAAGGGATTGTATGCCTTTGCTGGAGACTCGGCCACAGCCAAAGAAGCCGCATGTGCAAATTGATTGCTGTTTCCTATGACAAAAGTGTCAAAAACATATTTTGGATTCAAATTTGAAGATTTTGTAAAGGTCGATGAATTGTTTGTTGAAAAATTAGAGTCTTTGCTTTTTTGGGAATCTGATCCGGAAAGAATGAATTTTATTTTAAGAGGTTCTTCAGAAATTTGGTTCAGCGCGCTTTCTATCAATGTGGCATAGCGTGTTTCGAGAATATCTTTATTGAATTTGTTGGGAGCTGAGAGAATCATTAAGCCCTTTTCCATTTCAACGGGAACCAGAGTCTTCAGCCAAGTATTGAAGCTGACTGCGGAAAGTTCTGATTTGATGAGTTCAAGGGTTTTTTCCCAAAATAAGTTGATGTTACTGTTCATCGAAGTCCTCCTTTTAAAGCGGGTGAGCGCATTGAGACAAGTTTTCCACATATATAATGGATAATTGTTTTTGTAAACGGCAATTGAGAAAAGCAATAATTGTCAACAATAAAAGATGAAAAAAAGTATAAATTTGTTCATAAAAAAGCAATAATAAAAATATCAACACCATATAATAAAACATATCAACAAACTGCGGCAATTGAAAAAAGGCTATTGATGGAAAGATGCCAACAGATATAAAAAAAATATGTTGATAAGAAAATAATAAGCAATTTGAAAAGTTATCAACATGCATAATTATCATAACAAAATGAAAGGGCATATTCAATTGAATGAAACAAAATTATCCACAAGAAATAAAAAAAACAATACATTTATCCACAAACTTTCAATAGAGGTCAAACCCCTATTATTTCTTGACACCGGGCATGTATAGGGGTATAATAATCAAGCGCAGAGTCGGAAAAGAATATAAAGGACCAAAACAATATATGAAGGTCAATCGGAGGAGGTGCTTCAAATGAGAAAAGGTACGGGTACTTATCAACCTAAAAAAAGACAAAGAAAAGTTGAACACGGCTTTAGAAAAAGAATGAAGACAAAGTCTGGAAGAAATGTATTGAAGAGACGCAGATTAAAAGGAAGAAAGAAATTGAGTGCCTAAGACCGCTTCTAGTGGTCTTTTTCTGTAAACGGCGTTTTTAGGAGCTGAAGATGAACAAGCTGAGAAAGAGTAAAGAGTTTAAGGAAACATACAGCAAGGGGAAATCAGTTGGAAGCAGGTTCATTGTGCTTTTCTACAGGAAAAACGGCAGAGAAGAAACAAGAGTAGGTTTTACAGCAAGCAAGAAAGTCGGAAACAGCGTAAAAAGAAATCGGGCCCGCAGACTGATGAAAGAGGTTTATCGCCACATGGAGCCATGCATCAAAGAAGGATACGACATTGTAGCGATAGCGAGGGTAACAGTAAATGAAGCAGATTATAAGGGAGTCGAAGATTCCTTCATTAAAACTGTAGAAAGAGCGGGCATAAAAAAAAGGTGTTATAAATGAAGAAAGTGCTGATTAAAATAGTCGAATTTTATCAGAACGCAATTTCTCCCTTTTTACCGAAAAGTTGCCGCTATACTCCAACATGTTCACAATATACAATAGAAGCGTTGGAAAAATATGGGGCAATGAAGGGGACTTATATTGGAGCAAAAAGAATATTAAGATGTCATCCATTCCATCCAGGAGGGTATGACCCTTTAAAATAATAGTGAGCAAAGCAAATAGGAGGATAAATTTTGAGCGTATTAGCGAAACCATTGGGAGCGTTGTTGCATTTAATATTCAATATGGTAGGGAATTACGGCGTTGCCATAATCCTTTTCACCATTGTGACAAAAGTTATTCTTTTACCACTTACATTCAAGCAGTTGCAATCAACAAAGGCTATGAGCGACATACAGCCCGAGTTGAAAAAACTGCAGGAAAAACACAAGAACGACAAGAGCAAGCTGAATGAAAAGACATTGGAGCTTTACAAGGAGCACAATATCAATCCAATGGCCGGATGCTTGCCGCTTTTGATTCAATTGCCCATACTGTTCGGTCTTTTTGCTGCGCTTAGGACCCCTGTCGAATACGTTTTCGCAGGCGACGCGGCGGCGGCTGCAATTGCCACATCGGCGCCTTTTCTATGGATGGCTAATCTTACCGATCCGGATGTTCTTACAATGAGCATGTCGCTGCCTCTTCTGGGAAACAAGATACCTTGGATTCTTCCCATAATTGCAGCTATTACGACTTATTTTTCAATGGCTATGTCTGCAGGAAAGAAAAAGGGCGGAACGCAGCCGCAGTCGATGAAGACGATGACTATTATGATGCCGCTTATGATTCTCTTCTGGGGAGTGACTTTCCCGGCGGGGCTGACCCTATACTGGGCAGTGAGTAATATTTTCCAAATGGCACAACAGTTCTTCATCAACCATAAAAGCGATTTGAAGGAGGCGTAAACTTTATGAAATCATCGGAAAAGAGCGCTAGAACAGTTCAAGCCGCTGTTGAGAGTGCTTTGGATGAATTGATGCTTACACGGGATGAAGTAGAAATAGAGATTTTAGAGGAACCAAAGAACATACTCGGACTGATAAATACAAAGCAAGCTCTTGTAAGAGTAAAGCAGAAGGTTGACGCCGAGGAGGTTGCCACCAATTTTCTTCAGGAAGTTCTCATATACATGGGGGAAAAGGTGGATATAGAGGCCAGGCTTGAGGGCAACACTTTGTATTTGGATTTGTCCGGACCAAATATGGCCATACTGATAGGGAAAAGAGGAACCACCCTGGATTCGCTGCAGTACCTAACAAGCCTTGTCGTAAACAGAGGCAAGAAAGAGTATATACGGGTTATACTGGACACAGAGAACTATAGAAGCAAGAGAGAAAAGACTTTGACAAAATTGGCAGAAAAACTGGCGTATAAAGCCAGAAAATATAAAAAGGACGTTGTGCTCGAACCTATGAACCCATATGAAAGAAGAATCATTCACTCGGCTCTTCAAGGCAACGAAGATATTTCCACTAGGAGCGAAGGAGAAGATCCCTACCGAAAGGTGAGAATATATCTCAAGAAGAAGCATAGCAATTAAGAAAAGAAATGACGATGAAACCCAGTTGCCGCTGGGTTTTTATTGCTTGATAAAGAGGTGAAGACATGTTCGACGAAACAATAGCGGCAATTTCGACTGCGCCGGGCGAGGCAGGAATAGGAATTGTGAGAATCAGCGGACCAAAGGCTCTTGACATTCTTGATGCCTTGTTTAAACCGAAGAGACGCGACAGTATAAGGGATTATGCTCCCCGCAAGATGGTCTATGGCTTTATTTCTGATGGAGAGGAAATAATAGACGAAGTTCTTGCTGTGCACATGAAGGGTCCGGCAACCTATACAGCTGAAGATGTGGCTGAAATTGATTGCCATGGAGGTCTTGTTCCGTCAAGAAAGATACTTGAAATGGTTTTACGGAAAGGGGCCCGCGTGGCAGAGCGAGGCGAATTCACAAAGAGGGCTTTCCTTAATGGAAGGCTTGATTTGACGCAGGCAGAAGCGGTAATGGACCTGATAGGGGCGAAAACCGACAAAAGTTATGATATTGCACTCGATCAGCTCGAGGGCGGGCTCTCCAAAAAAGTCAAGGCGGTCAGAAATGAGGTGCTTTCTCTATTGGCGCAAATTGAAGTGAGTATCGATTATCCCGAGGAGGACATCGAGCAAATCACATATGAAAAAATACTCGAGAGCCAAGTTGCCGCGAAAAAGGCAATAATCGATTTGCTTAAGACTGCTGATACTGGAAAAATAATGCGGGACGGTCTGCAGACAGTAATAATAGGAAAACCCAATGTAGGGAAATCGTCCCTAATGAACGCCCTGCTTCAGGAAGCAAGGGCAATTGTGACAAACATTCCCGGTACTACAAGGGACATAATAGAGGAACACTTAAACATAAGGGGCATTCCGTTGAAAATCGTTGATACAGCCGGAATAAGGGAAACCGAAGACATGATTGAAAAAATGGGGGTCGAAAGAAGCAAGGCTTTTTTCAACAAAGCGGACTTGGTCATACTTGTTTTGGATGCCGGAGAGGCGCTTAGGGAAGAAGACCGTGAAATGATGGAATATGTAAAGACCCGCAAGTCAATAGTACTTATAAACAAGACAGATTTGAAAGTTAGAATTGATGAAGACGAAATAAGGAAAATTATGGGTGAAAGATCCATAATAAGGACATCGATTTTAAAGGGGTCGGGAATAGAGCAGCTTGAAGAGAAAATAGTTGAAATGGTCTATTCGGGTGAGATATTCCAAAGAGGGGATGCCCTTGTTACAAGCGCAAGGCAGAAGGATGCTTTGGAGAGGGCCCTTTCAAGCATAAATGAAGCGATTGAAACTACAAAAAGGAAAATGCCCTATGATTTTATTGAAATAGACATAAAAAATTCATACGCTTATCTTGGGGAAATCATTGGAGAAACGGTGGGAGATGACATAATAGACAAAGTTTTTTCGGAATTTTGCCTGGGCAAGTAATGGGAGAAAGGGGATCTTATGAAAAGTTTTGTTGCCGAAGAGTATGATGTGATTGTCGTTGGGGCTGGACACGCCGGTTGTGAAGCGGCCCTGTCGTCTGCCCGAATGGGAATGAAAACACTGGTTGTGTCTATAACACTGGATGCTGTTGCCATGATGCCGTGCAATCCTTCGGTGGGAGGAACGGGAAAGGGCCATCTTGTAAGGGAAATAGATGCATTAGGCGGTGAAATGGCCATAAATGCTGACAAATCAACCATTCAGAGCAAAATGCTCAATACGGCCAAGGGTCCGGCTGTGCATTCTCTCAGGGTGCAGTCGGACAAGCAAAAGTATCACAGCGAGATGAAGAAAGTCATGGAAAAGCAGAATAATTTGGATCTGAAGCAAGCGGAAGCAACGGAAATATTCGTTGAAAACCGAAAGATAAAAGGAATAGGAACGAGAACAGGGACTGTTTATGGAGCAAAAGCCGTAATTCTCGTAACGGGAACATTTTTGGCCGGAAGAATATTTATCGGAGACGCAAGCTATGAAAGCGGACCAAACGACTTGAGGGCCGCCTCTGAATTGTCGAAGTCACTGAGAAAAAACGGAATAGCATTAAGAAGGTTCAAAACGGGGACGCCTGCAAGGATTAACAGTACATCGATAGATTATTCAAAAATGATTGAGCAGAATGGAGACGACGTGATTGTTCCATTTTCATTCATGAACGATTATTTGGAGTTTGCGCAGGTTCCGTGTTGGCTGAGCTATACGAACACCGACACGCATGAGGTCATTTTGGAGAACATAAACAGATCTGCAATGTACGGAGGAGAGATAGAGGGTCCGGGACCCAGATATTGCCCTTCAATAGAGACAAAACTGGTAAAATTCGCGGATAAGGACAGGCATCAACTTTTTGTTGAGCCGGAGGGTCTGTATACTGGCGAAATGTATATACAGGGAATGTCCTCAAGTTTGCCCGAGGATGTGCAGGTGGCATTTTATAGAACAATAAGGGGCCTCGAGAAAGCTGAACTGATGAGGCCGGCGTACGCAATAGAATACGATTGCATAGATCCCACGGAATTGAAACCGACCCTTGAATACAAGAAGATAGACGGTTTGTTTTTTGCCGGGCAAATCAATGGTTCGTCGGGTTACGAGGAAGCCGCGGCGCAAGGACTGATGAGCGGAATTAACGCTGTCATGAAGATAAAAGGGGAAAAGCCTTTTGTTCTTGACCGTTCGGAAGCGTATATTGGAGTTTTAATCGACGATTTGGTTACCAAAGGAACAAATGAACCATATAGGATGATGACGTCAAGGGCTGAATACCGCCTTGTTTTGAGACAGGACAATGCCGATTTGAGACTCACGGAAAAAGGTTGGGACCTTGGGCTTGTGACCAAAGACCGCTATGAGAGATATTTAAGCAAAAAGAAGCAGGTTGAGGATGAAATAGAAAGACTCAGGAGCGTAAAGAAAAAGCCGGGCGAGCTTAAGGAATTTCTGGAAAAACAAGGAAGCGCACAAGCGAAAAACACACTTTCGCTGTATGATCTTTTGAAGAGGCCTGAGCTCGACTATGCAAGGCTTGAGGAAATCGATCCAAGCAGGCCGAGATTGATCCCCCAGGTGGCTTGGCAGGTTGAAGTGGAAGTGAAGTACGAGGGATATATAGTAAAACAGAAGCAGCAAATAGAACGGTTCAAAAAGTTGGAAAGAAAGATGCTCGATACGGACACGGACTACTCAAAAATTCCAGGAATCAGGTTGGAGGCAAAACAGAAACTTAACAGCATAAGACCGGTTTCGGTAGGACAAGCATCCAGAATTTCCGGAGTTTCTCCAGCGGACATATCGGTCTTGATGATTTATCTTGAGCAAAAGAGAAGGAAGGCAAAACAGAATGGATAAGAAAGTATTGTCTTCGGGATTGGCTTCTATGGGGATAGAAAGTTCTGCGCAGATAGAAGACTCATTCGAAAACTACATGGATCTTATTCTCGAGTGGAACGAGAAAATGAATTTGACGGCAATAACCGATGAAAGGGAAATAATAGCAAAGCATTTTCTCGATTCGGCGACATGTCTGTGCATAGACGGAGTTTCGGAAGCCCAAAGATTGATCGATGTTGGAACCGGCGCGGGGTTTCCGGGTATACCGCTGAGGATACTGAGTAGAAAAGGTGAGTGGGTATTGGCGGATTCGCTTGGAAAAAGAGTGGGGTTTCTAAGCGAGGCGATTAAAACTATCGGATTGCGTGATATAATTGCTGTTCATTCAAGAGCGGAAGACCTGGGCAGGGACAAAAGTCTCAGAGAAACATTCGATGTTGCTGTTTCAAGGGCTGTGGCAAATCTTGCAGTTCTTAGCGAATATTGCCTTCCCCTTGTTTCGGTCGGAGGAGTATTCATAGCAATGAAGGGCCCGAAGGCGGAAAAAGAGCTTGAGAATGCGAAAAGAGCTATTGAAGTTTTGGGAGGAAAGGTAAGGGAAAGAGTTTTAGTAAAAAACCCCTATCTTGAATCGCGACACGAGATAATCGTTGTTGAAAAGGTGCGAGAAACGCCTAAGAAATACCCAAGAAGACCAGGAACACCTTCAAAAAACCCAATTTTGCAAGGAGAAAAAAATGAATGAAATAATTTATGTACAGATAAAGGATGTCAGTCCAAATCCAAGCCAACCAAGAAAACTCTTTTCAGAAAAGGCTTTGGATGAACTGTCGGATTCAATAAGAAAATATGGGGTCATACAACCCCTTACCGTTAGAAACGTAAGCGGCCAATACGAGCTTATAGCTGGGGAGAGAAGGCTTAGGGCCGCTGAAAAGGCCGGGCTGGATTACGTGCCTGTGGTTTTGAAAAATACCAATGATGAGGATTCGGCGGTAATAGCGCTTGTGGAGAATCTACAGAGAGAGGATCTCGATTTTGTTGAAGAGGCGATAGGCTATAAAAAGCTTATGTCGGACTACAACATGAAGCAGCAGGACATCGCAAAATCAGTTGGAAAGAACCAGTCTACCATAGCAAACAAGCTTAGGATTCTCAAATTGTCTGATTTGCAGCTCTCTGAAATAAGAAGGCACGGCTTGACAGAGCGGCACGGAAGGGCCTTGCTTAAGATAGAAGAAGATAAAGATAGAGATAAAATGATAAAAAGGATAGTTGAAAATGAATGGAATGTACGCCAGACAGAAGCCGCAATAGAAAAAAAGAATATAAAGGGCGGCAAGAAAGAAAAAAGACAGACATTCAAGGCGTCCATGAACATGAGGATTTATACAAACACGATAAAGAATGCATTCAAGGAAATTTTAAAGACAGGCATTAAAGCAGAGTACGAAGAGACAGACAAAGGAAAATACTATGAAATAAGGATAAAAATCCCAAACAGCAGATGATTGTATGTTTCACGTGAAACAAAACCGCAGAATTTGCGGTTTTGTTGTTTTTTGATAAATTGGATTTATCAAACCGGAATAAACACAAGTGGCGCGAAAAATATAAATATTGAGATGGTGAAAAATCAACCTCGCCTGCAGAGAGAAGGTCAAGTGCAAAAAAAAAACACAAAGAAGATTAAAATATTAATAATATTTTTGCTTTGCCTTAAAAACGGTTGAAAAATAATCTATAATGAAATAGTGGGAGAAACAGAAAAATAATTTAGCGATCGGGGAGTGCAAAGCATGGGAAAAGCCATTGCCATTTTCAATCAAAAGGGAGGGGTAGGCAAAACTACCACGAATATAAATCTTTCTGCCAATTTGGGAAAGATGGGAAAGAGAATACTGGTGGTTGACATAGACCCTCAGGGAAATACCACAAGCGGGTTTGGCCAGGCATCGAGATATCTGGAAAACACAATATACGATGCTTTACTTGGAGATGTCGAGGTTGATAAATGCATAATGAAGTCAAAATACAGGAACATAGACTTGATTCCTGCAGACATGCAGCTTGCGGGTGCTGAAATAGAATTGACCGGAATGCGCAGTAGGGAATTCAAGCTCAAGGTTCTGGTCGATAAGATTAGGGATGATTATGATTATGTTTTCATAGACTGCCCTCCTTCTTTGGGGCTTTTGACACTAAATGCTTTGACTGCGGCAGACGGGGTGCTTATACCCATTCAGTGCGAATACTATGCATTGGAAGGCGTAAGCCAATTGATGAACACAATTGGTCTTATAAGGAACAAATTGAATCCGACTCTGGCTATTGAAGGGGTTGTGCTCAGTATGTTTGACAAAAGAACCAATCTTTCTGTGCAGGTTGTGGAGGAAGTAAAGGAGTTTTTCAAAGAGAAAGTTTATAAAACCGTCATACCAAGGAATGTGAGACTTGCGGAAGCGCCCAGTTATGGACTGCCAATTACAGAATACGACCCAAAATCGCGGGGAGCTGAGGCGTATCAGATGCTAGCGGAAGAATTTTTGGCTATTGAAAGAAAGGGGGATGCTTAATTGGCAAAAAAAAGAAGTGGCTTGGGAAGAGGGCTGAATGCTTTGATTCCGGAAGTGGAGAAAAGTGAAAGAGAAACGCAGACATCAAAGAAGAGCATACTTGAAATAGATGCAAATCTCATTAAAACGAATCCCAACCAGCCAAGAAAACATTTTGACAAAAATAAAATTGAAGAACTTGCCCTTTCGGTTGAAAGGCACGGAATAATGCAGCCGGTCATTGTAATGCCGGACGGGAACGGATACAGGATAGTGGCGGGAGAGAGAAGATACAGGGCTGCAAGAAAAGCCAACCTGAAAAGCATTCCTTGCATAATAAGGGAAGTGCAAGCTTCGGAGGGAATGGAGCTGGCCCTTATAGAAAACCTTCAAAGGGAAGATCTAAATCCGATTGAAGAAGCGATGGCATTTAAGCAATTGATTGACGAACACGGAATGACACAGGAAAAAGTGGCAGAGGTTGCAGGCAAGAGCAGACCTTATGTTGCAAACATGATTAGACTCTTGGGGCTCGAGGAAAAAATGCGAAACCTGATAGTTAAAGGAGATCTTTCGGGAGGACACGGAAGGACTTTGCTCGGACTTCCTTCTGAGGGAAAAAGAGCTCTACTTGCCCAAAAAATTATCAAGAATGGATGGTCTGTCAGGGAAGCGGAGAAACAAGTTAAATCAATGCTGTCTGCGAAAGTAAAAGATGACTCTTATTGTGGAAAAGAAGAGGACCATGAAATATTTTCAATGGAAGAGGTTCTAAGGGAAAGGTTTGCGACAAAGGTGCATATAAAAAACGGTAAAAAAAATCGGGGAACGATAGAGATTTCATATCACGGATTGGATGAATTCGAGAGGATAATTAAATTGTTGACAAAATAACTGTTTCACGTGAAACATGAAGGGAGAAAAAATGTTAAGATTTGGCGTTGGAATCGGAATGGTCAATATTATTTTATGGCTGTTTTTTATTGTTGCCTGGATATACTCGTTTGTTCTTTTTGTGAAATTGGCTCACAGAGGAATCAGGGCCTTGGATATTTATATAGGAAGGAATCGCATCGATTAGATTGCTTAATCGAAAAAACGAAATGGGGAGCAATCATGGCGGCTAATAAAATTTACAACAGAAACAATCAAATAAATGACGCATGGTTGAAGTTCATGGAAAGTGGTTATATCAATCATGACATCATAAGAAAAGAGATTGCTGAGTCATGGATTAGAAGCAAAAAAGAACAAATCAATCCAATGGGCGGAGAAGGAGAAAAGTCGAAGAAACTTAAAGACAGGGAGCTTCAGCTTAGGCCGCTTCTCAGGATTGCAAAGCCCTTTATGGAAAGCCTCTACAACATAGCGGGAAGCCATGGGCTGCTAGTTCGTCTTACAGACCCTGAAGGATACGTAGTGGAATGCCTCGGAGACGAGGATTCGGTGGAGATATACAAAAGGATGAATCTCTACAAGGGCTACAATGTCAGGGAAGAGACTATCGGGACCAATGCGATCGGAATAGCGCTGGTCACAAGAAAGCCCATACAGGTTTTTGCCGCCGAGCATTATGCAAAAAGGTATCATAAGTTCACATCTTCGGCCTGTCCCATCAAAAATGCGGAAGGTGAATTGCTTGGAATTTTGAGCATGACGGATTCATACGAAAAAGTTCATTTGCACACCCTTGGGATGGTAGTTGCATCCGGCGAAGCTATAGAAAAACAGTTGAAAATAGATATGATCAACAGACAGTTGAGAATTGCCAACAGGCATTTCTCAACAATAATCGAACAAATCAAGGAAGGTTTGATTTGCATAGACAACGAGGGAATAATAACGGATGTCAACCTGACAGCAAGGCAAATACTCAAAAGAACGGAAAAGGAATTGATGGGCCAGGACATCCGCAGGATGGTCAAGGTAGGCGACCGCTTCAAAAGCATAGTGAAAAACATGACCGACAGCCATTACAGCAACGAGGAGCTTGAATTCATACAAAAGAACGGAAAGAGGGTTGTTTGCATAGCAACCATAGCAACAATAAAGGATGCGGGCAAAAATATTCTCGAGGGGGCCATACTGACCTTCCACGAAGCTAAGACCGTACACAACCTTGTAAACAGAATTGTAGGATCACAAGCCAGGTTTACTTTTAAAGATATAATGGGCGAAAGCGATGCCATAAAAAGAGCCATAAAAATAGCTGAAGGCATGACCCAATACAATACGACTGTGCTTTTGCAGGGAGAAAGTGGTACGGGGAAGGAACTTTTTGCTCAATCAATCCACAATGCCAGCCCGAGAAGAAAGAATCCGTTCATTTTCCTGAATTGTGGAGCAATACCTCGAGATTTGGTTGCCAGCGAGCTTTTTGGATATATAGAAGGGGCCTTCACAGGAGCAAAAAGAGGCGGCCATCCCGGCAAGTTTGAATTGGCGGACGGAGGAACAATTTTTCTTGACGAGATAGGGGACATGCCTTTGGACACGCAGGCGAATCTATTAAGAGTCTTGGAAACTCAGGAAGTTGTCAGAGTCGGAGGACACGATGTCATTCCTGTTGATGTACGGGTAATAGCGGCAACCCACAAGGATTTGAAGGAGGAAGTCGAAAAAGGAAACTTCAGGGAAGACTTGTTTTACAGGCTGAATGTAATGCCTATACACATTCCGCCGCTTAGAGAAAGAAAAAAAGATTTTAAGCCGCTGATATCGTATTTCATGGAGAAATTCAGCATAAAGATGGGCAAAGATATTTGCGGCATAGAGGATGCCTTTTACGAGCGGATGAGCAGCTACCAGTGGCCGGGCAACGTGAGAGAGCTTCAAAATGTAATGCAGCAGATAATAAGCGTTGCAAAAGACGGGGAAGTTTTATCGGTTGAAGACATTCCACAATACATGAAGGCGACTAATCTAATTGAGAGCACAGAGGCGCAAAACCAGAAATTTTTCACGCTTCGCGAAATAGAAGGCATAGCCATAGTGAAGACAATCGAGGAAACCGGTGGAAATCTTTCAAAAGCGGCACGCATATTGGGAATAAGCAGAAGTTCGCTTTATAGGAAGTTAAAAGAATACAACATAGATGCGACCCAAAAAGAGACACATGTGCCATTATAGAACAGCAATTAACAACATATACTATAAAATTGTAGCAAATTGGAACACCGCCCCTATAAAGCGGTATCTGTTTGCTTTCTTGTTTTTTTGGGAAGGAGCTCTAGCCGTTGCAATAGCTGGGTTCATGAAATTATTTTCAAAAGAAGCGAATTGGCATGGAAATTGCGTGTTATTAATAAGGTGCATTATTTTGGAGGTGCTGAATGAAAAAGAACAAGCCCAATACGTTTTATCTGGTTTTGATGGTTGTTTTTTGGCTGTTTTTGACCGAAAGCATGGATACGCAGATGGTTTTAGCTGGTATCGCTATATGTTTCCTTGTATTTATTATGAATATGGACATACTCGAGATAAATTTCGGATATTCTTTCAAAAACAAGAAAAAAATATTCTACCTGATTAAATACCTTGCTTTGCTTTGCAAGGAAATAGTCTTTGCGAATTTCCATGTTGCCAAAATAGTCCTTTCTCCAAAGCTTATTATAACCCCCGGCATTACGAGTTTTGAGACACGCCTCGAAAAACCGCTTAGCAGAACTATACTGGCAAATTCGATAACGCTCACTCCTGGAACGCTGACTGTCAAGATGCAAGGCAAAAGGCTTATCGTGCACTGCCTTATGGACGAGTACATAGAGTCTGTGGCGCATTCAAAGTTTGAGGAACTATTGCTGAAGGTGGAGGAAGAGCCCTATGATGACTAAAATATTTATTGCGGCGATAATATATTTGACGGCTACAGTAACACTTTGCACAGTAAGGGCGGTGAAGGGTCCGACGCCCGAGGACAGGCTGATAGCCGTAAATGTGATCGGGACGAAAACAACTGTAATCATAGCGGTGGTCTCTTGCATTTTAAAGGAAAGCTATTTTTTGGACGTGGCGCTTGTTTATGCTCTCATAAGCTTTGTCGCATCGATGGCGATAGCAAACTTCATAGAGGGGAGGGGGAGCCAGGTTGATTAGAGAAGGGGCAATGATCATATTTATAATCGGAGGTCTTTTTTTCTTCACTGTCGGAACTGTTGGCATATTGAGACTTCCTGACATGTATACAAGGGCCCACTCCGCGGCAAAATGCGATACGCTTGGAGCTGTTCTTATCCTTATTGGATTAATCATCTACAATGGAGAAAGTTATGCAAGCCTCAAGCTCTTGCTGATAATAATATTTTTGTGGGTTACAAACCCGACCGCGACGCATTTGATCGCAAAGGCCTACTATAACCGCTACCGAAAGGACGAATGAATATGACCATTTTTTCAATGCTTGTCATAGTGTTTTTGATTGGGGCTTCCATTGCTGTATCGGTCATAAGAAATCTTTTGGGTGCCATCATTGTATTTATGGTGTACAGCCTAACAATGGCGGTGCTCTGGCAACAGCTCAATGCGCCTGACCTTGCCATAACAGAAGCGGCAGTCGGAGCCGGAATTACAACCCTTCTGTTCGTATTCACGCTGAGAAGAGTCGGAGGTGGAGGCAAATGAGAAAAGTGTTTTCTGTAGTCCTTGCTCTAGCGCTTATTGTAATTCTTTTGTTTGGGGTGGCCGACCTGCCCACTTTCGGGAATGCGGAAAATCCTTCAAACAATGAAGTTTCTTACAGATACCTTGAAGAAGGTGTCGAGGAGACAGGGGCTGTAAATGTGGTGGCCGGAATAATCCTCGACTATCGCGCATTTGACACTTTCGGGGAAGCCACAGTGCTCTTTACCGCCCTGATAACTGTGATTGCGGTTCTAAGGAGGGATGAGGATGAATAAACCCGCCGTAGAAGCCGAAAGAAGCGAGATTCTAACAGAAGTCGGCAAACTGATAATACCCTTCATACAAGTTTTTGCAATATATGTGATACTTAACGGCCACCTTTCGCCGGGGGGAGGGTTCGCCGGAGGAACAATTCTCGGAGCAAGCATGATCCTCCACCGGCTGATTTTTGGGTGGGACAACCTCATTTCCAGGCTTACATATGACAGGGTAATGAAATGGATGTGCGCTTCGCTTTTGATTTACGGGGCCCTTAAGGGCTACAGTTTCCTTACTGGCGGCATGCACTTGGAAGTTTGGGACGTACCATTGGGAACACCGGGGAAACTTCTGAGCGGAGGATTCATTCTGCCCCTAAACATAGCTGTAGGAATAATCGTATCCATAACGGTATATGTGTTTTTCAAACTATTTTATGAAGGGACCATATGATATGGGACACTTGATTGCAAATTACTATGAGACTGGAGCCATAATTTTATTCGGGGTAGGCTTTGTAACACTCCTTGCCCATGGCAACCTGATCAAAAAAATAATAGGAATGAACATAATGGATACGGCAGTTTTTTTGTTCTTCATTGCAAAGGGGTATATTTCAGGAAACGAAGCTCCTATCATAAGGTCCGCAAAACCGGCTTCCGGATATGTAAATCCTGTTCCAACGGCGCTTATGCTCACTGGCATAGTTATAGCTGTCAGCATAACAGCATTCGCTTTGTCGCTGACAATACGCGTATATGAAAAATACGGCACAGTCGACCTAAACGAAATCATAAAAATGGGAGGAGAATAAATTGGCAGTTTACAATAGTTATCCACTTGTCATCATTTTGGTTTTGTTTATCTCAGCCTTTGCAATACCTATTTTCAAGAGTATCAAAGCGGCTAGGACAATAGGCATTTCGGCGGCGGGAATTTCCTTTGTACTTTCAATACTAACGCTCATGGGAGTAAAAGAGAACGGGGCATACTACTTTAGGGTTGGCCATTACGACGCACCCTGGGGAATAGAGTTTCACATAGGAATTATTGAAGGCCTCATGGGAGTCCTGTTTATGACCGTATCCCTGGCGGTGCTGTGGTTTTCCATATACAGCATAGACCACGACCTTTCCAAAAAGAAGGTGCCGCTTTTCTATACACTTGTCAATCTGCTTGTGGGGTCCTTGCTTGGGATAGTTTTTTCAGACGACCTGTTCAATTGCTTTGTGTTCATAGAAATCAGCTCCATTGCCTCATGCGGCATAGTTGTGGTAAAGGACAAGAAGGAAAACATAAAGGCGGCTCTCAAGTACCTCATACTGAGCTCCCTGGGCTCGGGGCTGGTTCTCATGGGAATAGCCCTGGTATATTCGTTGACCGGCCATTTGAACATGCCGCATATACATGAAGCTCTTGTGTCGATTTATCCCGAGCACAGCAGAAACATGCTTATAGCAATAGGCCTTTTCACGGTCGGCCTTGGGGTCAAAAGCGCAATGTTTCCATTGCACACTTGGCTTCCCGACGCACATACTTTCGCCCCCGCATCTTCAAGTGCGCTCTTGTCCGCACTGGTCCTAAAGGCGTATGTGATACTTTACATTAAAATCATTCACAGGGTTTTCGGAATGTCTATTGTAGGGGAGTTGCCTGTTCTGAACATAGTGCTCCTTTTGGGCGCGGTTGGAATGATCGCGGGATCAGTTCTGGCCATTTTGCAGAAAAATTTAAAAAGAATGGTTGCATATTCGAGTGTTGCGCAAATGGGCTATGTATTTTTTGGAATAGGGCTGGGAACGACAATGGGACTAGCCGCGGCAATATTTCAGATATTCAATCATGCATTCACAAAATCGGCTCTTTTCCTGTCTGCGGGAAGCATATTGGAGAAGACAGGAAAGAAAAATATTTCCGACTTGAAGGGAGTAGGAAAGGAAATGCCGTTTACAATGGCCATATTCGCCA
This sequence comes from uncultured Peptostreptococcaceae bacterium, assembly GCA_964484935.1. Lineage (GTDB taxonomy): Bacteria > Bacillota > Clostridia > Peptostreptococcales > BM714 > BM714. The sequence goes on from CAZAFW010000008.1 coordinate 44,500, forward strand.
TAGGCGGAATGTCTCTGGTTGGAATCCCTTTGTTGTCGGGTTTCAACAGCAAATGGAATTTTGCGGTTGCGGTGATTGAGGCCCACAGGGTTGAATTGCTTGCAGTGGTGCTCATAAGCAGCCTTTTGAACGCTCTCTACTATTTCCCTATAATAATAAACGGCTACTTTGGAGAAGAAAGTCTCGAGGGAAAGGTCTACAGAAATACTGAAAGGCCGATAAAGGAACTTCTTCCCGTAATAGTGCTTGTTCTTGGAGTCATATATTTTGGTGTATCGGGCGGAGGGCTCCTTAGCCTAATAGAAGCGGGTATTCCCGCATTAAACTAGAAACTGAAGGGAGGGGCCCCGATGAAATTTCTTGCATTGGTCCCGATAGTGTTTCCAATGGCCCTGGCCGCGGGAATGCACTTTATTGAATTCAAGAACGAAAAACACAGGAGAGCCTATCTTTTCGGAGGTGTCTTTCTCAACTTCATTTTTGCGATGATGGTCCTTTCAACGGCGCAACCGGAAATGCACATATTGAAAATCAATGACTTCATGGAAATATATTTTAAGGTTGACGGAATGAGCAAGCTCTTTCTGGCAATGACTTCTGTTTTGTGGATATTTACGACGGCATATTCTTTTGACTACATGAATCATGAGGGGAAAGAACAAAAATTCTTCACATATTTTTTGGTTACAGCAGGAGTGATTGTTGGTATTTCATTAGCGGGAAATATTTTTACTTTCTATATATTTTATGAATTTCTAACACTCTCGACTTTCCCCCTGGTTATTCATACGGGAACAAGGGAAGCGCTCGCCAGCGGAAAGAAATATCTCATTTATTCATTCAGCGGAGCAACGCTTGTACTTTTGGGAATGATTCTCCTCTTCAGTGTGACGGGCAATCTCGAATTTATGCCGGGAGGCGTTTTGCAGGGATTCGCAATAGGGAAGCGCTTGACGGCGGCTTACGTGATTCTTTTCTTGGGTTTTTCGGTCAAGGCAGCAATGGTGCCTTTCCATTCGTGGCTTCCTGCGGCGATGGTTGCTCCGACTCCTGTAAGCGCTCTGCTTCATGCCGTAGCTGTTGTCAAGTCGGGCATTTTCGCACTCGTCAGAACAACCTTCTATCTTTTTGGGGCTGAAGCTGTAAAGGCTATGCATGTAAGGGGATACCTCAGCATTTTGATTGTGTTGACAATTTTGATGGGGTCTTTTGTCGCCTTGCACCAGGAAAACCTTAAGAAGCGATTGGCATATTCAACAATAAGCCAACTCGGATATATAATGCTGGGGATTTTGCTCCTTAACGAGGACGGACTCACAGGAGCACTTCTTCACTTGATAAATCATGCGGTGATAAAGATAACGCTCTTCTTCTGCGTAGGGATAATAATGTATAGAACCGGATACAAGACGATTGGGGAAATCAGAGGCATAGGGAAGAAAATGCCGATCACAATGGGTTGTTTTTCTATAGCCTCCATATCACTCATAGGTCTGCCTCCGTCAAACGGCTTCGTGAGCAAGTGGTATCTGGCAATGGGCGGCCTTCAGGAAAACAGAGCGATTTTTGTCGTCATACTTCTCGTTAGCGCGATTCTTACAGCCGGATACTTGCTTCCTATTGTTGTTACTGCGTTTTTCCCAGGGGAAATGGAAAGGGAGCTGGTCAACAAGGAGCCGCCGCTCATGATGCTTGTGCCGGTATTGATGCTTACAGGAATAACGGTTGTATTCGGGCTTTTTCCGAACTACATACTGCATTTCATTCAGAATATTTCAAGAAGTTTGATTTGACAAGATTCGGAGGATTTCAATATGGAGAAAGTTCTACTGGTTTCCACCCTGCTGATTCCATTTGTCGGGTCCGCAGTCGGGTATTTCATAGGGAAAAAAAATGAAAAGGCAAGGGATGCATTCAATGTCATAATGACGGGATTGATTTTTCTCGTTGTTTTAATGATGTATCCGCATATTGGAGGAGAAGGCATAGAGATTGAGATACCCGATATAATGGGGATAGGGCTATTTCTAAAGCTTGACGCTTTCAGATACATATTTGCCTTTATAACGGCATTTGTATGGTTTCTTGCAACCATGTACTCAACCCAATATTTAATAAAATACAGAAAGAGGAATCGGTACTATGCTTTCTTCATACTCACATATGCCAGCACAATGGGTATTTTTATTTCTGACAATCTTCTCAACCTGTTCACTTTTTTTGAAATAATGTCAATAACCTCTTATTTCCTGATAATTCACGATGAGGATGAATATACACGTGATGCCGGCAAAACATACCTGATAATGGCAATTGCCGGGGGGATGATACTCCTTATGGGGATTTTTCTTCTTTTCGACTATACAGGAACCCTGATGATTGACGACCTTGCTGCGGGGGTAGCCGGCATTGGGTCTGTAAAGTACATGATAGCATGGCTGATGATAATAGGTTTCGGGGTAAAGGCGGGCATGATGCCTCTCCACATATGGCTTCCTAAAGCACATCCGGCTGCGCCTGCTCCGGCGAGCGCAATACTTTCAGGAATACTTCTCAAAACAGGCATTTTCGGTATAATGCTTACAGTGCTGGTTATGATGGACAGAGATATTATTCTGTGCAATGTCATTTTTCTTATCGGATTGTTGAATATGTTTTGGGGTGGGCTACTGGCTATTTTCCAAAGGAACATAAAGAGGATTCTAGCTTACAGCTCGATGAGCCAGATAGGATATATACTGATGGGTATAGGGCTTATCGGTTTGCTGGGCGATCACAACAACATCGCGATACACGGAACTCTCTTTCACATATACAACCACGCCATTTTTAAGGTGCTTCTGTTTTTCAGCGCTGGAATAGTATACATGGTCCTTCACGAATTGTCCATAAATCACATAAGGGGCTTTGGAAAAAACAAAAGGTTTCTGAAGACCGTATTTGTTATAGGGTTCATGGCTATAATCGGGATGCCCGGGTTTAGCGGATTCGTAAGCAAGAATCTCTTGCATGAAGCTCTTATAGAGGCCGGCCACATATATGGAGGACTGGGATTTAAGGCGGCGGAATGGATATTTGTAATAAGCAGCAGTTTCACTGTCGCGTATCTGCTCAAGATTTTTGTATCGGTTTTTGTGGTCGAAAGTGAAAAGTATTGGGGCCAGTTCAAGAAGCAGATTCGAAAGAGGGCTCTCTTTCCCCTCGTGCTGCTTTCAGGAGTGGTAGTTTATACGGGAATCAGGCCTGAATACGTCTTTTCCGTAACAAGCCGCGCGGAGACAATGTTTTCCGGCCATGGGCATGTGCCTCACAATATGTACACAGCCGAGGTCTTTTTGGGAACGGGCATGGTTTTTGCTTTGGGATTTGCAATTTATTTTTTGGTTATTCAAAAGTGGTTGCTTGTGCAAACCGAAACTGGTTTCATTTATAAAAATCCGACCCTTCGCTGGCCGAATTTGGAACGCCATTTCTACAAGCCGTTGACCGAAGCCTTCTACTGGATTGGATACAATCTTTTTAAACATGTCGACCACGGATTGGTGAATTTCTTTACTCAAATAGGGACCCTGTTTGCAAAGCTAGGGGACCTGAAAATCGATATAGGTCGGTTTAAAAGAAAAGAACGCAATAAGGCGGCCTCAGACAAGGTCGACGCCTTCAAGGAAAAAAAGGGAATGGAAGTCAAGGATTTGGTTGCCGGAATGGGTGAGCGGACGAACGCCGGCAAAGTGAAAGAAACTTATGCAAGAGAAATAGAAAGCATGGGACAAATTTTTTCCCGTACACAATTGCATATGAACAGCATAATATATGCATTGTTCATATTCGCTATCATCCTCATAGGAATATTGGGCTATCTCATCCTCAAAACCTGATTGGAGGACTGGCTTTGAATTGTAAACAGTTCAAAACTCCATAAATAGACAGAATGATTTTGCCGCAAATCCGAAAGAACCGGTTGCGGTTCTTTCTTTGTATTGATTATGTGCGGATATAGTATATATTAGAAAAAAAGGAACACATAATATATAATGATAAGAGATGCTTACGGGGAGAATTCTATGGACAGATATTTTTTTGTGCTGAATCCTGTTGCAGGAAGGGGTAGCGCAAGGCTGTATAAAAAGACAATCGAAAAGTATGAAAAAACCCTGGGGCTTGAATATGAAATAGTGGAAACCGAGTTTCCGGGCCATGGCGAGACCCTCTCGGCAGAAGCCTGCAAAAGGGGTTTTGACAACATAGTTTCCGTTGGCGGAGACGGAAGCCTTCTGGAAGTCATAAACGGGGTTGTAGGAGAGGATGTTTCTGTCGGCATCATCCCATGTGGCACGGGAAACGATTTTTCGAGGACGCTGGGCTTGCCGGAGGAGTTAAATGAGCAACTGAAGGTAATCCACAGGGGAAAAAAGAAACGGGTGGATTTGGGAAATGCCAACGGCAAATACTTCATCAATGTCTTCAGTTTTGGAATTGATGCTCTAATCACTCAGGAGACACAAAAAATAAAAAAGTATCTGCCTGGAACTTTTGCCTATGTGGCGGCAACCATAAAAATGCTCATGACCTACCGCCCGGTTCAGATTCACATGGAGACAGATGAAATTATATTCGACGGGAAGGTAATGCTTGTAGCTTTCGGAAATGGGCAGTACTATGGCGGAGGAATGAAGATAACCCCGGAGGCGTCACTTGACAGTGGCGATTTCCAGGTGTGCATAGTCAGGGCACTTTCCAAGACAAGGTTTTTGAGACTCTTTCCAAAGGTTTTCAAAGGGAAACATATTGAATTAATGGAAGTTGAAACAAGCAGAGCCAAGAAGATAAAAGTTGAGTCAAAGGACAGGATTCTTCTAAACGCCGATGGAGACATTGTTGGAGAATGTCCGGTGGAAATTGGCATATTTCCCGGAGCCATTCAAATAAAAGTTCCATAAGTAGAAAGAGAGGGGTAAGAAAAATGAAAAAAGTCGATGCAAGAGGCTTGGACTGTCCCAAGCCGGTCATAGAAACAAAAAGAATCATGGACGGTGGAGCAGCCGAAATAATTGTAATAGTCGACAACGATACGGCAAGTAAAAACGTAGGGCTTTTGGCAAACAAAAGAGGGTATTCTTTTGCTGAAGAAAAAAGAGAAGACGGCATATATCTCAATCTGAAGGGCGCCGGGGAAAAAACAGGCGAAAAGGAAACCTCAAGAGTAAATGAAACAGGGGACTGGGTCTTGCTTATGGCTTCGGAACATATGGGCACGGGATCGGACGAATTGGGCAAGATTCTGATAAAGGGATATTTATATGCGCTTACGGAAACAAAGCCGCTGCCCAAGGCGGTCCTTTTCCTAAATGGCGGCATACGCCTTGCCCTCAAGGGGTCTGCAGTAGTAAAAGAACTGGCCCTTTTGCAGGAAAGAGGAGTAGAAATGCTTGTTTGCGGAACCTGCCTGGATTATTTTGGAGAAAAAGACAATCTGGAATTGGGGACCGTAAGCAACATGTATGACATAGTAGAAAAAATGAATGAAGCAAGAAAGGTAATAAGAGTATGACAAAAAATGGGTTCATATTGATTGCCTTCGATTCAACTCACTTGGCAATAAAGGTTGAGAGAATGCTCAAGGGGGCCATTGATGTGGAAATGATACCCACTCCTCGAAGCATTACGGCTAGTTGCGGACTTTCAATCAAGGCGGCACAGGAAGAATACGATCACATGAAAAAAATACTGAAAGATGCGGATATTGACAGGAAACTGATAAGGATATACGACATGGGATGCGAAAAGTCTTCCATGCCTAAAGAAATAATTTGGGAAAAATAGACACATAAGAAACGGCCTGAGGGGTGTGGGTTTTATGAATACTGAAAAAAGGAAAGCCAAACGAAAGAAAAAGAGAAGAATTCGCTGGATGCGGCTGTTGGCTTTTGTCATCATATTGTCTGCAGGTACATGGTATTTTTTTTCCGGCGGAAAGATTCCCGATGTCCCATTTTTGAAAAGCTTTGATCCCGTGAGGCTTTATGCGATTGATAAAGGCGTCAATTCGGCTGAGGAAGCCATAAAGAACAAGGGGCTGGCAGTTTATGATGACGGAGTTCTGACCTTCTATGATACAGAAGGGGCTTTTGTATGGGGGAAAACATTCGAAGCTGAAAACCCCAGGGTTTTTGCCGATGAAAACCATATTGTTTTCGCAGACGCCGAAAAGGGTAAACTATGGAGGATGGACTATAACGGAGAAACTGTAAATACATTGCAAAGGGACTATCCGCTTGGAGGGGTTTATCAAAATAGGGAAAGCTACCTTCTTTATTTTGGGCAAGAGGGAAACCAGTTGGATGTAATAGACAACAAGGGAAAGACAATAACTGAAATAACTGTTCCCAAGGGATACATACTTGACGCGGCAATTTCAGACAATTCCAGCATAGTCGCGGTTTCCACTCTCAGCATAGAAAACGAAAAATACTACAGCAGCATACTTTTCTATAATTTGGATGGAACAGTTGTGGCCGGAAACAGATATGACGGTGAAATAATTTTCAGGACATTCTTTACTGGCATGGACGGGCTGAAGGCGCTTGCAAATGATGGTGTTTTTTCAATGTCCAGGGACGGGGATGTGGAATGGGAGAAAACAATAGAAGGGAACCTTTCAAGGGCAGACATAAGCGATTCCGGTTACATTGCAATGATTTTCGAAAAAGAGGATGGGGAGCAGGCATATGCGGGGATTGACGAAAATGGAGGGTTTACCGATGAAACGGCAATTGAGGAAGAGGTTTCCATTGTCAGCTTAAACGGAAGGCACGGAGCTGTATTCACGAAGAAGTCCGTCCATATATTCGACTTGAAAGGGCGGCTCGAAGGCATCATAGAATCGGATTTTGAAATAGAAGGCGGAGGATGGATTGGTGATGACCGAATTGTGTTGGTTTATGAAAACCGCATGGAGGTGCTAGACATCTACTGAAAAAAATCGGGAGGAATAAAATGAATTCTGCGGACATTTTTGTATTGGCGGTAATTGCACTTATGGCTCTGCTGGGGCTTTATAAAGGATTCATACGCACTCTTTTCGGCTTGCTGGGATTTGTGCTCGCTGCAGTAGCGGCAAAGATGTACTACCCCCTTGTAAGTACACATATAATTGAAAACACCGGGTTTTTTGAAAAAATAAGAGTCGGACTCTTAAGCAGGCTTGAAAATTATGCATCGTCGCATCCCGAAATGCTTCAAGGAAACGGTCTTTCGGGTCAATCGCCTTCCATAGGAACTGGTTTCCCCAAAACCATCGAGGAAATGATCCTAAACAGCGAGGTCATAAGGGACAATGCGGGAGAGGCCGCAATCGATGTGGTTTCGGATTTTGCGGATGCTTTTGCAAGACTGGCCGTAGACGCATTGAGCATTCTTCTGATATTCATCGCGGTCAAAATTGCCGTAGCGCTTGTGGCATGGCTTTTGGACAAGGTCTTTTCGCTTCCCCCAATCAGATCGTTCAACAAGGCGGGCGGGTTTTTGCTGGGGATTTTGCAGGGAGTATTCGTAATCTATTTGTTGGCCATTTTAATGATACCGGTGGCTTCGGCTTTTCCAGAAAGTTACATGGTTGTCCAGATGCAGTCTTCAAAATATGCGGCCTTGTTTTTTGAGAACAATTTTTTGCTGCAGGCAGTATATACCTTCATCATGAACGGAAATTAAGAGAGAGGTGCAAGCATGGCAATGGATTTGAAGAAGGGTGATTTGATAACCACGAAAAAAAGTCATCCGTGCGGGGGAAATGTCTTTGAAATTGTCCGTACGGGAATGGACTTTCGCATAAAATGCCAAAAATGCCAAAAGGAAATATGGATTCCCCGGGTAAAGCTTGAAAAAAGAATTAAAAAGGTCGAGAGGAAACCCGAATAGTTAACGAGCACTTAATTTTATGTCGAGTTCATGCAAGTATACTGAAATGCTTTTGAAATAAGATTGCCCAGTGATATAATGATATCGGTCGGGCAACCATTTAAAAAAATCGTGGAGGTGCTGTATTAGATGAAATATGCGAATCGCATGGGAAAAATAAAGGCTTCAGAAATCCGTGAATTATTGAAACTCACAACAAAACCGGAAATAATTTCTTTTGCCGGAGGACTGCCGGCTCCGGAATTGTTCCCAGTTGAGCAGATGAAATCCATAACAACAAAAATAATGAATGAGCAAGGTGAAAGCGCACTTCAATATAGTCCGACAGAAGGCTACGTGCCTCTTAGGGAAGCAATTTGCAGGCAAGTCGATTTTGAAAGCACTGTAGACAACGTTCTCATAACAAGCGGATCACAGCAAGGACTGGACTTCAGCGCAAAGATCTTCATCAATCCCGGAGATGTTATAATATGCGAGAGTCCAAGCTATCTTGGAGCATTGAATGCCTTCAAGGCTTATGAGGCGGCTTTCAAGGAAGTTGCTACGGACGAGGAAGGAATGATAATGGAAGACCTCGAGAGAATTCTCAAGGAAACTCCCAGAGCAAGGATGATTTATGTCATTCCGGATTTCCAGAATCCTACTGGAAGAACATGGTCCGTTGAAAGAAGAAAGAAGTTCATGGAATTGGCCAACGAATACGATTTGCCGGTAATAGAGGATAATCCTTACGGAGCACTCAGGTTTGAAGGAGAAAGACCGCCTTCGCTAAAAAGCTTCGATACTGAAGGCAGAGTTGTTTTCCTCGGCACATTTTCAAAAACATTTTGCCCGGGACTCAGAATCGGATGGGTTCAGGCTTCGGATGAGCTTATAAACAAATATATTTTGGTCAAGCAAGGCGCGGATCTGCAGACTAACAGCCTCGCTCAAAGGGAGATCCACGAATTTATTACAAACTATGACTTTGAGGGCCACATCGAAAATATTAAGAAAGTATATAAAAGAAGAAGAGACCTCATGCTTGAAGCCATAGACAAATATTTCCCTGAGGGAGTAACACACACATATCCGGAAGGCGGACTATTTCTTTGGGTTTCGCTTCCCGAACACATCGATACGAAAGAGCTTTCATACAAGGCTCTCGAAAAGAATGTAGCATATGTTCCGGGTGGGTCTTTCTATCCTGACGGAGACAAGAAGAATTCCTTCAGATTGAATTATTCGAACATGACAGATGAAAAAATAGTGGAAGGCATTAAAAGATTGGGAGATGTAATAAAAGAAGCCATGAAGGCCTAGAAAGTTCTTTGAATTGGTTTGATTGCTAAAAAAACCGCTTATAAAGCGGTTTTTTTAATGTTTTGTTGAATTGCCGGATTCATCATGATATAATATGCAAGCTGAGACTAGCTCTCTGCCCTGCCCGAGCAGGGCCACACAGACCACAGGGAGGTGTTAAAATGAATAAATATGAAGTTCTTTACATCATCAAGCCGAATCTTGAGGAAGAGGCTAGAAAAGCCGTTATTGAGAAATTCAAAGGAATTGTCGAGACGGTTGGAGAAGTATCGGAAATCAATGAATGGGGAATCAGAAAACTTGCTTATGAAATTCAAAAGCTTAAAGAAGGCTATT
>CAZAFW010000009.1:0-53663 GCA_964484935.1 uncultured Peptostreptococcaceae bacterium
CCGTTTCAACCCTCACCTTCTGGTTGAAGTCGCCTTTTGCAATGAGTCTTGCCGACGCGGCAATGTTCTGTATGGGAAGGCTTATTTTTTTGGAGTACCTGTATCCCATGTACAGTGAAATGGCAAAGGCAATAAGTATGGAAAGAATTATGTTCTCAAGAAAAGCCCTGTTGATTGTTGCTATTCTTCGCATCGGATAGGCAAGGCGCAAAGCCCCTATTATCTGGCCGTTTTTTTCAATCGGAACAGCCATGTACAGGTAGTCTATGTCCAGAGTTGCGCTTGTCCTTATGTCGCTTCCTCTTTCTCCTGAAAGCGCATTCTTGAATTCGGGCCTGCTCCTGTGGTTTTCAACCTCCGGCAAGTCCTCCCTGGAAACCTCCGAGTCAACCAGAACTTCGCCTTCAGAGTCTATCATTGTGACCCTTACATCCAGGGCTTGGGAAACATCCTCAGAAATATATTCCATGTCAAGCCGCGAAAGATCGCTTCCCGGCAAATCCCTCTCCAAATTGAGCTTTAGAAGATTCAAATTGCTCGCAAGAGTTATATTCAAATCTTCCTCGTAGTTGTCTTTTACAAAACTGTTGGTGAAAAATCCAACTATCATGAATCCTACGACCAATAGCACTGTGTATGTCAAAAACAAGCGCCTCTTCATATATCCACCTTCTTCATCCTGTAGCCCACCCCGCGAACAGTCTCGATCATTTTACCTTTTTCAAGGCCCATTTTTTTCCTCAGATGCCTTATGTGGACATCAACCGTCCTTGTGTCGCCAAAGTATTCGTATCCCCATACCTTGTCCAGTATCACATCCCTTGTCAAAACCTTTCCATGGTTTAAAACCAAAAGCTTAAGCAGCTCGTACTCCTTGAGGGTCATCCCCACAATTTCATTTCCAATCTTGACCTCGTGGCTTGCCGGATCGATGGTTATGCCGCCCATGCTTATTGCCTCTTGCAGTTCCATATCCCCACTTCGCCTAAGCAATGAATTGATCCTTGCCTTGAGCTCGTTTATGCTGAAAGGCTTTGTCATATAGTCGTCTGCGCCTATGTCCAAGCCGTCAATCTTATCGGCTTCGCCGCCTTTTGCGGTCAGCATTATTATTGGCATCTTGCGGGTCTTTGCATCGGAGCGGACTCTCTTGCAGATTTCCATCCCCCCGATGCCCGGAAGCATCAGGTCGAGCAAAAGCAAGTCATAGTCGTTTTCCATTATCATCTCCATCGCCTTTTCTCCGTCTTCGGCAACATTTACATCAAATCCGCTTTGTTGCAAGTTGTACCTTATCAGTTCTAGTATATGAAGTTCGTCTTCCACTGCCAAAACTCTCGTCTTTTTCATCGGAACCCCTTTCTTGCTGGAATTTTACTTTGTTTTTATACTATTCTTAATAATACACAATCGATGTTAATTTCATGTTAATTTCATTCTTCATTATTATACCCCAACCTTTGCCAACAACACTTGAAAAACCTGCCGCCAGCCAAAAACCCGGCGTATTCCAATTTTTGCATTTTTAGCTTTGTTCTTTTTCTTGTTTTTAACTTGCGACTATCGGATAAAAAAATTTTTGTTTCGGCTTTGACCTTCTTTGACTTTTGTGCTATAATGTATTTGTTGAAAGATACAAATATTAATCAGGAGGTGCTTTATCATGTTGAGGGATATTGTTCCCATTGGCGGAAACTTGAAAAAAACCGACGACTGGTTCGATTCGTTCTTTAACGATGATTTCTTCAGGGTGCCTGTCGTCAAGAATGACATGAAGGTCGACATCAGGGAAACAGAAAAGGACTATGTCTTCGAGCTTGAGATTCCCGGAATCAACAAGGAACAGGTAAGCATAGAATACAAGAATGACTACCTGACCGTGGGAATAACAAAAGAAGACGAAATCAAGGAAGAGAAAAAAAACTACATCAGACGGGAAAGGCGAAGCGGAAACCTTTGCAGGACATTCAAGATAGGAAATGTGAACAGGGAAGACATCCGGGCCAAGATTGAAAACGGCCTGCTGTCTATTCACGTTCCAAAGGATGAGAAAAAGGAATCCACCTACCGCATCGATGTAGAATAAAAAATCCGCAAATTGCATAAAGCAGGTTGGGAAGACCTTTCCCAACCTGTTTTTTTTTTGCTTTTAAGGGTAAAGATTAATAAATCGCAAAACGTTTACTGATGGCTTGACTGGAGGGCTTAAAATGAAAGGCAAAGTATCAAAGCCGAAGATGAAATTCGGAAAAACCGAAAAAATATTCCACTCGCAAAGACTGAAGGTAGGTGACACCGGCCCCGATTTCAAGGGATTTACAAAAGAAATGGCACTTTTCGATTTTTACAAGGAAGGGAAGGACAAACTGAAAATAATCAATTCCATAAAATCCATTGATACCGCTGGAGGATTTCGCCAGGCTGTTGGTTTCAATGAAATTGCCGAAAAAACAAAGGATGACCTTTTCGTATTTACCATAAGCACTGATTTGCCTTTTGCCGTTAAACGTTTTTGTTCCGAAGAACCTTTCCTTAACAGCATCTTTATATCAGACTACAGAAATCTGGACTTCGGAAGAGGCTACGGCTTCGCAATTGAGGATACAAAGCTTCTTTCAAGCGGAATTGTTGTGCTCGACCGTGAAAACAAGGTCGTTTTCATTCAATACATGAAAAATCCGGATATGATTCCGGATTTTGAACACGCGCTCGCAGCCGCAGAAAAAATTCTATATGACGAGACTCTTTTGGAAGTTGACAAACTTTTGCATGATTGACATAAGCAGTTGCAAGTCTAATTGGCACCTCTATTCCATCGCCAGTTTCTTGTCGTATTGAGAAATGACACTTTTTAAAACGCGAATGTCCCTCTCTTCATGATCAAGCCATTTTTCTTCCTTGTCCTTGTGTATGATTACAGGCATCCTGTTGTGGACGTCAGAGATCCCGGCAACCGCATGAGAGGTGAGTATTGCAAAGCAAAGCTGTATTGCTCCATTTTTATCCTCGAATTCCCCATATATTCCTCCCAGAGACAGTATCTCTCCCCCAGTATCGCGTATTTCTCTTTTTTCTTTTTTATTTCCTTTCTTCTCCCATTCAAAATATCCGTTTGCAGCAATAAGGCATCTCCTGTTCATTGCGGCATCGCGGAAAAATAGAATCTTCCGCACACTGCTTGTCACTCCCGTCTTTACATTCACATGTCATTGCTTCTTCGTTGCATACTTTTCGCATTGACTTTTGACCATTTCAAAATCAATGGGAACCTTTTCTATCCTCTTCTCTAAAAAATCGTATTGCCCTTTCAAATAATCGAAAATAATCCATTTCCACTCAAGATTGCTATTGTTCATTGTTTCGTTCATTATTAGGCAAGTAAGCAAGCATGCTTCATGCATCAATTCAACTTCATTTTCATATGTATTTTCATCTATTGATTCGAGAGTTCCTTCGATTTCGTTTATGTCCATTCTCAAATAAGGACTTTTAATCAAACTTTCGCCCGAATAACCATGGGCATAAATGAAATCGAGATTCAACTCTTTTCCCATCTGTCTGGTTCTTGCCGCAGTGCCCATGAGTTTTTCCCTTTTGAATGAATCATAGCGTTCGTCCGAAAACTGTGTATCGATTTCATTGGCAGATCCCCAGCTTCCATTGTCTTCTTCCTCATACATATCTTTCTCATCTAAATTTCCTTCGACAAAATCAGAGTCCAGCATTCGCAAATCCATAAAACTCGCCCACAATAATTTTGACAGGGGCCAGCCCTTTGAAAATTTGCATGTTGAGCAAAGTCTCATTATTCCCTTCAGATTGACAAGAACTTTGGCCAGTCTCTGAACCGCAGGCTGGAAATCACCATCTCCGCTCATGATTTCAAATATTATACAGTCGGCAAGCATGTCGAATTCTCCGACAGCTCTAATGTAAACATCATACAAATGACAGCACTCACCCTTATTCAAACAAATCACCCCAAATCCCGATACCCCTTTTGTTCCTATTCCGAATTGATTACCCTAATAGTTGCAGTACCCATCATCTTTTGATGTTGTTTATGAGTGACCACATATCGTCAGATGATTGTACAGCCCGCGCATTCATTTGGTACGCCCTTTGCGAAATCATCATATCTATCATTTCCTGCCCGATATCAACATTTGATTTTTCCACATATCCCTGCCTGACTGCCGTTTCTCCGATTTCGTCAAATTCCAGCTCTTGAACATACTCTTTCCCGGCCATGAAAAAGCCATTGCCTGCATCCTCCAAATTTTCGGGTGACGATATTTGATATAGCCTAATCTTTCCCATGCTCTTTTTTTCTCCGTCTTCGCCCGTCGAAAAAAGTTCCCCTTCCCTTGATATTTCAATTTGGTCCGGCATTATGCCTTCCAAGGATTCTCTATCTTCCATATTCACAAGGAAACCGTTTCCATTTACAAGATCGCCTCCGGCCGAAATGCCAAAATGCCCGTCTCTTGTAAGGAGCACATCTCCCGATTCGTTTTCCAATCCAAAAAAGCCTTGACCCTCAAGAGCCAAAGACAAGGGGTTGTCGTCGCTTACCAGCATGCCCTGTTCCAAGACCCTGCATGCTTTGTCCGTCCTCGAACCGGTCCCCATAAGTATTATATCTGAATCGTTTCCCGAAACATAGGCAGCCTGCCCCTTTATGGAATCCTTCAAGAGGCTCACAAAATCCGTGTCTATTTTTTTATATCCGTCGGTTTGGCTGTTGGCCAAATTATTGGAAATTACATCCAGCTTGTCTTGGAAGGCTTTCATTCCTGTCCTTCCTGTGTGCAGAGCTCTGTACATCGATTAGCCTCCTTACAGCTTCCCTATTTCATTGACTGCTTTGCCCAACGTTTCATCAATTGACTGTATTATTCTCTGGTTGGATTCAAAGCTGCGCGATATCTCCATTAGCTTTACCATTTCCTCCAGTGCATTGACATTCGATGCTTCCTGCATGCCCGAAACAGTCCTTGCATTTTCAGCTTCAATTTCATACCCGGCTCCGCCTTGGGCAACCGTATACACTCCAGTCGCCGCCTCCTTGAGCAACTCCGTTTCGGAAATTCCGACAAGCGCAATCTTCCAAAGCCTCTTGCCCTCCGAATCGGTTATGTTTCCTTTACCGTCCACAGTGAATGTTTCCGCATCTATTTGAATCGGCTCATCGCTCCCCCCTTCCGTTTTGTTTCCGCAAATGGGGAATCCGTCCGAATTGAAGATGAAACCCTCAGCATCCATATTTAAAGAGCCGTTCCTGGTGTATGCCGCTTCTCCTGAAGCCAGCCTTGTCTTGAAATATCCTTCTCCGCTTATTGCCAGATCTTCCTGCCGTCCGGTTTCTCTCAACAGTCCTTGGGAAAAGTCCGTAACTGCTCCCTCGACTCCCAAACCGAGATGCATCTTTCCTATGGGCGTCTTTCCGCCATCGGATTTTTTTGAAATTTGAGACGCCTTTCTTGCCGTCACCAGCAATGTCTGCTTCTTGAATGAAGGAGTTTCTATATTCGCAATGTTGTTTGAAACATTTTCCTGACGCTTCTGCTGGGCTATCATTCCCGACGCCGCCGTATAAAGTCCTCTGATCATTCGTTTTCCTCCTCGTAGAAATCCCCGGCTTTTATTTCTCCCGGATACACCATGCCCAAATCACGCGCTTCTTTTTCCAATTCATAATCCGACAAGGCACCATTTGAAAAAAGCGTCATCAACAATACAGCCATCAGCAATCCTATTCCAAATCCCATTATGAAAGAGGGGGGCATGCTCATTTTTTTGAAAGTCTTTTTAATAATAGCAATTCCCCCTTTTTTAAGCCTGTTTCCGATGACAATTCCTCCAGGCTCTTGTCTTCAAAATCATATCTACCTGCAATCATTTCCTTGAATCTCAGATCATCACAGACCAGGGACGATTGGCCCTTACTCCTGATTCCTGTAAACTCCTCAAAAATCCTTTCCATGGCGGCAAGCCGGTTTTTCGTAGATTTTTCCGATTCCCTCAATTCCGCCAATTCCTTTTCCATTGCCCCACACTGGACTTTGAGGCTTTCAACATCGCTTAAATAGGCTTTTTCGTATAGAAGATTATCCTCCCTGTCATTCAAATCTCTTGTTTCAATGTCAAAAATATCCTTGAAATTATTTAGTTGCCTCTTATTCCAATATGCGTATGCTATGCAGGAAATGCCCGCTACAATTATAAACGCCGTCATATAGCGGCACGCTCCTCTTCTTCCAAAATCCGTTTTCTAAGCCTGACCAGCGCTTTTCCATGTATCTGGGACACTCGTGAAAGGGATACTTCAAGTATGGCGGCTATATCCTTGAGCGGAAGCTCTTCATAATAGTAAAGGTTCAAAATAAGTTTTTCTCTTTCCTTGAGTCCTTCAATCGCATTTGCCAAAGCATAGGATTTCTCGCTGGTTTCCACAAATTCAAGCGGATCTTCGGCTTTATCGTCCACCAATACGTCTTTGAGCGAATATTCTTGACAATCCCCTCCAAAAAGAGAGCCTTCCAAAGAATATTGGGAAAGGAAATGCACGGTATGATGTATTTCCTGAAGGCTGTCCATGCCGATTCCCATATGTTGGCAAATTTCAAAATCCTCAGGCTCCCTCATCAACCGCTGCTGAAGAATTCTCACTGATTCATACAACAGATTCACTTTTCCCATTCGACTCCTGGAAACCAGCCCATTTTTTCGGAGTTCATCCAATATGGTTCCCCTGATGCGCCATTTGGCATAAGCCTCGAAGGGGGTCTTCTGCGACGCGTCGTATTTTGACATTGCGTCCATAAGTCCTATGATTCCCATATTGACAAGGTCGTCACGCTCCATGTTCTGCTTGTTGCGGATTCCCATCCTGTCGACAACACTTTGAACCAAAGGCAAATATCTCAATATGTCATCTTCACTTTTTGAATATGCGCATTGCTCATTCACTTACAACACCCCGTTGTCATATGCGGTTTTTCAACTGGTCCCGCATCTTTTTGAAAACGAATCCAACTATTTTTTCCTTAGTTCCGTATGATTGGTCCAAAAAACGAATACCGACTTTATACTTGAACCCCCTGCTTTGGTATCTTTTTTTCTTATGGACTATGTGTCCTTTTAATACAACTTTAAAAGACGGATTTTGGGACATCACAAGCAATTCGTCTCCTATGTCCAAATTTTCATCTATAAGAAGTCCTATGCCCTGGCCGCTGATGTCCAAACTCAGGCATTCCTTCAAATCAGCTTTGAACATCTCGTGGATTTGCTCCAGATTCATTTCGTTTATGTCTGCTAATTCCACCGGCTTGACCTTGAGATACTCCATTTCGAGCACGACAGACAACCTGAAATCCTCGCGTCTTTGTACAATTTCGAATTCTGCAGGCAGATTCAGCTTGTACATCATTATTTTATCTCTTAGCATTCCTTCCACAAGGCTCTCAAACAGATAAAGATGGGTCTCGTCATAGTATACGAGTTTTACTGAGGATCCTGTCTCAAGTCTTTTCTTTATTCCTTTTTCAATCGGAACGCTTATGAATAGATGCTCTTCATTGAAATCCTGTATCAAGCTGGTCCCGATAAGCTCATCATCTTCCGAAAACAGCTCAGCTTTGTTGTTTATTTCAAACCTCATTGATATCACACCCTTATCCGAAAACCTTCATTAGCCTATTGTATACTTCAGACATCGTCTTTATCTTCACGCCGCTTATGGAAACTCCGGCAATCTGTTCCGCTATCTTGTCAACGCACTGACTCGCAAGGCAATTGGGATAGTTGCTTATGAAGGGAACCTGCTTCATGACAGAATTCCCAACCCTCGCATCATCTGCCACATGTCCCAGGTATTCCAGTTCCACGTTTAAAAAACTTTTTGCCGTTTTCTTGAGTTTTGTGTATGTGAGCCTTCCCATCTTGTCGCTTGAAGCCTTGTTTACTATGAGTTTGATTTTTCTTTTTATCTTCAATTCGGATATTATTTTTATCACACTGTAGACATCTGTAATGGCCGTAGGTTCAGGCGTAGTAACCAGTATAACCTCTTGTGCGAAGGTTATGAAGGACAGCTGGTTCATCGAAATCCCGGCTCCGGTGTCTATAAGAAGAACGTCAATGCCCTCAATGCCTGAAAACTGTTCCATGAGCTTCTTTTGGGCGCTTCTGTCCAGCTTGGTCATCTCTATCATACCAGAGCCCCCCGGTATTATGCGTATCCCGCCCGGACCTCTCACAACCGCATCCTTCAGCCTTTTATTGCCGAACATCACATCATAGAGTGTGACCTTGGGATAAATCCCCATAACGACGTCCACGTTGGCAAGCCCAAGGTCCGCATCCAGTATCATTACCTGCAAACCCTTTTTCTGAAGCGAAATTGCCAAGTTTACGACTAAGTTGGTCTTTCCCACACCGCCTTTTCCGCTGGCAACCGTGTATATCTTGATTTCTTTGCTCGGGCTCTGCCGGGAAATATCCTTGTCTCTCAGCTTCACCATGTCTCTCAAACATTCGGCTTGATCCCTCATACTTTCAGTTCCCCCCAAGCGTATTTGAACAAAAGATCCTTTGTCGCGATTTTCAAATCGTCAGGCACAACTTGACCCATGCTTATATATGAAACCGGCTTATCTGAATAATACGAGGCATTTATTATATTCCCGTAGCTTTGGGTCTCATCGAGCTTGGTGAATATGAAATGGTCATATTCCATGCAGTCATAGTTTTTCACTATCTTGACGAAATCTGTATTTTTAGTAGTTATGCTGGCCACCAAAAATATGTTCTTGTCCTTGATGCCGTCAAGGTATTTTTTCATTTCCACCAACTGCCGGTCGTTTTTATGGCTTCTGCCGGTTGAATCTACCAATATCAAATCGCAATCGTCAAGCTTTTCCATGGCTTCCTTCATTTCCTCGTGAGTCACAACCACCTCGAGAGGAATATCCAATATGTTTGCATATATCTTCAATTGTTCCACCGCGCCTATGCGGTATGTGTCGATTGTTATAAGTCCGACCTTCTTTTGGTTTATCAGGGATTCGCTTGAAGCAATTTTTGCTATTGTAGTTGTTTTTCCAACACCTGTAGGACCTACAAAAACCATGGTCCTGCCTCTGGGCAAATCGGTTTTGACTTTTGCGTTCAACCTGTCCTTTAGAAATTCGTAAAGAATGATTCTGTTGGCATCTTCCTCAGCAATGTTCTTGCTCATGCAATACTCGCCGAAATCGTCAATGACCTTTTTATTGAAATCCATTTCTATCATGGTGTCGTAAAGTTCGTTTCCAAATTTCAGGCTCGATTTGCTGGAAACTCCTTTTTTCTCTTTTTCAATAAAATCCATTACGATGCCCCGCAATTCATTCATTTCTTTATAGAGGCCTTTCTCTGCGCTGTCGTCGATAGGCTTCTTTGTTTCTGCCTTACCGCTTGGCACCTTCTTTCCCCCTTCGATTTTTTCAAGCGACTCCGTAGCCGCGGTCACCTCTATCAGCCGTTTTTTCATGAAACCCCAAAAACCTTTTTGCCTTACACTGCGCTTGCTTACAATTACTGCATCGCTGCCAAGATCCTGCTTGATTTTAACCATCGCTTCATACATGTCGCCGACTAAATAGTTTCTAATTATCATTAATCTTCACCATCCCCAATCCTTCGATTTCTATTGAATTCGGTATTTCATTCAGTGAAATCACCGGCAAGTCAGGAAAAGTCATCTCAATGAGACGCTTGAACGGACTTCGTATCCTCGGTGACGCCAAAACCACAGGCTTGATATTCTTCAATGCGCTATCCTTCTGCAATTTATCCAATCTCTCGAGAATTCCAGTGTTGAGATCCGGACTTATCGCCGGAAAAGATCCCTGAAAAGATTTCTGTATATTCTCGTAAATCTCCTGCTCTATTTGCGGATGAATGGTTATTACATCCAGGCTTCCCTTTTCACTAAGATAAGGCTTGACGATGGTTCTGCCAATCCTGTGTCTCACATACTCGGTCAGTATCTCGGCGTCCTTGGTATTGGCTGCAAAATCAGCCAGGGTCTCAAGTATTGTAACAAGATCCCTCACCGGAACCTGCTCCCTTAAAAGATTCTGTAGAACTTTTTGCACCTCGCCGACTGTAAGAAGATCGGGTATGAGCTCATCCACCACGGCTCCATGCTTCTCCTTGACCATATCCAGAAGCGACTTGACCTCCTGCCGTCCCATGAGCTCATGGCTGTGTTTCCTTATGACCTCGTTCATATGGGTTACCATTACTGTTGTCGGATCGACGATTGTATAACCCAGCATCTCGGCCTTGTCCTTCTGCTTCTCGTCCACCCAAACAGCCGGAAGACCGAAGGCCGGTTCTACGGTATCTTTGCCCTTAATATCAATTTTAACATTTCCCGGGTCCATAACAAGATAATGATTGTGTAAAACTTCTCCGGATGCGATTTCATTGCCCCTTATTTTTATTGCGTACCTGTCGGCTGGCAGCTGCAGATTGTCGCGTATTCGTATAGGCTGCACTATTATCCCCATTTCCGTCGCATTCTGCCTTCTTACCGCTGCAATCCTGTCAAGAAGGTCTCCTCCGGAAGATGCGTCCGCCAAAGCTATCAATCCATATCCGATTTCTATCTCCAAAGGCTCAACCTGTATATATCTAACCATGCTCTCCGGTTCTCTCTCCACTTCGGAAACAGGCTTTGCCGCCACTGCCTTAGCGGTGCTTTCATTCTGCTTCGCCTCTTCGGTGAGGAAATAGGCCAAAAGCCCGCTTATTCCCGCAAAGATCATAAATGGAAGGCTCGGCAATGCCGGAATAAGCCCTAGAGCCAAAAGAACTATGGATGTTATGCCTATTGCCTTCGGTATGGAAAGAAGCTGTTTTGAAAGCTCGCTGCCAAAATCAACGCCCGTAGCAGACCTTGTGACCAAAATTCCGGAAGCCACGGATATAAGAAGTGCAGGCACCTGGCTGACTAGACCGTCCCCTATTGTAAGGACCCCGAACAGCTGCATAGCCTCGCTGAATGGAATACCCTTCTGCCCGACGAAAATAGCTATTCCGCCTATGAAATTGATTATCACTATAACTATTCCGGCTACGGCATCTCCCTTTACGAATTTGCTCGCGCCGTCCATAGATCCGTAAAAATCCGCTTCTCTCTGGAGATTGAGCCTGCGCAAGCCTGCTTCCTGTTCCGTTAGCATTCCTGCGTTGAGATCGGCGTCTATGCTCATCTGTTTGCCCGGCATGGCATCGAGAGTGAACCGTGCCGCCACCTCTGCAACCCTCCCGGCACCGCTTGTTATTACTATGAACTGTATGACTACGATTATTACAAATATAATAGCTCCCACAACATAGTTGTCTCCCGTTACAAATCCTCCAAAAGCCGAGATGATTTCTCCTGCGGACCCTTGGCTTAAAATAAGGCGGGTTGAAGACACATTAAGGCCCAGACGAAACAGGGTGGCAATCAGGAGCAGGGTCGGGAAAACCGAAAACTGAAGAATATCAGTCGTAAACATCGTCATCAGCATTATGATTACCGCCATAGCTATATTGAACGCCAGAAGTACATCGAGCAAAACCGGGTGCATTGGCAAAATAATCATTCCGACAATTCCAATTACTCCAAAGGACGTAAGGACGCCCATGTTGTTTCCTACATTTCTCATTATGCGAGTTCGGTTATTCTCCATTAAAGGTTCCTTTCCCCTACAGGTTCTTTCTCTTGTTCATTCTGTACACAGCAGCAAGAATCTCGGCAACCGCCTGGTAAAGGTCAGCCGGAATCTCGTCTCCGATTTCCGTACGCTTGTAAATCGTTCTGGCAAGGGGTTTGTTCTCAATAATTGGGATTTCATTTTCCCGAGCGATTTCCCTGATTTTGAAAGCCAGAATTTCGGCTCCCTTTGCAACTATTACAGGAACCTCCTCGTTCTTTTCATCGTAACGAAGCGCAATGGACAAATGGGTCGGATTAGTCAACACAACCGTTGCCTCGGGCACATCCGCCATCATTCGACTCATAGCCATTTGCCTCTGTGTTTGTTTTCTTCGCGACTTGATTTGAGGATCTCCCTCCATCTGCTTCATTTCTTCTTTTACTTCATTTTTTGTCATTTTAAGGTTCTTTTTATAATCATACTTTTGATAAGCGTAATCGGCTAAGGCCAGAACTCCCAAAACCACGGCAATCCTTACAACAAGCCCGTAAATCAAATCCCTTACAAAAGGGAAAACCCCCTTGGCTTCCATTCCAGCCACCGAAAATATCCTAGGTAAATTTTCCTTTGCAAAGAAATACACCACGGTTCCAACAAGCAAAAATTTGAAGAGCGTCTTTGCCAGATTGAAAACAGTTTTTTTGGAAAACAGATTCTTGAAACCTTCAACCGGATTCAGTTTTTTTATATTGGGTTTAAGGGGTTCGACCGAAAACAAGAATCCCGATTGTGCCAGATTGGCAACGGTCCCAGACAACATAACAGTACCGAAAACCACAACCATGACTGAAAAATATGAATATGCGTAATAAGTCATCAATGATCTCAAGTTGCCTTCAGTTACCGCATAGTCGGCATTCGACAATGCCCCGTACAAGAATCGGCACATTCTCTCATAACCGGATTCTCCTGCGAAAGTCAACAGAATAGCCATCAAAACCAAAATGATTACTGAGTTCAAGTCGGTGCTTTTTGCAACCTGCCCCTTCTTGCGCGCTTCGCTGAGCTTTTTTGGGGTAGGGTCTTCCGTCTTTTCATCTGCTGCAAAAAACATCGAATCAATAAATGCCCCTGCCGTCTTGTTTCCGCAAGCCGCCGTAGCCGCCCCGCAAAATAGGGGAGCCGGCCTCCTTTTCCATCTTGCGCCCGCTGCAAAAAACATAGTCAGCATCAGAATTCCAAACATTGTCTCCAACATGCGCTCACCTCAATTTCCTTTATTGTGCCGCAAGTACCTCAAGCAGTTTTTCCAGTTGGAAAGGGATGCTTTCTATTACAGGCACCATCATACGGATTATTGCAGAGATTAA
Source organism: uncultured Peptostreptococcaceae bacterium (assembly GCA_964484935.1). Classification (GTDB taxonomy): domain Bacteria; phylum Bacillota; class Clostridia; order Peptostreptococcales; family BM714; genus BM714. Next base: position 13,070 of record CAZAFW010000009.1, read on the forward strand.
AAATATTGAAACAGTGACCCCTACAAGCACCTTCATTGGCAATCCCAAAATAAAAACATTGAGCTGCGGTACGGTCCTGGCAAGCATTCCCATGACGACATCCGTCATGAAAAGTATCAAAAGCAAAGGGACTGCTATCTGAAAAGCGGTCTTGAAGCTTGATGAAAAAAGAAATACGACATCAGATGATTTCAAGTGTTCTGACGCAATCTCCCCCAAAGGCATTATGGCGAAGGTTTCAGAGAGTATGTAAACTAGATAGTGGTGGGCATCAAGTGCAAAGAACAAGGCCAGGGCCGTCCAATAATACAAACGCCCATAAAGGGACACCTTGTTTTGGGTTAGAGGATCGTATGCCGATGCCATCGAGAAACCGATTTGGAAGTCGACTAGCTGCCCGCCCATCTGCAAAGAAACAAAAATGATGTTGACTGAAAAACCCAGAGCCATGCCGAAAAGCACCTCGAAAACAACCTGCAGCATAAAACCCGCAAGACTTGTTTCAGGATTGACTCCCGCATGCGCCATTGGATAGAGCAAAATGCTCAAAACCACCGCCGTTCCGACTTTCACAAGATTCGGAATTCCTTTGGTAGAAAAAATAGGCGATGCTCCTATGAAACTTGCAATCCTTGCCAGAACAAGGAAAAAGACTGCCGACTCCTGAAGTGTCATGTTTCACCTACCGTATCATGTTGGCGATGTTTTCAAACATGCGCACTGTAAAATCCACCAATTTATTCAACATATAAGGGCCTGTCAGCATTACCGTAAAGAACACTGCAACAATCTTGGGCACAAAGGTCAGAGTTTGCTCTTGAACCTGAGTTGTCGCCTGAAGTATGCTTACGGTAAGTCCAACCAAAAGAGCGACAGCCAAAACCGGTCCCGCTGTAAGTAATATTGTCGTCAAAGCATCTGTCATAACATCATTTACCATCGACTCTGTCACGGCAAAACCTCCCTTATATGAAACTTTCCATAATCGATTTAATTACAAGATACCAACCGTCCACCATAACAAACAACAGCAATTTGAATGGAAGGGAAATCATCACCGGGGGCAGCATGAACATGCCCATTGACATCAGAATGCTCGCTACAATCAAGTCTATGACAATAAACGGTATGAACAGCATGAAACCCATCTGAAAAGCCGTCTTGAGCTCGCTGATAACAAAAGCCGGAACCAGAGCAGTGAAGGATGTATCCAATCCGCTTTCGGGGTATTCCTCTCCCGACAAATCCAGGAAGAGAGCAAGATCTTTTTCCCTGGTTTGGCGGAGCATGAACTCCTTTATGGGCTTTGAACCGATTTCAACAGCCTCGTCCTGGCTGATTTCGCTGGCCAGGTAGGGACTCACCGCATCATCTATAACAACCGAATAGACCGGCGCCATAAGAAAAAACGTAAGGAAAAGTGCGAGCCCTATCAATATTTGGTTGGGGGGCGTTTGCTGTGTCGCCATTGCGCTTCTCAAAAACGAAAGAACGACGATTATTCTTGTAAAAGATGTCATCAACACAAGAAAGGAAGGAACCAGAGTCAGAACGGTCAGCATTATCAAAATCTTGATGCTGTCCACATAATCGTCGGGGCTTTCAGGTTCATCAACGCTGATTCCAATCCTCGGTACCGGCAGATTGACATCTTCGGCAAAGCAGATGCTGCCCATAAGAGCTATGAATATGAGTGCCAATAAAAATATCACAAATTTCCTATTCATTTGTTTCCTTCACTTTCCGCTTTAGGTTGAAGCCGCCCAATTGCCCGGCAAAGCCGCTGTCCGTCTTGTTTTTCTCAATCTTTAGTGTCTCCGCTTCTTCCTTCGAGAGTTCCCTGATTGTCTCGACTCCGTTCTCCGAAACTCCAAGGACAAAATATCCGTTCATTATCCGAACTATGCTAAGGGCAGCCTTGTTGTAGATTTGCACCGTCTCAATTACTTCCATATTCCTGGACTTTCCCATGCCTTTCATGTATTTGTTGGCAAGCTTGAGGCTGGAATATGCTATAGCAATAACAAGCGGAAGAGCTATGAACAATTTTATCAAGCTTTCACTTAGATCAATATCCCTCATCTTAAATCCTTCCTATTGAATCAAAAAATCTACAATATAGATATCCAAAACTAAATCGTGATCAAAAATTTCGTTTACATCTTCGATAAGTTCCTTCTTGAGATCGTCTGTTTTCTCCACTGCCATAATATTGTCCGTTGTTTTCGAACGAAGGGTCTGTATTATAACGTCCCTTATTTGCAACTGTTTTTCAGCCAATGTTTCGGCATCCTTTTTGCTCTCGTATCCTAATGCGATTCTGGTTTTCAAATAACGGTTGCTGCCGGGGTCCTTAAGGTTCAATACAAATTCATCAAGTGTATAGACCTGGGTAGCCACAGGCTCCTCATTTGCCTCTCCCTTGAATACAAAGCTCTTCGTCATGTACGAATAAGCGAAAAATGCAACAACAGCAAGCGCCAGCACCAGCGCCGCAGCAACTATTTTTCCTATGGATTTCTTTTTCGGTTCGACCATCTGGTCATTTGCTTTATCTGCCAATCTCAAACTCCTCCTCCGCGGCCTCTACCAATATGAGTATGTTCACCCTCCGGTTGAGGGCCCTACCCGTTGCATTGTTGTTTGTTGAAATGGGTTTGTACTTTCCGTAACCGGCGGCGGATATTCTTTGCGCATCTACATCCTTTATTTCAGTAAAATATCTCAGCACGTTGACCGCCCGTATTACAGAGAGTTCCCAATTGCTTGAAAACTGGAATGTGTTTATGGGTACAGTGTCCGTATGTCCCTCTATGATCAGCTCATTGTCGAACTGCTGTACAAGGGTGACCACTTTTTCGAGCACCTCTTTGCTCTCTTCCTTCAGCACAGCCTTTCCCGAGTCAAACAGCACCCTTTCCTTGATGTCTATGATAACTCCTCTTCGGTCGGTTCTAACTGATATTTCCGCCTGGAGACCCTCGTGCTCGACGTAATCGCTTACAATTTTGTAGAGATCCGTCAGTTCTGTATTGAGTTTGTTGATACTGGTTTTTTCTATAGGAATCGGCGTATTTGTCGGAGCATCTCCGGGAGGTATTTCATTTGGGAATATGGTCGGTTTGGCCTCCCCCAAAAGCACGCTCTGCAAAGCGCTTGCCACATTCTTGAATTTTATGGCGTCAAGAGTTGAAAATGAATAAAGCAATATAAAAAATGTCAGCAGCAATGTCATCAAATCGGAAAAAGTGGTCATCCATGCCGGAGAACCGCCCCCATCCGCTTGTTTCTTATTCCTACGAAGCATTTTTGATCACCGCTTTTTCCGTTTTTTCCGCTTTTTCCACTATCTTTCTTTCCCTTGGCGAAAGGTATGTTGTCAGTTTCTCCTCCACTATCCTCGGATTCGTTCCCGACTGTATGGAAAGAATTCCTTCTATCATCATTTCCCTTGTGAACAGTTCTTCCTCCGTCTGGCTTTGTAATTTTGTCGAAATGGGTATCAACACCAGGTTGGCCATCAATGCTCCGTAAAATGTTGTGATAAGCGCCGTTGCCATGCCCACGCCGATGGCGCTGGCGTCGTTTAGGTCGCTCAGCATCATTATGAGGCCTATCAGGGTTCCAATCATTCCAAATGCCGGGGCCAATTCTCCCCATGACTTGAAGATATTATGGCCTACTCCGTGGCGCCTTTCCACTGTTTCCACCTCAAGGCCCATTATTTCCTTTATCCCGTCCGGCTCGACGCCGTCAACTACCATTTGGAGACCTCTGACCAAAAATTCGTCATCAATATCCTCAATTTCATCTTCAAGGGACAGCAAACCCTCTGAACGGGCTTTTCGAGAAAGCTTTGAGAAGATTTCCACCAATTCGTTTCGGTTGTCCATAGGGGAAATAAAAGCCTGCTTCAGGATTTTGGGCACCTCCAAAAGCACCTTGAAAGGATAGCTGGCAGTTAAAGCCGCAAAAGACCCCAAGATGGTTATGATCAAGGATGAGAGGCTCCAAAATATCATTATGTTTCCTTGATTCGCAATTGCAATTATTATAAGTGTCAACCCCGCAAAAATGCCCATCAAAGGCACTAAATCGAACTTCTTCATTTCTTCACCTCCAAAACCCTGCCGCTTATCTTCCTTCGATAATTTATTACAAGCTCCACAACCTCCGAACCCTTCTGGCTTACCCTGATCTTTTTTCCGCTTGTCAAGGTTATTATTGTATCGGGTATCTCCTCGATTTTTTCTATCAGTTCCGCATTAAGGTAGAATTCTTCTCCCTTTAGGGACGTAAGCTTTACCATTCGGAAACAGCTCCTTTATGAGTCCAATTTCGGGGCGGGCATCTACCGCCCGCCCCTTGTTTGTTACAAATTGCATACGGATGTTAATCTGATCAACAATCTATTTTATTTGCTTTTGGTTTCCAGTTCCTGCCTTGTTCTTTTTCTGCCCACTACATTCTGCAAGTTTCTTTTGCTGTCTTTTATACTTTGTCTTTCCACTTATCGTTTAAGGTTCAGCAGCTCCTGCAGCATTTCGTCCGATGTTGAAATAGTCCTCGAGTTGGCCTGGTAGGCCCGGCTTGTGATTATCATCTCCGTGAACTCGTTTGCTAGGTCCACGTTGGACATCTCTACAACTCCCTGCCGTATGGTTCCGAATCCGTTTTCGTTGGCCACTCCGACTTCAAGGTCCCCCGAGTTTCTCGAATCAAGGTATGTGTTTCCACCGAGCTTGTCCAGCCCTCCGGGATTCTTGAACTTGCCAATTCCAATCTGCCCCAGGGAGTAGACCTCTCCGTCGCTGTATATTCCCTGTATGAGCCCGGACCCGTCTATTGAAAACGACTCCAGGCTTACGGTTTCAGCTCCAACAGTCATTTCATTGGGTATGCGTATTGATACAAGCGCATTGTCGTCCGCAGAATCGGCCGGCAGACTTATATCAGGTGTACCGTCGTGCTCATAGTCTCCTCCGCTTTCGCTAAGGCCCTCGGCTGCATATCCAAGAACCCTGAGTCCTGCGGCATTTACAAGATTGCCTTCATAGTCGGTAAAAAAAGCCCCGTCGCGCGTGTAGCGCTTCATGTCTCCCGCCACATCCTGGGCTACTATGAAAAATCCTTCTCCCTCTATGGCAAAATCCAATTCCCGGCCCGTCGGTTGAAGCGCTCCTCCGGTCATGACTGTGTCGATTGCCGCAACACTAACGCCAAGTCCCACTTGTTTGGGATTTATTCCTCCACTGCCCGTTTCTGAAGGCATCTGGGCGCTCGAAAGCGTCTGGCTGAAAAGATCCTGGAACCTCGCCCTGCCCGACTTGAAAGCAGTTGTGTTGACATTGGCTATGTTGTTTCCTATTACATCCATCTTTACCTGATTACTTCTCATTCCGCTTACACCCGAATAGAGTGATCTTAACATAATAAATTCCTCCCTTTTGTTGCGAAGATGCGCGCCGCTTCATTCAATCCGCTGCGCCAGGCTTCCTCGTGGAGGTCCGGCCTGTCAGTCTTCGTCGATTATAACTGCGCTGTCTATGTTGGTAAATACGTTTTCCTTCGAATCCCTTTGTCCAACAGCCGTTATTATTGTTCGGTTGCGTATGCTTGCGACAAATGCCATTTCCTTGTAGAGCAGAAGCGACTCCCTGGCCCCTTTGGCTTCGGCCTTGTCAACGGCAGTTTCAAGATTCTTGATGTCCTTCTCCGTAAGGTCGATATTCCTCTGACCAAGCCGTTTCAAAGCGTGTGAGGATATCTTCAGCTCCGATTTCCTGTCAAGCGCTTTTTCCATCAAATGCTTGAATTCGGCTCCGGCGGAATTGGCCTTTCCAGTATTTGCATTCCTTTTTTCGCCCGGCTTGACAGCCGGATAAATTCTTCCATTTGTCACCTTGTAAGCCATTTATTCACCGCCTGAAAGTATTTCAACTTCTTCCTCTGGCTCCGGAGCAAAAGCTTGGTCAAGCACTTCGCCCACGTGTTCCATCTCCTCTATAATCCTTTTGACTTGAGGATCCTCCGTCCCGGCCATGTCAATTATGTCTCCCGCCGGGTATTCCTTGTCCTCAAGGACTACATAAAGCTTTGACCCTCGAGCCCTTACTGACTCCACTTCTCCTCTGACCGAACCGCTTTCTCCGACAACTGTCACTGTCTTTCCTATCATCAGACTTCCAAAAAGCAGGTTCTGGTTGATCTTTAAATCGGCTATGGCCATATTGAGGTTCTCCATTTGTTCCAAGGCTGAAAACTGAGCCAACTGGGCCACATATTCCGAATTGTCTCCGCCTTCCATAGGGTCTTGAAACTGAAGCTGGGCGGAAAGAATCTGAAAAAAATCGTTTTTTCCAAGATTCTGTACGCTTCCGCTTGTCTGGAGCGTACCTGTGTAATTGCCAACGTTACCTATTTCCATTTATTCACCTCCTATGCAAACATGTCCAAACCTCCCGAATGCAATCGGCTCTCTTGCATTTGATCCATCGGAATATCTGCTTTTTTCCCGGGAAATTCCGAGTGCCTCTCGTTTCCCGGCTCCCTGTTAAAAGAGAAGTCGCTTTGATTGAAATCCCTAAACGGACCCGTCTGTTGATTAAATACGCCCACTTCGATTTCTTTGATTCTTTGACCGGATTGCAGCAATAAAGCTTTTTCTTCTGCCAGGAAATTGCTTAGTTGCTCTTTGACGGCCTCGCTTTCAACAAGAATACGACCTTTTACGATTCCGTTTTCCTGCGCCAACCTTATCTCGATACTTCCCAGCTCCTCGGGCCTCAATCTAACCCTCATGACATTTTTGCCCTTGTCCCTTATTTTATCCATTGCCAACTCGATTTTTTCTGCAATTTCATCAAGATTCTCAACGGCCCTGCCGCCGAATTTGTTTTCCGGTCTGGCGATTTCCGTCATTGCAATTTTCATTCTTCCATCCCCTGTCTCTCCGATTGAAACTTCTCCAATCGCTTTCTGCAAGGGTTCAGCAGCTTTGCTTTTCGGCTCCGTCTTGCCTTTTGTTTCAATTGATTCTTTTGATGCTTCAATGCTTTCGGGCTTTTTCGACAAATCCCAGTCTTTACTCGTTGTCATTCCCATTTCTTCCAAGCGGTTCAATATGGCCCTTCCTCTCGCCGATTGCAAAAATCCATTTTCATCTTTGCCCTTTTTCAAAAAGTTCAATGCTCCATCCGATTCGGCTTTGGTATGTTCGAGCTTTTGGACCGTTTCGGCTTTGGTATGTTCGGGCTTTTGGACCGCTTCGAGATTCTGTTTATAAGCCTGTTTAAAAATTTTCGACGCTTGGGACGCTTCTTTAAACTCACCCTCCTTTATTGGATTGGGCATTTTTGCCGCAATGTCATCCACTAGCTCTGTACCCGTGACTTTTACCACCTGACCCAATTCGCCCGTATCCTCGTTTCCTCTCAGCAAAACTGAAGAAATGACTCCTCTTCCACGTCCCGTGTTCTCGCTTTCCGCCTGCACAAGCATGGCTTTTGCAAGACCATTGGCAACAGGATGCGGAATGTTTTCCAATCCCAAACCACGGGCTTTTCCGCTTTCGGGCATTTCATTCATTTTGTCCGCTTTTCCTTCAGGAATTCCGCTTTGGCAAAACGGATTTTTTCTCTCAAGTGATTCCAGCTCAGGCTCGACTACCGCGATTGCGCATGAAAGATTATGCTGTTGACAATCCTCGGCTTCTTCATCCAAACAGACTTTTGAAACAAGTTTCTTTCCGCCCTCGAGTTCATTTGCATCTTGCATTTCAAGCAAAATATCCCCGAACAACTTTTTAACGGTTTCACCTTTCCCCTTCTGAATTGACTTCCCCGAACATGCTGGAAAATCGATGCTTCCTGCCCTATTTAGTTGTATTGTTCCTTCCATTCGTTCACCCCCCTCTTTCTTGTCGTTCTATAACCCACGCTTTCTTTTGAAAGCGGTTACAGCCATTTCATCAAGCATTCGCTCCTCCTTTTTTTTCTGTTCCATATCGTAGGCGGAACGCTGCTTTTCCTTGTGTGTCTCTATTGTTTTTCGCTTGACTTGGGCATTTTGATAAGCCTGGCGCTTAAGTTCACATGCTTTGCCCGCTTCGCTTGCCAGGTCGTGACTCTTCTCCTGCTTGAATCTGAGGTTCTCTAGGTAATAGTAATGGCTTTTTATGCAGTCTATCCGTTTAAGCTCAATGTCGCTGCACAATTCCTGCATTTCCCCAATTTCCCCCTCGATGCATTTGAGGGATTCCAACTTTTTATCGTAATTTTGCTTTGCTCTTGCAAAGTCAAAAAGCCTGTTGTCTTCTTTTTCTATCCTGAGTTTTAGAACATTCTCCAGTTCATAGTCAAATCCCTTCATCCCTTCCTCCTCTAAATATCATATAAAGAATTCATTGATTCCAGAGTTTCTAAAAGACCGCAAGCGTCGTCAGCTTCCTGCTTTAGAAAAGCCATCAATCGTTCATGTATTGAAATGGCTTCATCGACCTTTGGATTCGATCCCTTCACATATGCTCCGACATTTATCAAGTCTTCAGATTTCTCGTAAACCGCAAGACTGTTCCTCAATTTTCCGGCCAGTTCGTAATGTTCCTCACTAACAATCTGTTTCATCAAGCGGCTTATGCTGGCCTGCACATCGATTGCCGGAAAATGATTTTTTGCCGCAAGCTTTCTCGAAAGCACGATGTGCCCGTCAAGTATTCCCCTTACGGCGTCGGAAATCGGCTCGTTCATGTCGTCCCCGTCAACCAAAACACTGTAGAAAGCAGTGATTGAACCTTTTTCCGAAGTTCCGGACCTTTCCAGTAATTTAGGCAAAAGCGCGAAGACCGAAGGAGTGTAGCCTTTGGTTGTAGGCGGCTCCCCTATTGCCAGCCCCACTTCTCTTTGAGCCATTGCAAATCTGGTTACTGAATCCATCATGAACATTACCTTGAGTCCCTTGTCCCTGAAATATTCGGCTATTGCCGTGGCGGTAAAGGCCCCTTTTATCCTTACGAGAGCGGGTTGGTCGGATGTTGCGCAAACCACAACCGATTTTTTCATTCCTTCCTCTCCCAAATCCTTGTCGAGGACATTCAGCAATTCTCTGTTTCTTTCGCCTACAAGAGCTATGACATTTATATCCGCGTTGGAATATTTCGATATTTTACCCAAGAGCGTGCTTTTTCCAACCCCGCTGCCGGCAAAGATGCCGAGCCTCTGGCCCTCGCCGCATGTAAGCAGTCCGTCGATCGCTTTCACCCCTGTGCACATAATATTTTCAATGCGCTTCCTTTTCAGGGGATTAGGGGGAGACCTGTAAATATCCACTTCGCTTTCCCTGTAGAGGCTCTCTTTGTCGAAGGGCTCTCCCAATCCGTCAAGAACCTTTCCGAGAAGATTTTCTCCCACCTTTATCCTCAAAGATTTCCCAGTAGGCTTCACCTTGCATCCCGGACCTATGCCGCTGAGTTCCCCCAGAGGCATAAGCAACACTTTTTCATTCTTAAAACCCACTACTTCAGCCAAAACATTCTGCTTTTCATCAATCTCTACTATGCAAACCTCTCCTACAAAGCCTTTGATTCCTTCAACCTGTATTGTGAGTCCTATAACCTGCGTAACCTTTCCCGCCTTGCAATAAAAGGACCTTCCTTCAAGCGCCTTGCGGCAAACATCGAAAATAGGGCTATTTCCCATTTTTCTGCCTCGTATCCGCCAGCACCTTCCTGACATTTTCAAGCTGCATGTCAACCGTAGCATCTATGACATGGATCTCGGTTTCGACAAGGCAGCCTCCGCCAGGCACCGTTTCATCCTTTAGGATTGTAAAAACTCCGTTGGGGCAGATTTCTCTGAGCTCATGCAAATGGTTCTGCAGTACCATGGACTCTCTCTTGCCCGCGCTGATTACTATTTGCTTGCGGTCCCTGACCTCGGCAAGAGCAGACTTGGCTATGCCCACAATAATACTATCGTCAAGTTGAAGCTCTTTCTTAATAAGCGATTCGGCTATTTTTACAGACAATTCGATAATCTCTTCTTCCGTTCTTCCTATGTATTCACGTGATTCCGAATGGGCGGTCCTGAGAACCTTTTTGGCTTCACTGATTATCCTTCGGCTTTCTTTGGCGCTTTCCGTTTTGCCGGCTTCGAATCCGTCTTTGTATCCATCCTCCGATCCTGACTTGTATCCGGATTCATATGCCTTTTTCCTGTCGGATTCTACGACTTCTGCAGCTTCGTCCCTTGCCCGTGAAATAATGGCATTGCTTTCCTGCTCAGCCAGTCTCACAAGCTCGTCGGCCCTTTGCTTTGACTGCCTAATGAGGGACTCGGCCTGTCCTGCCGACGAATGCTCCCTGCGTACCACCGGATTTTCCATAACCGGAATCAACTTCGGTTCGGCGCTTTCGCTTTGCTTGTAGTTTTTATATATTCTACGCGATGATTGCATCCTCTCCACCTCTATTCAGGAATATTTCCCCAGCTTCATCCAGCCTTCTTATTATTGCCACAATTTTTTGCTGGGCTTCCTCCACAGCGACAAGCCGCACCGGACCGAGGAATTCGACATCTTCCTTGAGTGTCTCTGCGGCCCTCTTGGATATGTTCCCATAGATGATTTCCGCAACATCCTGGGATGCACCCTTTAAGGCAAGGGCCAAATCCGGATTGTCCACATCCCTAAGCACCCTTTGGACAGCTGTATTGTCGAGACTGACGATATCTTCGAATATGAACATACTCTCCTTTATCTCCTCGGCAAGCTCAGGGCTGTCCTTGGCCATTTCTTCAACAATATTTTTTTCCGTAGAGCGGTTGACCGCATTGAGTATGTCGACCAAAGTCCTGACTCCCCCGTAGGACTCGAAGTTGTTGTCTATGACATTGGAAAGCTTCTCGTCGAGTATCATTTCCACCTTTTTAATTACTGCAGGCGAAGTCTTGTTCATAGTAGCTATTCGGTATGCCACATCCGTTTTTATTTCTTCAGGAAGATCCGAAAGAATCTGCGCCGATTTTTCCGGTTGAAGAAAACACAGTATCAAGGCTATGGTTTGCGGATGTTCATTCTCTATGGTTTTGAGCAACTGCATGGGATCTGTCTTTCTGGCAATGGAAAAGGGCTTTTTTTGCATTGCCAAGCGGGACGAATTTTCGATTATGCCCATGGCTCTTTGACTCCCCAGGGCGCGGGTGAGTATGTCCTTGGCATAGTCTATTCCGCCCTGCCCTATATATTCTTTTGCCTTATTCATTTCAATAAATTCGGCGAGAATTCCATCCCTCACTTCCGGCTCCACCGTAGTAATGTTGGCTATCTCGTATGTAATTTTTTCAATCATTGCGTCAGGCAGCATCTTGAGAATCTTGGAGGATTTTTCCGTACCAAGGGATATGAATAAAATTGCCGCTTTTTCGACACCTGTCATTTCTTCAAGCTTATTGCTATCATTCACCTATATCACACCTCATCCTTCAGAACCCATGTCTTTACCAATTCTGCCAGTTTTTCAGGGTGCTCTTCAGCATAATTCTTGACGCTTTTTTGTATTTCCTTGTCTTCAAGGGGCTTCATCCTGTACGTTGCATCATCGAGCACGTCCTCGATGGGGAGGGGATTGTCCATGTTCGTGTCCAAGCGTTCCCTGAAACTCTCTTTCCCCCTGCCCTTCCTAGCAAGCAAAATGCCTACAAGCATCAATACCATCAATACAAAACCCGCCGCAATTCCTCCGTAGAGCGTCATCTTCCGGCGACTTTGCGCATTCTCAAGATAGACCTCTTCCTGGACCTGCATTTCGGCAATAAGTTCGTTTTGGTATGTCTTGTCGAAAGTCATTCCCTCAACGCTTATCACATCACCGCGCGCCTCATCATAGCCTACTGCTGCCATAATGATGTTTTTCATAGCTGTCTGCTGCGCATCCGTAAGAGGCCCGTCGTATATGACGGAGGTCGATATCTTTTTGACTTCTCCGGGGGCCTTTATGGTATGGGTTCGAGTTTCCCCTATCTCGTAATTGCGGACAGTTTCATAGCTGCTTACGCTTTCATCCTCGAGAGCAGTTTCCGGATCGACTATGTAGTACTCCATGTTGTTGTCAACAGGGCTTGAACTGTCGGTTCCTCCAGCGGCGCCTGTCCTTTCCATCCTGTCCTGCTGGCTGCGGACAACCTTTTCATCGTCATACTCAACCACCGTCGTCTCTTCAGAGTCAAAATCCATATCGGCATTAACCGTCACAACAACCTTTTCGACTCCAAACGCCTGCTCCAGCATGGATTTTAGGCCACTGTGGATATCGCTCTCGAATTCTCTCTCCATGCTTATTCGCCTATCGGTCAAAGCCGCTAAAGGCATTTCCGAATCCTCCATAAAAATACCCGCGCTAAGCAGGTTCGCATTTGTGTCGACCACCCGTATGTTTCTCTCTGGAATGTCTCTCAAGGCTCCCGAAACCAATGCGACTATCCCCTTGATCTGCGCTGTTCCAAGCGTTTCCAGAGGGCTAATTTTGACCACCACAGTTGCATTGCCGGGCTTTGCCTCCCTAGTGAAAACAGACTCCTGGGGCATTGCCAAGTGGACCCTTGCAAACTCAACTTCTTCCAGAGACATGACCGAACGGGCCAGTTCCCCTTCTAGGGCCCTTTGATACATTATCTTTCGGTCCTCGTCAGTAACCGAAAAACCCGCGTCGTCAAAAATTTCAAAACCCATTCCGCTGTTTGGCAGCAGACCTTCAACGGCAAGGTCCAGCCTCAGCCGGTCCACCTGCCCTTCCGGCACCATTATGGTCGTGCCGTCGTCTTCTATTCTGTAATCCGTTATTTTCAATTCGTCGAGTTTCTTGACTATGCCTGCTGAATCGTTCATTTCAAGCCCCGAAAAAACCGGCACATAGACAGTCCTCCCAAAAAAAACATAATAAGCGGTCAAGGCTACCGAAAACAGCATAATCATTGCGATTACGCCTGCGCGTTTGCCTCCGCTCATATTCCTCCATATGTTGCCTATTCTGCCCGCTGCTTGCTTAACTTTCCCCATATTTCCCGGCTCCCAGCTTAATATTTCTTTGTTTTTATAGTTCAAGGCATACAAAAAGCCCTAAAGAAAAGGACTCCGCCAAATTTTGTGAGGTAGCGGTCCAGCCGTCTTTGCCCATCGGCTTAAGACCTGTTGACTTTGCGTCCCAACCTTTCGATTGGTTTGCCCTTTCCAAAACATCATATTTGCATTTTCATTATATCCTGATAGGCCTCTAAAACCTTGTTTCTGACTTGTACAGTCAGCTCAAGAGCCAGCTTGGCTTCTTCCGTTTGTATCATGACCTCATGAATGTTTTCCGCTTCGCCCAAGGCCAATTCCTCCGACGCCTTTTCGGCTGCGAGCTGGAGCTCGTTCACTTCTCCAAGCTGTTTCTTCAAGGTCTCGGAAAACGACTCGGTTTTCCCGCTTCCCCCCGTTTTTTCCAAGGGGGTGACTATTTCATTCGATATGGACCCAATCTTCATTCCTTATCCCCCCGAGTCTTTATTTGCCTATTTCAAGCGCCTTGGCATACATTCCCTTGCTTGAATTTATGACAGTCACATTGGCCTCGTATGCTCTTGTGGCGGCTATCATGTCGACCATTTCATTTAAAAGATTGACATTAGGAAGCTCCACATATCCGTCTTCGTCGGCATCCGGATGGCTTGGATCGTATATCTTCTTGAAGGGACTCATGTCTTCCTGTATACCCACAGCCTCGACACCCGCCGACCTGTTTCCCGCCCTTCCCATCTCGCTTTCGAGCTTCTCGCGGAACACGGCAACTTTTCTTCTGTAGGGACCGCCTTCCTCTGTGCGGGTTGTGTTTGCGTTTGCGACGTTTGAAGCTATAGTGTCCATCCTTAGCCTCTCGGCAGTCAGACCGCTGGCGCTTATCGCCAATGTATCAAACATCTTCATGTCTACCGCTCCCCTTCGTGGATTGCGTATCTGAGAACCGAAATCTTGTTGGAAACCTGCTGCGCCAATGCATTATACAAAAGCTGGTTGGCAGCCATGTCAACCATTTCCGATTCTATATCGACATTGTTTCCATCAAGTTTCTGAGAAACTGATTCATCCCTGACTATTTTGGGCCTCACCGATTCAATGCTTCCGCCGTTTCCAATATGGCCCTTGTCAGTTTTTTCGAGAGCCACTGGTCCCTGCGAACCCGCAGCCGATCTCATAGCTTCCTCGAACGAGACCTTTTGCGCCTTGTATCCGGCAGTGTTGACATTGGCGATGTTGTTTGCCATGACTTTCTGCCTGAGAGATGCAACATCCATGGCCTTTTTCAATATTCCGATATCTCTGTTTTCGGTTATCTTCATGCTCACGCGGACGCACCTTCCTCTGCTCTTTTATTGAAAATTTTCTTTTAAATAGCATTATAAGCTATTTTTGCCACATTGAGCTCTGCCTTGACTTTATTTTAAACAGCTCAAAAATAAAAAGCAAGTGCTTTTTAAAGCTCCCTGCTCTCCCGCAACCCTCCACATGCATGTTTTACCGCATTGACAACGGGCAATTGCAAAGCATCCAGGTCAAAAAAAATTTTGTAGATTTATTGTAAAATTTTTGTAAAATTATGAATACACGTCATTTGGATGTTTTATCGATAAAACAGGCATCCCTATCCTTTATGTAGTATGTCTTAAGCTTTTTCTTTCCGACGCTTGTCTCCGCCAGGCGTTCGCCTATCTCTGTTTTTTTCTCTATCACAGCTTCGATAGCCCCCCTCTGGCAGTCCATGACGGCCTTGAGCATTTTCTCCAGACCCGACACGGCTTCGTCAAGAGCCTTGAGCATAGCCTCGGGAACCCGTCCCTCCAATGATTTTCTTTCGAAGGTTTTTAAATCGAGTTTTTCCGCCAGGGACTTCTCCATTATCCGCCTCTCGTCCGCCAAGCGGCTCAATGTGTCTATCACTTCCTGGCTTTCTTTCAAGATTTCCATCATTTCTTCCGGAGACTTGTCGGACTTTTGACGCATCCTCGCCATTGAGGGTTCAAGTTCCCTGTACTTTCTAGCCTGGCTGTTCATATTCTCTATCAAAGATTTAAGCTGAAACATAAAACTTTTCTCCTTTCTTCAAACGATGGCCGCCCATGCCTCCAAAAGCTCCTCAAGCATTCCCCTCACATTCTTCACCTTTCCTGCATCCATGCGTATGTTCGCCTCCACAAGTTCTCTTATCATGAATGCGTACAAGGCGCCCAGCTGCATTGCCATTTCCCCGGCTTCAAAATTAAGGGAAAGCGAAAGCTCATGCAATATGTCCTGCGCCCGCTTCAGATAATCGTTCTTCTTTTCGATATTTTTTTCGTCAATCGCCATTTCCGCCAAGCGGCAGAATCTTATGGCCCCCCCATAGAGCATGGTCACAAGCTTCCTTGGAGACGCTGTCGTTATGTTGTTTGTTTCGTAAATTTTATATGCGTTCGAAGAATTGCTGTTCATATTTCCTCCTAAACCATTCGGTCGAATATTATTCCGGAATCTCCCATTATCTTTTTCAGTATCCTGTCAATCGCTTCCTCGTTCAGTATTCTTATCAGCCTGTTGCTCGATTTTTCAATGACCTTGACACTAAGTCCCTTTCCTTCCCCATTTTCGTATGCAATGAGATATATGTCCACGCCCTCGGACTCAAAAAGTTCATTGATCCTTTGAATTTCTCTCTTCAAATCATCTATGTCCCATTTGCCTCTTTTGCCCTTGTGGCGCCCGTCCCTGTCTACAAGGGCTTCGTCCTTCTTGTGGACATAATCCTTGGATGTCCTGTCAAGCACCAGCCTGACTATGCGCGGGTCCAGCTTTTCTATGCTCATCATCTATCCGCTGTCCCTTAGCTGTCGCCGCTTGTCGAAAGACCCGAAAGGGACCCCAGCTGGCTGGTTAGCCATGACATTTGGCTTTCGGCCTGCTGCAGGGCGACATCAAGCGCAGCGAATGTCCTTATGTAATAGGCTTCCCTCATCTCCATGCGGTCGTTGAAGGCTTCCATCCTGTCACTTAGGGTCTCGAGGGACCTCGCGAGTCCGTCCTCCCTTACCTCCACAATGCCTGTACCGGCAGCTATCAGGCTGTTCAAGTAGGTCTCGAGATTCGCCGTTAATCCTATCTCCTTGCCCTCGGAATCTGTGTCGTGGAAAAAATTCGCAACAGCTCCCGCATCGTCTTCAAGAGCGGAAGTCAGCTTTGAAGCGTCGAGCTGGAGCGCTCCGTACTTGTCCACTGTGGTTATTCCAAGCTGGGACGCATCCGAGTATTGACTGTCCAGACCGCTTATAGACCTCCCCACTGTGGTCCTGAGTGTCGAAATCATCCTCTGCAGCGTAGAGTCACCCGCCAGGGTCCCCGCGCTTCCGGCCGTTTCTGGGTTACCCGCATCGGATTTTTCCTGCATGAAGGCAAGTGTTGAGTTGTACTGTTCTATGAAGGCCTCCACTTTTTCTGCGGCCGCTGCGGTATCGTTTGAAACGCAAAGATTGACAGTTTCGCCCTCTACAGTTTCTGCCCCAAGCTCAAGAGTCAAACCCTCGACCGCATCGCTTATCGCGTTGGAATTTCTCTCTATGTCTATTCCGTTTATTGAAAAAATCGCGCTTTGCCCAGTCTCAACAAGCACAGCCGGGTCAGAAGGGTCAAGACCCAGGGCAGACAGGCTAGTTCCATCCGCGTCTGTCAGCGTCAATAATCGCGAACCCGTATCATCATCCGAAAGCACCAGGCGGCCGTCTATTGCCGTCGCACCTATGCCCAAGCTGTCGCTCAATTCGTTTATTTTTTCCGTAATTGACGAAAGGGAGTCTGTTGCTTCCAAAGCTATTGTTTCAAAATCTCCGTCCCCGTTCGTTATGGTGAAGTTTCCTGTGATTCCAAGCTCCGTGCCGTTGGTGTCCCCATCAGCAAGAACCTTGGTACCTATTATGCGGGTTGAAGTAGCGAGGCGGTCAACCTCTATATCGTATGTTCCGTTCATTGCATCCGACGTTGCCGATGCCGAAACCGTCTCCGAATTCGTGGTCGAAACCGCCTTTCCCTCATAGACGGAAGGGTACTGAAGCTCGCGCACCTTTGTCATGAGGCTGTCGAGGCGGGTGTTTATGTCCCTCCATGCGTTCTGCTTGCTTTCGTAGCTTTCCTTCTGGTCTGCCATCTGAACAAGGGGAGCTTTTTCCACCGCCATTAGAGAGTCTATTGTGGTCTGGTCTATTCCCGAGTATGATCCCAAAAAATTTATTCCGCTGCTCATGTCTTCACCCCTATGCCTTCTCGTCTACTATTATTCCCACAAGCTCCCATATTCCCGCCACCATGTCCAGAATCTTCTCCGATGGAATCTCCTTCACGATCTCGTCAGTTTCGTTGTCCACCAGCTTGCACATCATGGTTCCCGTCTTCTCGTGCAGCCTGAACTCGTAATGGGTGTCGCTGCCGAAGATTACCCTCTGGGCAACCTTTAGCATCTCCCCCAATTCCTCTCGGCTCAGTTTATCGTCCCCGGCTCCCTTGGGGAAATTGATTTCTTCTGCCTTGACGGAAGGCCTTTTCTTGAGTTTTCGGCCTGAAGACTCTTTGACAGGGGCCCTCTTGACAATATCCATCGCTACGCCTTTAATTTCCTGCATGCCAATCATCAAAACACCTCCGTCGCCCGTTTTTTTAATGAATTCCATTCATAATAATCCGTTGCTTTCTGTTTTAAGGCCCTAAAACGGAAGAGCATCCCCTTTTGTTTTCGCATATATATAGGAAGAAACTCGTTTCAATTATTATGAATGCCATTCATATCTTTGGCGGTATGGATAATAATAAAAAGCCGGCCGACAAAGCGGCCGGCTTTTTTAGCTTGAACAATCTTCTATCTGAGAAGCTGAAGAACTGATTGGGGCATTTGGTTTGCTTGGGCAAGCATTGCAGTTGACGCTTGGCTGAGGATGTTGTTCTTAGTGAACTCCATCATTTCCTTTGCCATGTCCACGTCCCTAACTCTTGACTCGGCTGCAGTAAGGTTCTCTGCAGCAGCCGTGAGGTTGCTTATTGTATGCTCGAGGCGGTTCTGCTTTGCTCCCAGCTCTGATCTTTGGCTCGAAACAGTGTCAATGGCATCATCGATTGCTGCAATTTGGGTATCAAAATCTGTAGTAGCAAAATCAGTGACATCAATAACGCTATCATCAACACCTAGTGCAGCTGCATCCATATCACCGATTGTCATGCTCATAGATTGATTGGCATTTGCTCCTATTTGGAATTCTACATTTCCTGAATCCACTGTGAATGTATTTAACGCAGCTACTGTTACATCAGCGACCTTGGCTGTAAGATTAATGCCAACGCCGTCAAATCTCAAAGTATCTCCTACTGTCATTCCATCTACATCTGAAGCGGTAATTTGCTCGCTTACTCCTAATGTTGCACTGCTGATGGTTACGGTATCAGTTACATTTTCCGCTACTACTGTCCAATCTGTAGCCGCTGAAGCCCCATTCAACTCTATTTCAAAGACACCATCTAGCGTAGCTCCTACTGATGAAGCAGAGGCTCCAAAATTACCATCCAATAAATTTGTTCCGTTAAATTCTGTTCTATCAGTGATACCAGTTATCTCGGTCTGCAATTGTCCAATTTCTTCCTGTATGTTTCCCCTGTCTGCTGCTGTGTTTGTTCCGTTGTTAGCCTGCACCGTCAATTCCCTCATCCTTTGAAGCATCGAGTGCGTTTCGGCCAATGCGCCTTCAGCCGTTTGTATGAGTGATATACCGTCCTGAGCGTTTCTCGAAGCCTGGTTTAGTCCGCTGATCTGTCCGCGCATCTTCTCCGAGATGGCAAGACCTGCGGCGTCGTCGCCGGCCCTGTTGATTCTGAGGCCCGATGAAAGTTTCTCGAGGGATTTTGCCTGCATGCTGTTCGCGCTCGTGAGGCGCGAATAAGTGTTAAGCGCTGAAATATTGTGATTGATAATCATTGTGTTCTTCCTCCTTGAATTTTGTTTGTCGGCATCCTTGCCTATGTTTGTTTTGAAGAAGTTTCGGCCGAAAGCTTCGTCTAATCTTTATATCGGAAGGTGCGCACTTTTGTTTAGCTTTTTTTTAAAAAATAAATCAATAAAAAAAGAAACCATTTTTCGGTCTCCTTTGTCTCTACAGCTTTTTGAGCAGCGCCAGGGCATCCGCCATCTCGGAATTCGCCTTGGCCGCTTGCATGTTCTCTTTTTTTATTTCCGCAAAAATTTCCTCCCTGTGGATTGAAACCTCCCGCGGCGCCTCTATACCGAGCCTGACCCGCCCGTCCTCTATACCCATCACACGGACGGTTATTCCGTCCCCTATGACTATTCCCTCGTTTTCCTTCCTGCTTAAAATCAGCACAAGCTACACCCCTTTTTACTGAAAGAGCCGATGTTTGGTATTGTATTTGGATTCGGCAAGCACGACCTGTTTTCCTCTATTTTTATCGCAGTTTATCACAATGGGGGCAAGGAGGTTGGCAGTAATGTCCTTTATTTCTCCTGAAACCGTAAGTATGCAATAGACACGGGCCTGCTCCGGCTGCCCTATCCCTACATCCGCAATCTCCCCGTCAGGTATGTCGATCTCGTAGTCGGGGAAGAAGTCCCACGGGTTTATTACAAAGAATGCAAGCCCCGCATCCTCCATGCTTTGAAGGCACAGGAACTTGTCGTTGTCGGGAAGCGCTATAAGGGCATACTTCTTGTAGTCCTCAAGGCCCAGAAGCCCTCCCGCAAAATTTATTACAGAATCTTTGTCCACTTCTATATTACCCAAAATCTTAGTGTCGGTTTTCACTTGGCAATCCACCCCTTTCCTATCTTAAATAATCCAGAAGCGACGGCTGAAGGATTCTCGCTCCCGTAGCCAGCGACGACTGGTAAACGCTTTGCATCATGGAAAACTCCATGACCTTTTCAGCCACGTCTATGTCCTCGGCCTTGGAAAGCAGCTCCGTCATGTTGAGTGTCTCCGCCTCGTTCTTGGACTTTGCCGACTCGAGCCTGTTGCATTTTGCTCCCATCTCCGCGCGCAGGCTCAAAATGTTTTCAATGTGCCCGTCAAGCCTTGCGAGGGAGTCCGATGAAAGATCTCCCACCTGCCCGGATTCCAGCCTGTCCATTATGTTTTTGAGGGTGTCCTGAAGGGATTCGGTCCCTCCCTCCAATATTCGGTTCCCTGAAACATTTACAGACATGGAAACGTTTTCGGAAATTTCCCTTTCAAGAAGTCCCGCGTCTCCCGAATATGAGAGCATATTTCCTGAAACCGAGAAGGGGGGGCTTGTGGTCTCCTGGCCCGCCAGTACATACCGTCCGTCGTAGTTTGAGTTTCCTATCTGTGCAAGGGCCTCTATGTTCTGGCCTACCTCCATGGCTATGGCCTCCATGTCCCCGTCCGCAAGGGTGCCGTTGGCGCCATATACAGTAAGCTCCCTTACCCTTTGGAGAATGTCATTCATGTCCCCCAGGGTGCTGTCGGTCATCTCGACCCAGCCTATGGAATCCTCTATGTTCTTAAGATACTGGTCGTTGCGGTCAAGGGATGTATGAAGGTTCATTGCCCTGGTCGCCAAAAAAGGCGCGTCCGAGGGTCTTGAGATTTCCTTGCCTGTTGAAAGCTGGTTCTGGTATTTCTGCATGTTTTCGAGGTTGTTGTTAAGGTTGTAGAGATAGTTGTTCATTATGCTTCCGTTTGTAATCCTCATGGAATCCTCCTATGCCCCAAGCCCGTTTATGAGTGTGTCCAGCATAAGGCTCAGCGTCTCCATAACCCTCGCGTTTGCCTGATATGCGGTCTGGTATTGTATTAGGCTTGCCACTTCCTCGTCTATCGAAACGCCTGAAATGGAATCCTTTCGCTGGTTTAGCTGAAGCAGAAGGGCATCCTGGTTCTCTGCCCCCCTAATGGCGCTCTGGCTGTCTATTCCTATTGTTGATATCAGGTCCTTGTAGAAATTGTCGAAGCTCGTTCCCGAGTCGTTCGAAGGAATGTACATGTCTCCCGACACATAGCCTGCTATGTCGGCTTCCATGTTTTCAATGTCGAACCTGCCGTTCCGGAGCCCTGCTATTGCAAGCGCCCTGCTTCCGTCCCCCGCGGGACCGCCCGCGGCTTGTCCCGCCTGGACGAGATTGACATCATCCATTATGTTCTCATTTACCCTAATGTTGCCGGCTGTAAATTCCGATTCCGTTCCTGAAATCGTGAAAAAGGCCTGACCGGTCTCTTCATGTATGGCGTTGACTCCCAAGGCTATACCATTCATCAGTGAATCGAGATGATTGCGGTACTCCTCCGTTTTTTCTATTCCCAGTGAATTTCCCGCCAATTCGCCTTCCTCTAGAAGAGGCTTTGTAACAGCCACGGCTCCGTCTTCCCAGTCTTCCAGGGAATCTGTAAATATTACATCGCCCTTTTGAAAGTCGCCGGAAGCACCTCCCACTGTCACTGTTTTATCCTGTCCGGTAATGTCCCCCCTGTAAACGATGGTCAGCGTCCATTCCCCCGCCGTTTCATCATAAGAGGCGTTCTTTACTACGGACATCTCCACCTCTGCCGCTTCTTTGGGATTGGCGTCAAGCAGAATCTTGCCCGTTTCCCTGTTGCTTATTTGCATGCTGCCATATTCGTCAAGGCTTGTTTCAATATCGACTATTGCCGAAAGTTTGTCCGCCAGAAGGTCTCTTCTGTCCATCAAATCATTGGGCTCAAGGCCCTTCAGCTTGACTCTGCATATCTGGTCGTTCATGTCGTTTATCTGTCCAATAAGCACATTGGCATCGCAAACCCTTGAAGCCTGCAGATCCGTCAAATCCGATTCGAGGGCCTCAAGCTGGCCGTCCATATGGTTTGCCATATCCGTCAGGGACAAGGCGTTTTGCGCAACCATTGTTTTGGCGTTGGAGTTTTCGGGTGTCTTGCTCAGCTCCTGCCATGAATTCCAAAATTCGTCCAAGGCCGAATTGAGCCCCGTATCGCTGGGCTCAAGAAATATCATTTCCACCTGTTCCAGGGCAGTGCCGCTGGCCTCGTATCTTCCGTTCATGGCGTTTTCGAGCCGTATCTGGGCATCGAGGAAGTTATCCCTGGTGCGGGTTATGGATTCCACCTCCACACCGGTACCGAACTGTCCTATGCCTGCGTATGTGAAGGGCTGGGTCGTCTCCAGGTTGACTCTCTGCCTTGAAAACCCTTCTGTGTTTGCATTGGCTATGTTGTGGCTGGCAACATTGACGGCATTCTGCTGTGCCAGCATGCCCAATTTTGCTACATTGAATGTTTGAAATATGCCTGACATATCTTTCCCCCTAAACCGACCTGTCTAATGAAGCCATGACGCCTTGCACGCTTTCCACGGCTCCGTTTTGCCCATAGGTTATTCCGCTTTTGCGCACCGTTCTCTGCAGTATATCCATAAGCTTATTTGCATAAGCGGCCGACTGGCGCGTCAGCATCATGTTGGTCTCCTGCAGTTCCTTTATTTCTTTCATTTTAGTGGATATGGCTTCGCCTCTTCCCATTAGCCTTTCGCGTCCTTTTTTGTCAAGGCTGCCGGCTATTTCTGCAAGTGAAAGGCCTCTCCACTCTTCTTTTCTCTGAATTTCCATGGCTTCCAATTCGTCCTGGATGTTTTTTTTGATTGCCACTATCTCCATGAGCCTTTTCCCGTCTTCCCCTATGAGGACTTCCTTCTCCTCCCTGAGCAAAACCGCAAGCCTCGCGAGCAACTTCTCCTGTTTCTTCAGCAAGCTGTCCATGGCCTATTCACCGCTTCCAATCTGACCCATGATTTCGGACAATATGCGTTCTGCCAGTTCCTTGGACGAAACCTTGTAGGTTCCGGATGCAAGTTTGGTCTTTATCTCCTCAACCTTTTCCAGATTCGAGGATTCCATTGTCTTTACAACTTCAGCGTACTCCTTGATTTTTTTTGAAGCGTCAGACAATTCAATAGTGTCTTTTCCATCATGCCTTCCGCCCGCCTTTCCGGCTCCCTTGCTCTTTTCGAGTTTCTGCACAAGCTGTGCGTATCCGATTCTGTCGATTTTCATGTCATCCCACCTTTTGTGCTCTCTTGTATCTTCCTTTATTCTCTTATCGGCATTCTCCTCCGCCAGTTTACATCTGCAGCGGTTTTTTATTCTAACCCAGTTTTCTAACCCTGTCCTCGGCGCTTAATATGTCCGTAATCCTTATGCCGAACTTCTCGTCAACAACGACTACTTCTCCAAGTGCCGTACGCTTGCCGTTGACATATATTTCGAGGGGTTCTTCCGCAAGCTTGTTTAGTTCCACTATGCTTCCGGGCTCAAGGGCCAGTATGTCCCTTATGCTCTTGTGTGTCCTTCCCAAGACCACGCTGAGTTCGAGAGGCACGTCAAGTATCAGTTCAATGTTTCTGGGAGCTCTTTGCCTCGCCTGTTTTTTAAGCTCTGCAAAAACGGGCTCTTGTATATTGACCTCTCTCCCGCCGTATTCTTTTTTTGAATCGCCGTATTCCGAGAGAGGCTCTCCCTTCTCTTCCCCATGGGGCCCTTCAGGCATTTCCTTTTCGGAATCGATTCCGCCTTTTCCTCCAAGCATAATTTCGACGATTTTATTTGCCGAATCCAATGCATACAATTGCACCATTTCGCTGTCAATCAAACCCTCTACAATAACCCGGAATGAAATCTTGATCAGTTTTGTTTCACTTGCAATGCCTGGTATGGAAATTTCATCCTTGCTTTTCCACACATGTGTGACCGGAGGATCTATCTCAACTGTTCTAGAAAGCATTTCAGAAACTTCTGTCATAGCCTTGCCTGTCATTTGGTTCATGGCTTCCGAGACTGCGCTGAGTTCCATTTCCGACAATTCCTCGCCGACCTCGCTCCCATCGCCTCCCATCATAAGATTAGCTATGATTGAAGCATCGGAGATGTCCATCAGAAGAACATTGTTTCCTTGCAAACCCTTCTCAAATTGCATCTGCAGTGAAACGTGGGCGCTCTCCAGACCGGTTGCCAGTTGGCCAAAGCTTATTGTTGAAACTTCGGGCTCATCCATTCGAACCTCCCTGCCTGTCAGATTCGACAATGCGGCGGCGGAAGCTGACATTGTCCTTCTTCCTACCTCTTCCATGATGCTTTTTGTTTCGGAACTCATGTCCGAATCTTTCATTTCTTCGAGTTCGTCGACTCCCTTGTTCTTCTTGAGCAAAGAATCGATTTCTTCCTGTGATAAAAAATTGTCTCCCATCTACTCCACATCCTTTCCCGCATAATCTACAACCTGAACAGCCAGCTTGTCTTTATAGGTTCCCGGCTGCACATACAAGTGTTCGTAATCCTCGACGTAAAGTTTCATTGGATCACCGGCCATTATGTCCAGCTCGAGCACATCTCCGCATCTGAGTTCCATGAAGTCCCCAACCGTTATTTGGGTTTTGCCAAGCACGATGCTCATATTGACCTGCCCCTTGTTGATTATCTGTTCTATTTCCGAACGGTAACGGAACTGATTGGTCATTTTTCCCGAGGTTATATAGAGGTTTGAGTGAAGCTTGTCTATGTGTTCTCCAAAAGCCATGTGGGGTATGCACAAACTCATGACGCTCCGTTCATCATTTATCTTTACATTGAAATTGATAAGCGCCATGGCTTCCTCGTAGGGGAAAATTCTGTTCATCTGAGGATTTGCAACAATCCCCTCGACAACAGGATTCAAATCCATTATGTCTTTCCATGCATCCTTGTTCTTGTCTATTATGGAGGTCATTACATCCTTCAATATGCTTTTTTCGATTTCGGTGAATCCCCGCAAGTCTATGTCTTTGTGAAGCGCGCCTCCGCACAAGAGGTCAACAACCTGAAACCCGAAACGGGGGCTGGCTTCAAGAATCATAACACCCTTGAAGGGCTCCATGCGGAATAAAGTCATAAGTGTGGGATTCGACATGGAACGTATCAATTCTCCGTAGCTTATCTGTTCAAATGCCGCCACCGAAAAATCAACATCCGTTCTGAGGGAATTCGACAAAGTATTGGTGATAATTCTAGCAAAATTTTCATAAACCGCTTTTATTGCGGTTACATGGTCCTTCGAAAACTTGTTTGGTCTTCTGAAGTCATATTTCCTTGCGCGCCGTTTTTCCTCCAATTTGGCCAAATCGTCCGATTCCACTTCTCCGGTCGATATTGCAGTTATCAAGGAATCTATTTCCTGTTGTGTTAATGTTTTTTCCATAAAATCACCTCGTTTGCGGGATTTATTTCAAAACTCTGCTGATCGCTTCGATGACCCGCTCTCCGTTAAAGGGCTTGACTATAAAATCTCCTGCACCCGACTCTATTGCCTCTATTACCATTGACTGTTGCCCCATTGCGCTGCACATTACAACCTTTGCATTCGGATCTATTTCCTTTATTCCCTTAAGGGCTTCGATGCCGTTCATTTCAGGCATCGTAATATCCATCGTAACGATGTCCGGCTTCAAGTTTTTGTAGGCCTCTATTGCCTTGAGTCCGTTTTCTGCCTCTCCTGCGACGGAATACCCGTTTTTTTCAAGTATGTCCTTTATCATCATTCTCATAAATACAGCATCGTCCACTATCAATACACCTTTTGCCATCAAAAATCCTCCTGAAAATTAAATATTCCTTTTGATTGTCTCTTGGTCCTTTTTCATTCCGGACAAAAAGACCCATTGTTTTTACTATCGGCAGTTACAGCATTTTTTTCAATGACTTAATCGTCTTTTTTTGTCTTAATGCAATTTTTTTTGATTGTCGCCCAAGCAAATGCGATTTTGTCCGTCAATTTGCTTTTTTATCAAGGCAATCCGACTGGTTAAGAAAAAAAGAAGGCCCGAATTTTGAGGAAACCTTCTTTTACCTGCCGTTTACAACAGTTCGTAACTGCTTCCTATCACAGGAAGATTAAGTGTGCTTAAAACTCGCTCCAGCAAGACTCCCTCGCGTTTGGGATATTCGAATCCGTAACTCGCGCGTATGGCAGTTGTTATGAACTGGACCGCCCTTTCCATTGCAACTGGAAGGCTGTCCCCCTGAAGAAGGCTTCCCACCACTATGCTTGCAAAAGCGTCTCCCGTTCCGGGAAAATGCGCAGGTATGTATCTGCAGCTTACTTTCCAATATTTGTCGTGCCTCCTGTCGTATGCTATGACGCTTGTGTTCTTATCCCCGTCGGGGTTGGGAACACTTGTCATTATTACTGTTGCCGGTCCCATTTCAGAGAGGCGCTTGAGCCAATCCTTTACCCCCGCCCCGTCTATCGTCTCGTCGTATTCTTCCCCGAGCAAATATGCCGCCTCAGTGAAATTGGGCGTTATTATGTCTGCCTTTCCGACAAGATTGCGCATGTTCACAACCATTTCATTGTTCATGGTTGCGTACAGCTCTCCATTGTCGCCCATTACAGGGTCGACGAGCACAAGATTTTCACTGTTGCCGAAAAATTCTATGAAGTCGGAAACTATTGCAATCTGCTTTGGCGAGCCCAGAAACCCGCTGTAAATTGCATCAAATCCTATTTCAAGCTTTTTCCAGTGGTTTATATAAGCTTCAAGCTGGTCTGTAAGGTCTACAAAGGTGTAGTCCGTGAAATCCCCGGTATGGCTGGAAAGAACAGCCGTGGGAACCGGGCAGACCTGTATTCCCATAGTCGAGAGTATGGGTATTATCGCCGTAAGCGACGCCCTCCCGAAACCCGAAAGGTCATGAATTGCAGCCACTCTTTGCACAGGAATTTTCATTGCCTGACTCCCCCTCTCATTTCATTCTGTAGGTTACGTATCCTTTGTAACTGAGCTTGTCTATTATTTCATCCTCATCCAGGCGGGCAAGAATTTCTTTTGGATTTCCTCCCCGGCTTTTTATGAAGCTGGCTATCTCATGCTGGTTCATGGGATGCCTTCCTATTATGCTGAGCACAGCCTTGAAATCATCCTTTATGCCGCTCGAGAACTCGCTTTCGGTAAGATGGTTGATTGAATAGCCTTTCAGCCCTCTTGCAAATTTTTCAATAACATCGTCGTCCGGAGTCTCTACAAACGATTCTGCGGGCGGCCTTACCGGAGCGTTTATGAAAACTTTTTCATATTTGATTTGGCCAAGCATCTTCTTGAAAGCCTCCATGGCGTATTGTGAATCGTTCATTCCCTTAACCAGCATTATTTCAATCCAGAGCTGGCCCTTGTACTGGCTTGAGAATTCTTTGAGTCCGTCGAAAACGTCATCAAACCTGATTGTCCCGTAAGGTCTGTTTACAGCCTTGAAGGATGCTTCGTCATATGCGTCGAGCGAAGGCAGTACGATATGGGCCTCCATGAGATCCTCCCTTACAGATTTTTCATACAGGAGGGCGCCGTTTGTTATTACAGCGACGGGTTTGTCTGTGATTTTCTTTATGCCTCTTATGAGGTCTCCAAGGTCTTTAAAAAGAGTTGGTTCTCCGTCTCCAACTAGCGTGACTACGTCGTATTCCTTTACATCCTTGAGGTACATTTCAAGTTCTGAAAGCATATCCCCAACTTCGAAGAAGGGTTTTCTTTCGTTGCTCATGTGCCCTGTCCGCCCCAATTGGCAGTAGACGCAGGAATAGTTGCACGTGTCGGCCGGGATAGGTTCCATCCCTACCGAAAGCCCCATTCTCCTCGAAGGCACCGGTCCGTATACATAATTGTAATGCACTCTGCACATCTCCTTTTATGCTATAGTTTGATCAATTCGTAATCCGAGCTTCCAAGGCCAATTTCCTCTCCATAGCTTATCTGGAGCTCCCCGTAGGTCCCTTTTCTCATAGCCTTGAAATGATCGTCGCCGCATTCGCATTCGCTTTCGCTTTCTCCGCATGTCCTGTCATGGAGCATGGATTGCCTTAGCGCCGGTTCCCCGTTCACAAGGTCTAGGCTGGCTTTGTCTATGGCCACCGGGTCTGTCGATGCAAGTATTCCTATGTCAGGCACTATGGGAGCGTCGCTCCAAGGAACACAGTCGCAGTCGGGAGTTATGTCCATGAGGAAATTGAAGTAAATGGTTTTCCCCATCTTTTCTTTTACTGCCGCATACGCGTACTCGGTCATCTTTTCAATGAAATCCTTGGCCTCGCTGCCCCATTGGTCCAGGACTATTGCCTGAACGGGACAAACGGTCAGGCATTCCCCGCAGCCTATGCAGCTTGCCTCGTGTATGAACGCCTTTTCGTCTTTCATCTTTATGGCGCCCTCGGGGCATACGCTCACGCATGCTTTGCAGCCTATGCACTTGTCAGCGTCAACCTTAGGACGTGTGGAGTGCTGGTCCCTCTTTCCAATTGCCGGGGCGCAGCCCATTGCTATGTTTTTTATGCTTCCCCCGAATCCCGCCATTTCATGGCCCTTGAAATGGGAAACCACTACCATGGCATCCGCTTCTACTATGTCGGAGGCCAATCTTGCAATACTGAAATGCTTCAGCCCCAAGTCTACAGTTTCAAAACTTCCGCTTTTGAGTCCGTCAGCGATAATGATAGGCGCGCCTGCGACGTGCGGCGTAAAACCGTGTTCGTATGCCGTATTCAGATGGTCCACAGAATTCTTGCGGCTTCCGCTGTAGAGGGTGTTGGTGTCCGTAAGGAAGGGATTGCCTCCCGCTTCCTTTATCTTGTCGACTATAGGACGCACAAAAATGGGTCTTATGAATCCGTCTCCTCCGCTTTCACCGAAATGCAGCTTGACCGCCGTCAAATCCCCATTTGAAATGACGCTAGATGTCTCAACGGCATCGAAAAGCCTCATTATCTTGTTTCGCTTGTTCTCTTTTCTTCTTCTTGACCTGAAGTCCATGAAATAAACTTTACTCTTCATTTCCATTCCTCTCTTTCCATATATTCTCTCAATTCAAGACTTTTTTCTTGCAAAATGTACGGATCGATGTATACACCCATCAGCTGAGTCTCAAAATGCAGATGGGATCCGGTTGAAAAACCCGTGCTTCCCATGGTACCTATCTGCTGTCCCCTTTTTACCATGTCTCCTTTGTAGGCAGACATGGTCTCAAGGTGGGCGTAAACCGTGAGCAGACCTCGGCCGTGGTCTATGATTATTGTGTTTCCTGTGAGACTCTGCTCTTCGGAGAAAACAACCTTCCCCGAGTTAGCCGCTCCTATGGGAGTGCCAAGCTTGTTTGCCAGGTCTATACCCGCATGTATGTATCCGTACCCTCCGTTTAAGGTCCTTCTTGCTCCAAAGGGTGTGGAAAGCCGCCCCTCGACCGGCTCAGCAAATGGCTCATCCCAGTATATTTCATCGGACCTTACCGACTTTGCAAGGGTCATCCTGAGTCTTTCGCCCCCTTTTGAAACGGCTTCAAGACGCCTTTCCAAAAGGCTTTGGGATATTCTAAGCTCCTGGCTTGAAAAGGCCCTGTCGGAAAACCCTGTGTCCAGCTTCTTTCTGAATATATTTCGTCCATCCCTCTTGACGTTTACAATGAAAACGCCCTTTTTGCCCGAGTTTAAGGTATCTACAGCAAACAGCCTGTTCCAGACGTCCTCATCCTCCGTCATGCGGAAAAATGTCTGCATATGGACCAAGTCTGTCTCTATACGAACCTGGTCGCCCTTTTTTAAATTTTTCATTTCGAGAGAAAAAACCCATCCCGGCTCGGCGCCCCGCATTGATATTTCCGCTTCCGGCAAAAGAACCTTCTTCTCAATTTCCGCCTCAAGCGGTTTTTCAGCCACACACGCCGAAAGCATCATGGCCATCATCAATAGAGCTATTGTCAATTTCTTCTTCATTCTTTCACCCATCACCCTTTTTATTAAATTATATCACAGAAAAATGAAGGGGCTTGCGATTTAATATCCGCAAACCCCCATTGTTTTACTTTTATGCTATTGTTTTATGAAATTTTGAAAACCGACAGACTATTTCATCATCTGCGCTTGAAGCACTGTTAAAGCGACTGTTCCCACGATGTCCTCGGCGGAGCATCCTCTTGAAAGGTCGTTTACAGGCATAGCCAGTCCCTGTGTAACAGGACCGAAGGCATTTGCCTTGGCCAGTCTCTGCACAAGCTTGTATCCTATGTTTCCCGCGTCAAGGTCGGGGAATATTATTACATTCGCATTTCCCGCAACATCGCTGTCCGGAGCTTTTTTCTTTCCTATTGCCGGCACAATTGAAGCGTCGAACTGAAGTTCGCAGTCCAGCTTGAGGTCTGGAGCCATTTCCTTTGCAAGCCTTCCGCCCTCGATAACCTTGTCAACATCGGGATGGTTGGCGCTTCCCTTGGTCGAGAACGAAAGCATGCTGACTACAGGCTCAACTCCCGTGAGTGCTTCGAATGTAGCCGCGGAGCTTATGGCTATGTTTGCAAGCTGCTCCGAATCGGGATTGGGATTGAGTGCGGTGTCGGCAAATATAAAGATTCCGTCAGCTCCGAATTCGCAGTCGGGCACTTCCATAAGGAAAGCCGCCGAAACTAGTTTTGTTCCCGGTGCAGTCTTTATTACCTGGAGAGCCGCGCGCATTACATCTGCAGTAGCATTGACCGCTCCTGCTACCATTCCATCAGCGTAGCCAAGCTTTACAAGCATGCATCCGAAGTAAAGGGGATTAGCGAGAACCTCTTTGGCCTTCTCTGGAGTCATTCCCTTTTTCTTTCTCATTTCAACAAAAGTATCTACGAATTCGTCCATTTTTTCAAAACTTGCAGGATCTATGAATTCGGCCTTGGATACGTCGTAGCCTTCAGCTTTGGACAAAATTTCATCTTTGTTTCCCACGAGAACTATTTCAGCCATTCCATCTGACAAAATCATGTCGGCTGCGGCGATTGTCCTCATATCTTCCGTTTCAGGAAGCACAATCTTCTTGATGTCTTTTTTTGCTTGAATTTTGATTTTTTCTAAAAATTTCATATGTAAATTCCCCCTTGTTTTGTTTTTTTTCATGTCTTATTATATGTTAATTCCTTGCCTGTTTCAATGATTGCGGCAGATTTTGCATAATGTATACAGAAATAAATGGCTTTCCCATCTTCCTCTCCATTTGCAGAAGGCAAAAACAAAGAACCGCCCACTAAAATGAAGCGGTCCTTAGTCTTTAGTCTCTTTCTGACATCTGCTTTTGTCTTTTACTTCATACTGCCCACTGCCAGCTGCTTTTGTTCTTTCTGCCTTTGTTTTTCCTGATATCTGAAATCTGGCAACTGTTCTTTTCTTTTACTGCAAACTGCAAACTGCCCACTGCAAGCTGCAAGCTGCATACTGCTTTTCCTGATACCTGACATCTGATATCTGACAACTGTTCTTTTCCTGCCCGCTGCCAGCTGCTAGCTGTTTTTTCTACTTCACTACTAGAATTGGAATTTTTACATGATATACAACTTTGTTGGTTACACTTCCCAGCCTGAGCCGTTTCCCCGCATTCATTCCATGGGAAGTCATGATGATCAGGTCAAAACCATCTTTTTCCGTAATTTCGAGTATTTTTTCGGCGATGTCGTTTGCTTTTTCAGTTCTCAGGACCACAGGAATCTCTCTTCTTTTGAAATATTCCTCTGCCCGCTTGAGGATTTCTTCGGAAGGTTTGTCTCCGTCGTAGAATTTTTTTTGTACATTGACAACTGTTATCTCCGATTGGTATTTTTCGTAAAGTTGGTCCGCATACTCAAAGGACTTCATGGAATGCTCGGATTGGTCAACCGGAATAAGTATCTTATTCATAAAATCCACCCCTTTCCATTCTCTTTAATACTTATACCCCAAAGATTTCTTTTCTACCAACTTCCGCCTCCGCCTCCGCCGGCTCCTCCGCCCGAGAATCCCCCTCCTCCGGAAAAGCCGCTTCCCGAAGACTTTGTTGAGATCATGCTTGCAGAAGCCGTATTGAGATTCCTATTCATTGCCCCTATAAACACCATTGTCCTGAAGCTTCCCCCAGAATAGCCATAATACCAGGAAGGCGGCTCAGTCAGCATGTCGTCGAACTTCTTGGCCCATTTTTTTGTGACTCCCATTACAACCGCATATGACAATACATCGTAGAAATAAGACGGGTTCTCGTCAAAAAGCATTTCAAGCTTGGGTTTTTCGGCAGTTTCAATGAACTGTTTCAGGCCCAGTATCTTTTCCATGACCTTTTTGCCATATTCCGTTTTCTGCCTCATCGCGGCTCCCAAAGCGTAAATTCCTATCGACGAAGCTGCTCCAATAATGAATGGCACCATGGTCGAATTCACTCCGTAGGCCTTAACGATTGTATAGAGCGCAAAGCCTACAATGAGTCCCAGTGCGAAAATCGCAAGCAAAAATAATATTCGGACAAGGATTGATCCCTTGCTAATGACATATCGTTTTTTGAATCCCTCTATGAAAAGCGCAATGGGTATGAAAATTGCCAGCGCAGGAACAAGCGACGAAAGGAGTATAGTCGGGTTAATTCCGAAAACGGAATTCAGGTATCTTGCAACCACAAGGCAGAGCGGCAAAAATGCAAGCGCCTTGAAAAGCCTGCCCAGATTCTTGCTTTTCTTGGTATATAGAGGTTTTTCCGCATATTTCGTCAATCCGTCCGAGATCTCGCTCTTTACCGCGCCTATGGTGTCTGCAAACTTATATTTCAAATCCTCTGTCTCGACCTTTCCGTCAGTTCCATGTTCATCGAAAAGACTCGCGAACATTATTTTTTCAAACGGCTTGAAGCTGTCGTCGGCTTCTTTCAGCCTATGGAAACGCACATTCCTTTTATCAATTTCCTCTATTGCTATATAGCCCTTGGAGGCCCAATAAATCAGGAGAGCCGTTACGTCCTTGTTGTCCATGGTGGAATCTATGATGTATCCAACTTCCGCCGGAGTCATGTTTTCAGGCGGATAGAATTCGGGAGCAACGAAAAGCCTCTCGTCCCGCCCATATTTTCTCCATGTCAAGAATCCTGCCGCAAGCAGGAGCGCGCCAAATAAAAGATATGCATATCCGAAGAACAAATCGGTCAATTTGGATATGAGGCTCTCTTTGAAGTATCCTTGCTCTAGTTCTATTCGTATTGTGACGCTTTCCCCGGGGGAAAGCCTCTCGAGAGTCTTTCCGCTCACGCCGTCAGTACCCGCATTGAAATCAACCCCGTCAGCGCTTTCGCTCCCGTATGCGCCGGAATACACAGATACTTTGTCCGATTCGAAGGGCTTGGGCATGTCTACAGAAAAGCTGACCCTGTCTATTGAGACCGGCCATTCGTTGCCGATCAGGTTGAAGTAGAATTCGTCGTATTCCTCGCTCCTGTCGGGAGGAAGCGCGTATCGGTATGAAATTGCGTAGGTCTGGCTTCCGCTTACATATTCGTCCTCGCTTCCGATTCTTATTACAAGATTCCGGGAGTCGGTCGAGGTCTTCATGTCCCATCCCGCAACCCCTATTTGTGTGATTTTCGCCCTGCGCCCGTCGTATGAAAGCGGAATCGTCCTGTAAATCCCATGCCTGGGTTCTGAAAACTCCACATTTATCATTTCGACAACTTCATAGGCATTGTCTTCGCCTACGGAAACCTTGACATCGTAGTCCCTTATTTCAAACGCCTCGGCACCATGGCTCTTAAGCGGAATGAGCGCGAGAAAGATTATGAAAAAGGCGAGAATCCATTTTCCAAGCTTAAAACTGCACCTTGACATTTTCGCGTTCCTCCTCGGCTGCCGCAAACATGGCTTCATCATGAAAACCCATCATCGATGCCACAAGAACTGCCGGAAACTTCTCTATGGAGGTGTTGTAAGTCCTTACGACAGCATTGTAGTATTTTCTTGAATTCAGTATGTCTTCCTCGACCTTTGTCAAATCGCCCTGAAGCGCAAGGAAGTTCTGGTTGGCCTTGAGGTCGGGATAAGCTTCGGAAAGCGCAAAAAGGTTCTTGAGCGCGCCACTTATCATGTTCTCGGCCTGACTTTTTTCTTCTACTGTCGAAGCCGACATAGCCCTGCTCCTTGCCTCAATAACACCCTCAAGAGTCTCCCTTTCATGCGAGGCATAGCCCTTTACCGTCTCCACAAGATTGGGTATGAGGTCGTATCTCTTGATCAGGTATGCATCCATAGTGCTGAAGGCTTCCCTTACCCTGTTTCTAAGGGACACTAGATTATTGTAGAGAAGGATTCCTCCCAACAAGGCTATCGCCAAAACCGCTAAAAAAGCTATCATTCCAATCACTCCCTATAAAATTTTATTTGTTGTATTTTGCCTGGTTTTCATTCGATACCCCCGCCTTTTTCAATTATTCATTAAAAGCTGTTCCTCTATTCGGCGATAGGGGTATCTATATCCTATTCAATGAAAAATCCGCCTTTCCTTCAATGCAATCGTTAAATTTCTGTGATTCTTGTTTTTTTTTAAAACTGTGTTATACTTTCCACCTGTATATTAAACGAAAGGAAGTGTTTAAATGATAAAACACATATGCGAGGAGTCGTCCAGATGCCTCCAGTGCAAGAAACCCCTTTGCGAAGACGGATGCCCGGTAGGAACACCCATACGCGAAATGATCCGTCTTGTACAGGAAAACAGGATAAACGAGGCGGGCGAGATGCTCTTTGAGAACAATCCGCTTTCTGTAATATGCGGACTGGTATGCCCCCACGAGTCATTTTGCGAAGGCCATTGCATACTCGATCGGAAAGGCAATCCCATTCACATAGGGACTATAGAAAACTATGTGTCAGACTACTATTTGGACAAGGTCGAGTCAAAACTCTCAGTGGATCCCGATAAGAAGATAGCGATAATAGGATCGGGACCCGCAGGACTCACCGCGGCAATACTTTTGGCAAGGCAAGGTTTTTCTGTTACCGTTTTTGAATCCCATGAGAAGATTGGCGGAGTCCTTCGCTACGGAATTCCCGAATTCCGCTTGCCCAAAAGCATTCTCGACCGCTACTCCAATCTTCTCGAAAAGTTGAAAGTCAAGGTGAGACCAAACACCGTAATAGGCCCCGTACTAACTTTGGACGATCTGTTCCGCGACGGATACAAGGCCATTTTTGTGGCTACAGGAACCTGGAAACCCAGAAAACTGAACATTCCGGGTGAAAGCCTTGGGAATGTATTTTACGCAATAGATTATCTGAGAAGCCCGGAGACCCATGGAACAGGCGAAATAGTCGCTGTAATCGGAGGCGGCAATGTGGCTCTTGACTCGGCAAGGACAGCCGTAAGAAAAGGCGCAAAACAGGTAGTGGTCTTCTACAGGCGTCGCGAAAGCGACATGCCTTCAAGCAGCTACGAAATTAAATATGCAAAGCTCGACGGAGTCAGGTTCGAGTACAACAAAGTTCCGACTGCCATAACAGACCAAGGGCTCATGGTTGCGGGGGCAGAAATTGAAATAGACGAGGAAGGAAACGAAAAACTCTCGGTCATAGAGGAATCGGCAGAGCTTTTCAAGGCCGATTCGGTAATCATATCAATAAGCCAGGGGCCTCAGGCGAACATTGTCCGTACAGCCAGGGACATGAAGCTTGACCGCCTCGGACTTGTAATCACAAACGAAAGCGGCAAAACATCCAAGGAAGGCGTATTCGCCGCAGGCGATGTTGTGACGGGAGCCAAAACTGTGGTTGAGGCCGTTGCAATGACCAAGTCGATTGTCTGTGAAATTACGGAATACGTAAACTCACAAGAATGAAAAACCCCCCTGAAAACAAACCGTTTTCAGGGGGGTAACATATTCTAATCTATGAAATTCAGGTGCCTGCTCATTCTATATAGCGCAGTAAGCGCCTCTCCTACCTTTATGTCAGCTTCGGGCATGAATTTTCCGCTCTCGTATCCCACAAATACCTCTATGTCGGTAAGCGCGTTGACATGTCCGAGGGCCCATGCCTTTATGGCGGCGTGGTCCTCATATATAACTTTGTCGCGTTCTTCTACAATCTCTATCATTCGGTCCATTGTCCTGAATATAACAGCGGCCATCTCCTGGCGGCTTATCACCTGCTCGGGCTTGACGCTTCCGTCTCCGTAACCTTTAAGTATCCCTGCCTCGGTTGCGGCCAAAACGGTGTCGTGCCATTTGCTTTCTTCCGGAAGGTCTTTAAACTCTGCATCCGAATCAACTGAGTTCTTGTTTATTCCAAGAGTCTTGAGCAAAACTCCGCTCATCTCGGCACGGGTTATTCCCACATCGAGGTCCATTCCGTCGTCGAAAACTTCCTCAAGCATGAGCTTCTTGCTCATTTTCACGGCTGTTTCTGCCGCCCAGTGGCTTTCAGCCAATTCGGAAACATAGTCGCGCTTGTTTTCAACAATGGCGTAGCTTCCTGCCTGACTGTCCGATACCACCGCCACAATATCTCCGTCCTCGTTTTCTTCAAAGCTTGCCGGCACCGGCACAAACTCTCCTGAATAATCATCGAAGCGCACAGCTATTAGATTTGCCGCATCCAAGTCATCACTGTTTTCAACTGTCAGTTTTCTCTCGACATATGAATCGAATGTTTTAATTTCTTCCACGTCGCCATCGCTCATTTGCGCGCTTACTTCATAGGTTACTACAGGCGTTATCACTTCCCTTTCTTGCTTTTGCACTTCGGGCACATCCGATATCAACCAGTTGGATTTGACTGCCGTTTCTTCTCTGACGATAACCTCGCAGCTTTCCATGAATTCACCGCCTGATTCCGCATCCGCTTCTTCTCCGCTGTCCGGAACAAGCTCTGATACCGGAATCGCTATTGAATGTGATCTTGTTCCAAATTCAATAATTGTACCGGATGATTCTTCTCCATTTCCCTGTCCTTCTTCATTCTTTTCTGTCTGAACCAGCAACCATTCCCCGTCGACTATGCTTGTGACTTCGGGAACCGATGTGGCTTTTGTAAAGTCGTAGACTTCGCGGCCTTCATCGTCAGTCCCTGGTTCTGTTATTTCGGGATCTGCCTGGACTTCTATGCTTGTCACAGGCTTTTTGTCTGTCCTGAATGTATGGACTCCGCTGTATTTTACTCCTGCCGAATCCTCTGCATAGACTCTTGCGTAGTAGTTTGTGCTGCTCGAAAGGTTCCTGGCGGTGCTTATGAATTCTCCAGGCCCTGCAAGCTCGAAAAGTTCGTTGTGAAAGTCTTCGATCAAAGGCTCTGTCTTGTCTTTGCTCCAAACTAGACCGTACCTAAGTATGTCTCCTGAGGCCCCAAGCCTGTCTATGCTTGCCTTTACGGATGCGGCTCTTGTACCTACACCCTCCAGATTGACCCATGAAACCGCTATCGGGTTGACAACTTCGACCGTCCTTACGGCTTCCACTTCATTTGCGGCCTTGTCTCTTACCCTGTATGTAACAGAGTATCTACCAATTCTCGATGTGTCAACCGTGCTTTCCGAAGACACTTCTCCATCGATTCCGCTCGCGTCGTCGCTTGCGGTCGCTCCCGGGTCCTTATAGGCTCCATCGATATCAATCCTGTAGGGATTGTCTCCCTTTATGCTTATTGCCGGATCTGTCTTGTCTATATTTTTTATCTCGACTGTTTCCCTGTCTGTATTGCCCGCCTCGTCAGTTGCTGTGAATATGAAGCTTCCGTTGGTTGTGAACTCATGGCTTGTTGCATTTAGCAAGACGTTTGAAAGCCCGTCGTTTGCAGAGTCACTCGCCGCAACCCTTATGTTTCCATTGGTCCAGTCAGTGCTGTATTCCACTATCGATATGACCGGGGCAATCTTGTCGATCTTGGTCACTCCAAACGTTGCTTCCGATGTGTTTCCTGCAAGGTCTTCCGCTTTGAAAACATGGTTGCCGTTTTCTTCAATTTCAAATGTCCCTGAAAGCGCGGAGCTTGTTGTCCCGTCCGGAAGAAGAGTCCATCCGTAGGATTGGCTGTCGAATGCCGACCATGTCACAAACGCGCTCTCGCTTGTCCATTCTGTCGGAATTGTTCCTGAAACCTCAATTGAAGGATTTGTCTTGTCTATATTAGTTATTGTTACATCCCGGCTGTCTGTATTGCCCGCTTGGTCCGTAGCAATGAATGTAAAACTTCCGTTTGTCGTAAATTCATAGCTTTCAGCATTGAATGAAACCTCTGAAAATCCGTCTTTCTCGGAATCACTTGCCGAAACCGTTATGTTTCCATTGGTCCAGTCCTTGCTGTAGTCCTCTATTGAAACCGTCGGCGCAGTCTTGTCGATTTTTGATTCTGAAGAATCTCCTTCAGCTATGTTTCCGACATTGTCTACGCTCCTGGCATTTATGCTCAATGCCCCTTCAGAAGTTACAGAAAACGCTTCATTGTACTCTGTCCAATCCCCTAATCCCAATCTGTACTCCGTTTTTAAAACGCCGCTGCCTGAATCAGTTCCTGGAGTTATAGTTACCAGTGCGCTTCCGGTAGTCCATACTGCAGGATCAACAGAAATAGACGGCTTGGAAGGGCTGGTGTTGTCTATCCTTACAGTCGACTCGTCACATGAAGCCGAATTGTCTGCATTGTCCAGAGTTCTTGCTTCGACAGTGTGCTCTCCATCCTCTTCAAATGTCACTTTATCTGTGTAGACAGTCCATGCTCCGCCGTCTATCCGGTACTCTGTCTTTTTGACTCCGCTTCCCGAGTCAGTGCCTGCAACAACTGTAATCAAAGCGCTTCCCCTGGTCCAGCCTGCCGGCTCTACCAATATTGACGGAGCCGTGGGATTCGTGCCGTCAATTTTAATTGTCTTTGTACCGCTTGTGGCCGAATTACCCGCATTGTCAACCGTCCTTGCCTCAACCGTATGCTCCCCTTCGATTGAATATGAAAAAGACGACGAATAGTTTAACCATTCGCTACTGTCTATTCTGTACTCGGTCTTCTCAACACCGCTGCCTGAGTCTGTGCCCGGTGTTACGCTTATGGTTACGCTGCTTGTCCAATCCGAGGAACTGACCGATACCGAGGGTGTCGATGGATCAGTGTCGTCAACAACGCTTAAAGAAATATTCTTTATAAAATATAAGCCCCTTAAGTCCACCGTCTTTATTTGCGGAGACGTATTCCCGTATTCAAGAAGAGACGCATCCTTTACATAGAGCTCATTTCCGCTTATACCGAAACATCCTCCAATACTGTCAAGAAGAAGATAGTCGAAAGAATCATTGGAGTTGCCATCAGCCGTCGAAAGATAGCCAATTGTGTCTCCGTCTGATGCATCTAGTGAAACCTCGTCATTAGTTATAGTTATGTCAGTAGGTGCCACATTGGGCTCCTGAACGCTTACGCTTGCAGTAGCAGCCCGAGAATCCCGACCTGTTGAATCCGTAAGTTTATATGAGAAAGTGTCAACTCCCTCGTATCCTTCGTTCGGAATATATGTGAAGGAACCGTCCGTCTGATTCAAGGAAAGGCTTCCATGCGAAACATTGTTCACTATCGTCATGGAATAAGTATCCAGATTCGGATCGTAGTCATTTGCAAATATGCCTGAATATCTGTCAACAGCAAGAGTGGTATTTTTGTCCATTCCGTATGAGTCATCGCTAGCTATCGGAGCCGCCGGTTCGAAGGAAGCCGGAGCCGACTGCACATTTCCATACTCTACCATCGCCTGCGAATAATTGTAGAATCCGAATTTACCGGTCTGAAAATCACTGTCCGTAATCACATCAAATATTACTTCGTCATCTATCAATATCTTTATCCGACTGGATCCATAAATAAGCTTGAAGGTATAAAGAGTATTGGCAGTCCATCCGATATCTCCATAAGTTTCCGCAAGAATTTCCACTTCGCTTCCAGCGCAGCCCCATAAATCCGTACCAGTCGGAGCATTTACCCTCATCAGGCGGTAACCTTCAAGAGCAGGGCTTTGGGTGCTCTTTTTCCAGTCAAATAGATAAAAATCATAAGGATATGAATTACTTCCAGCAGGCTCCTTGAAACCAAATACAAAGCCGATGAAGTCATCGTCGCTTGTAGTCTTAACCTGTATGGTCCCCTGCACCACTTTATCAATAATGTCGTCAGGACTTACATAGAAAGTCGGATTGCCATTTACCGACTGGGTCACTGTTCTGTTTCCCTCTTCCAATGTCCAGGTACCGCTAGCCGATGCGCTTTTCTGTTCCCATGTGCTTAGGTCTATGTACTCCAGCCCCGCCGCACCCGCTTCTTTTGGTACAAAAGAAATCATCATCAGTGCTGCAAATATTATTGCCATGTTTTTCTTGATCTTATTCATGTCGTCCTCCTTGTTTGCTGAAATCATTGCAATATAAAACTTCCCCTTCGGAAACTGGCTGCCATTTCAGGCCCTGTAGTTTTGCGTCGCCATCTTTCGATGGTTTTG
Source organism: uncultured Peptostreptococcaceae bacterium (assembly GCA_964484935.1). Lineage (GTDB taxonomy): Bacteria > Bacillota > Clostridia > Peptostreptococcales > BM714 > BM714. The sequence goes on from CAZAFW010000009.1 coordinate 53,419, forward strand.
CCCTTCCCTTTGGAAGCATGTGTATATTTTGTCGATTATTGAGTCGGATTTTGTCGATATATATACTTATATTCTATAACACTGCCATCCGGTTTTAAAGTATTTTTTAATTTTCAGCAAAACAAAAACCCCTGGATGGGCGGCAAAAAATTAAAGAGCAGATTTCAGATGTCAGGTGTCAGATGTCAGGTGTCAGATGTCAGGTGTCAGGTGTCAGGTGTCAGGTGTCAGGTGTCAGATGTCAG
>CAZAFW010000010.1:0-53448 GCA_964484935.1 uncultured Peptostreptococcaceae bacterium
CGTCTCCACCATTGCTTGTCCTTTTTTGTTTTTTATGAATTTATGAGTTCTCATTGAGACCACCACTTCTTAAATGTAAAATTCTCATGGCAAGACCACCCTTGACCTACCCGATATTAGATATTTCCGTATTTGCGTCGTTTGTTTTGTTTTCTACACTGCGGCCGAATGCGGCAAACGCTCCCAATGCTACAATTGCAATAAGCATAATCAAAAGTATGTATTCCACCATAGCCTGGGCTTTGCAGTTAATTAAAAATTTATTATTCCGCATACACATCACCCTGTTTATTTGATTGTCGCTAATTTTCTTAATTGTTTTTTCATTCTGATTAGAATCAAACCCCTCCAATAGGAAATCTGCTGCGGCAGACCTGCATTTTTATAGCAGGCCCGCCGCAACAAAAATACTATCTTAGCATGTAAAGAGAAGAAGTTGCCTCATTCAATGCGGTTGTAGCATCATCAGCTTTTTCATTCAATTTATCACCCAAAAATCCAAATCCGACATATGCCACCAATGCAATTACAAGAACCAGCAGTATGTACTCTACCATTCCCTGTCCTTTCTCGTTTCTAAAAGCTCTTTTCAATGAGTCCATGATTCTGTTAAACATTTTTCTTCCTCCTTTAGATTTGTTTGATTGTTTATAAAAAGTCGATTCCTTCTTTGTGAGAATCGACTAAATTAACGCATGCAAATCTATATATCAGTATTTATATCCATAATATTTTAAAAAAAACGATATTATTACATTCTGAAAACAAATATTTATGAATAAATTTACTCGATATAAGATCATCCAAGATATAGTTTACTGAACATTCGGACAAACCATATATTGTGGATATATTCCATATATTGTTATTATACCATTTTAATTGTAAATGTACAAAAAAGCCTTCGCATTATGCGAAGGCTTCCGTATTTCCAATATGCTTTATATTATATTGTCTTTGGACTTTTTCCCGCTTTCATCCTGTCGTTGGCGTTAAGGATTTTCTTCCTTAATCTCAGGGCGTCCGGAGTTATTTCTACAAGTTCGTCTATCTCTATGAATTCAAGTGCCTCTTCCAGTGTGAATTTTTTTGGATTTTGAAGCTTTACTGCATCGTCGCTACCCGATGCCCTTGTGTTTGTAAGTTTCTTGTTCTTGCAGGGATTCACTACCATGTCGTCTTGACGGCTGTTCATGCCTATTATCATTCCTTCGTAAACCTCTGTCGCAGGCTCAACGAATATGGTAGCTCTTTTCCCGAGGTTGAAAAGCGAATAGGCCATTGTAGCACCCCTGAGCTGGGCAACGAGGACTCCGTTCTTTCTCCCGGGGATTTCGCCGAAATAAGGCTGGTAATCCTGGAAGGAGCGGATCAGTGTCCCTTCTCCCCTTGTGTCATTTATGAATTCGCTTCTAAAGCCGAGAAGGCCCCTCGTGGGAACGGCGAACTCAACTTTTACATAACCGTTTTCGGTGTTCATGGCATTCATTACGCCCTTGCGCTCGTTGAGCTTTGAAATGACTGTTCCGCTGTAGCTTTCAGGCATTGTAGCCATGACCTTTTCGACAGGCTCGCAGCGTACTCCGTCTATGTTCCTCATGAGAACCTCCGGTTTTGAAACCGACATCTCATATTTTTCCCTTCTCATGTTCTCAAGAAGTATGGAAAGGTGAAGCTCTCCCCTTCCTGATACTATGAATCCGTCCTTGCCTTCAAGTTCCTCCACCCTTAGTCCCACATTAACTTCAAGCTCTCTTTCGAGCCTTGCCTTTAGATGCCTGGATGTGAGGTATTTGCCGCTTTGGCCCGCGAATGGAGAGTCGTTTACATAAAAGTTCATCGCCAGTGTAGGTTCTTCGATTTCTATCATCTCGAGTGCTTCCACCTCTCCCTGAAGACAAATTGTTTCCCCTATTGAAATATCCGATATCCCTGACAATATTACGATTTCGCCGCTTCCTGCCTCTTGTGCCTCAACCCGCTTGAGTCCTTCGTTTATATACAAATTTGCTATCTTTTCTTGTTTGACGCTTCCATCCCTTTTTGCAACCGATACAGTCTGTCCTTTTTTTATTGCCCCTTTTTTAACTCGACCGATTCCAAGACGGCCTACGTAATCGTCATAGTCAAGCGATGAAATCTGAAGCTGGAGCGGCTCGGCGTCTCTGTCGGGATAAGCCTTGACATGCTCTTGTATAAGATCAAACAGCGGATTCAGATTGTCGCTCTCGTCTTGCATTTCCCTTTTTGCTATGCCTTCTCTTGCAACGCCGTAGACAATGGGAAAGTCAAGCTGTTCGTCATTGGCTCCAAGGTCGGCAAAAAGATCGAAGGTCATGTCTACTACTTCCTCCGCCCTTTGGTCCTTTTTATCTATCTTGTTTATGAATAAAATCGGTTTAAGGCCGTGCTCCAATGCCTTTTTTAAAACAAAACGCGTCTGCGGCATGGGACCCTCGCTTGAATCGACAAGCAATATGGCCGTATCGACGGTTTTCATTATCCTCTCGACTTCCGATGAAAAATCGGCATGTCCCGGAGTATCCACGATATTGATTTTAACGCCTTCGTGTTCTATGGCGCAATTTTTTGAGTAAATTGTGATGCCTCTCTCGCGTTCGAGGTCGTTGCTGTCCATTATGCAGTCTCTGACTTCCTCGTTGTCCCTGAAAACATTGCTCTGCTTGAGGAGGCCGTCCACAAGAGTGGATTTTCCTGCATCAACATGGGCTATCACAGCTATATTTATAATCTTTTGCTTCATCTTTTCCATCCTTTTTTCCCTATATTATAGTCAACTCTTGAATTATACACTTTAATGTTGCCGTGTGCAAATTATTCTTTTTAATATCTGCCCATTCTATTGAGCGCTTCCATCAATTTGGGAACAACCTGCTTCTTGCGCGAAATTACGCCCTGCACAAACATCCCCTGCTTTTCGGGTATACCGAACGCTTTTCCAATAAGCCCTTCGACTTCGGTCTCATAAAGAATCGTAGATCCCTCTTTTATAATATCTGTAATTACCATCAAGGTTGTCAAGTATCCGTTGGCTTCATGTTCCTTCTTTATGAATCCGATCATTTCTTGACGCCGAAGCTCAATACTATCTATGTCCATTGTTATGACCTGGCTTATTCCCGAAGTTTTATTTCCAATTTCAAAGGTTTTGAAATCGCGGTAGAAAATTGTTTCCATCGGAAGACCTTCAAGTGAAGTCCCGACCTTGAACATCTCTTGCGCATATCTGTCCATGTCGAGTTTGAGCACTTTGTTAAGTTTCTTTGCCGCATCCACATCGACAGGTGTCGTTGTCGGCGACTTAAAATTCAATGTGTCGGATATTATTCCAGAAAGTAAAAGTCCCGCCACATCCCCCTCGGGCTTTAATCCAAACTCGCCGTACATCCTATATATTATTGTGCATGTGCTCCCTACCGGCATGTTTCTGAATGAAATTGGCAAGTTGGTCCTTATGTCTCCAATTTTGTGATGGTCGACAACTTCAAGTATTTCAGCCTCCTCTATTCCAGGCGCGCTTTGGGAGTATTCATTGTGGTCGACCATTATGACTTGCTTCTTCTTGGGATTCAAGAGCTGGTTTCTGCCTATAAAACCGATATATCTGTCATTGTTGTCTATTATGGGATAATACGAGTGGCGGTTCTCGCCCATCCTCTTATATACATCCTCAAGATATTCATACTCCTTGAGAGCGCAAATTTCATCTTTCCGCATTATGGATGAAACATATGTGCATTGATTGATTTTTTTCGATGTCATGTAGGTGTCGGGCAATACCGACATTATCGGGACACCCATTCTTTCAGCCAGTTTCAACAAACCGGCCGGTATTTCATGGCTTCCCGTAACCACTACAAGCTGAACCCCTGACCGTATGCAGAATTCTATGTTTTCATAATTGTCTCCCACAATGCTTATCCACCCTGAATCGAGCATTGTGTTTTTCTCAAGTGTCTTATGATAAAACGCCATGACTATTATTTGCCCGTCAACCTCTTCCATCTTTCCTACAAGTATTTTGCCGTCCAAGTCGTCCACTATGTTCTTCATATGGGTCCTTAGTCGTCTTTCGTCGTTTTGTATAAGACCCATCGCTATGTCCTTCATTGTGATTATGCCAAGCAGAGTTAAATTTTCATCGCACACCGGAAGTATTTTAACCTTCTCTTTTTCCATTGTCTCAAACGCCTGCAATATGGACGATTCCGGACCTACAAATGGAATGTCCTCATAAGCCAAATCCTTTACTTCCATTTTTATGTCATCAATTATTTCCGGACGCTCAACGCTGAACCTTTTCAAAATATATTCCGCTTCCTTGTTTATTGTTTCAAGCACGCACGCTTTTGTTTCCATTCCCAGCCTGTTTTTAAGCCTAGACAATGCAATGGCCGAACAGATTGAGTCTGTATCGGGATTTCTATGCCCGAATATATATATCATCAGAATCCCCTCCTTTTCAGTCATTACTATAACATAAGGGCCTTGAAAGATGAAATCATGATCTTATATGAATCTTTAAACTCAATTGTTTCATTGCCGAATTATTTGCTTGATTGAATTTAATGGTATCGGCTGAATTGCAATTTCGTTTATTTGAATTGGAATCCAAATTAAATCCCCCTAAAAATTCTTAAAGCACTTTAATTATTTTTTTCAAATCTTCAAAGCCATTGTATTCAACAGGAATTGAATTATTCAAATAAGACTTTATCCGGTCTATGAATTGCCACGAATTTTCAATTTCATCCCACCTGGGAAAAAGTGTTGAATCTCCCTTTGCGATGTCCATAAGCAGCTTTTCGTAGGCCTCAGGTAAATTTCCTATTGCCTGGCATTTGTGGCAGTAGTCAAGTATTGTCGGCCTGACATCAAGGGTTAATCCCGGATGTTTTGTATTGATTTGAAATGTTATGCCGTCTTCAGGGTCTACTCTTATAATCAGGCGATTGGCTGGGATGCTTTCCTCGGTCCACTGCTTGTGTCTATGACTGTTTTCAAGAAACTCAATATTTATCTCGGATTTTTTCTCATCCAGACGCTTGCCTGTAATTAAGTAAAAGGGTACGCCTTTCCATCTTTCTGTATCAATTTCTGTCTTCAGGAAGACAAAGGTCTCAGTATTTGAATTTGAATCAACATTTCTTTCGCTTTTGTAGCCTTTGTATTGTCCTGCAAGTATATTTTCTGATTGAAAGTCTATTTTTAGTTTTCGTATTAGCTCAACCTTTTTTTCGCGAATATCATCTGTTTGAAAGCTCTCGGGTGGTTCCATTGCTACCAGGCTCAACATTTGCATTAAATGGCTTTGAACCATATCCCTTAATGCTCCCGCTTTGTCATAGTAGCCACCGCGACCCATGATCCCCTCTGTTTCCTTCGCTGAAATTGATATGCTCTTTATCCCTTTGTTGCTCCAAATATCTTCAAATATTTTATTCGAAAAGCGAACCACTAAAATATTCTGGATCATTTCCTTGCCCAAGTAATGGTCAATTCGGTAAATTTGACTTTCGTCAAAGTATTGTTTGAGAATTTGATTGTACTTTTTGGCTGTGTCAAGATTTTCACCAAATGGTTTTTCAAATACAACCCTTACATTTTGGTCTCCCGCAACTACCAATTTGCCTTTATTTATGCCCTTTGCAATTGTTGGAAAAAACTCCGGGGAGGTAGCTAAGTAGAATATTGTGTTTGCATTATTGAAATGACAGTTGAATTCTATATATGTTTTAAGTTTGCTGTAGTCGGGCATTGATTCAATATCCATCTGATAATAAAATAGATTATCCTTGAAGGAGTCCCAGTCAATCTTTTCAGTTACCTTCTTTACGGCATCATCAATGAAAGATTGAGTAGTAAAACTTCTTCTGCCTATGCATACTATTTTTGTGTCTTTAGAAAATGAATTGTTAGAAATGAGCTGATACAATGCAGGAAGAAGCTTCTTGTAGGTTAAGTTTCCTGTTGCACCGAAAATGACAAATAGATTGTTTTTCATGAGGTCACCCCTTTTTGTAGGTAGCATGACCACCAAATTCCTTCCTCATAGCTGCAACTGCTCTCTCCGAAAATTTTTCCTTGTCCACTGACTTAAACCGGGCAAACAATGCAATGGAAACAACCGGCATGGACACTTTCAGTCTCAAGGCTTCTTCTACCGCCCATTGTCCTTCTCCCGATGCATCTACGACTCCTTGAATTTCTTCCAATTTTCCGCTCTTTTCAAATGCGCTCAATATACTTCTCATCAAAAGGCCTTCAATTATCGAACCATTGCTCCAAACCTTGGCCACATCTTCGAAGTTTATATCATATGGAGAAACACTCAACAATTCAAAACCCTCCCCTATGGATTGCATCATTCCGTATTCAATGGCATTATGAACCATTTTTACATAATGTCCGCTGCCAGGTTTCCCTGTATAACAATAACCGTTTGCTACAGATATATCTTCAAAAATAGAACCCACATTGCCTATTGCGTCCGCTTGACCACCAACCATCAGGCATGCCCCATTCCTTGCTCCTTCAATTCCACCGCTTGTACCAACATCAATGTAGTGAATCCCCACCGCCTCCAGTTTTTCCGATCGCCTAAGCGTATCTTTATAAAAGGAGTTGCCACCATCTATGAGGATGTCTCCAGGTCTAAGAAATTCCAGCAACTCATCTATCATATTGTCCACGGTTTCACCGGATGGGACCATCATCCATATAATGCGTTGTGCTTCAAATGACAGACAAAGATCTTTGATACTATAGGCTCCCTTGACTCCTTCTTTTTCGATACTACGTGTTTTATCATCGCTTCTGTTATAAGCAATGACATCATGTCCATGTTCTCTCATATTAAGCGCAAGATTGTAACCCATTTTCCCAAGTCCTATCAATCCAATTTTCATTTTTTCCTCCTTTTGCAATAGTCCTAATACGTTATTTCCACATATGGTTTTCGTATTTCAATAAATAAGAATTTTTTTAATAGAAATAATGAGTTTAATAATAGAGAAACCATTTTATTTCACCGTCGTTTAAAGAAACCATTTTGGCAGGCAAATTGATTGGCAGATTGTTTTTTACAAGCTCCTTTAATATCATCTTTTTTTCAGAACCGGATGCCACAAAAGCTATGTGGTGGGCATTGTTGATTAAAGGAAGAGAAAATGTCATACGCACAAGTGGCGGTTTAGGGGAATCCACAAGATATGAAACCAACCGTTCCTTTTCTTCAAGGATTGGATGATTTGGGAATAATGAAGCCGTGTGACCATCTTCTCCTATGCCAAGTACAATTAAATCAAATCTTGGTATTTCGTCTAAATTAGACCCAAAAATATTTCTAATTTCTTCTTCATATGCCAAGGCAGAATCAGGGGGCTTTAGGGTCGTTTCATATGGATGGATCTGTTTGCTTGGAATTCCTGCATAGTCCAGAAAAACAGATTTTGATCTAAAATAATTGCTATCCTCATTTGTTGGTGCCAGCCAACGTTCATCTGCCCAAAACACCTGCCATTTCGACCAGTCCATTGAACTCATGGCATCCTTGTTTAGAAAAGCTTTTGCAAAGACATCCATCGAAGACCCTCCTGACAATGCAATTCTAAATTCGCCTCTCTTTTTTACTGATTCATTGAAAATTGATTTTACATATAAAGCAATCTCCGCTATTAATTCTTCAAGTGTGCCTTCAATAATATTTGAATCCTTCATATATGGCTCCTATCTCATAAAATAGTCCCTGTGAATAAAATTTAGAGAAGTCACTCAAATCCGTGTATGAGTTAATCATCCGATGAAACTAAAAAGCTTAAGGACGACTTCCCTATGCCTACTAATACCCAAAGTTTAAAAGAAACCCTATATTCAAATACAAGTTAAAAAGAATTTTTGATTCCGTCATTTTGTTGAAACTCCTGGCGCATATAAAAAAACCACTCAATTGAGTGGTTTTTCCTCGTTTGATACCATGGTTTTTTGGTGGAGGCGGCGGGAATCGAACCCGCGTCCGAAAGCACTTTACATTAAAATTCTCCGAGCGCAGTCATTGATTTATTTCTCGCTTCCGAAGCCGCTCAATGACAAGCTGCTCCATCGGCCAGTCCCAATTGTTTCAGCAAGAAGTCGAGACACCCCTCAAGCCGGATCCCCGCATATCGACATCCTATAACTGCGGCGGCGGGTAGGCTACAGCAGGATGAGCCGCATTACGCGGCTAAAGCGTATTTATTATCTGCGTTTATATTTTTTGCCGTGTTTTTTTATGTGGCCCAAGGCAAACCACAGCTCGCTATTCAATGCTCCATACCCCCGTCGAAACCTGTACGCCCCCTTGTCATTCTCCCCTTTGGGATCTTCGCATTTCCTTCTGCATTCTTCTTTCTGCATCCTTCTTGGCAATTGTTTGCCTCTTGTCATAGAGCTTTTTCCCTCTCCCTACGCCAAGTTCAATCTTAACTAGTCCCTTTTCATTCAAATATATTCTAAGCGGTACTAGTGTTAATCCCTTTTGAGTTGTGTACCCAGTAAGTTTTCTTATTTCCCTTTTATTCAAAAGCAATTTTTTTGGCCTCAAAGGATCGGTATTGAATATGTTTCCTTTTTCATACGGGCTGACATGAACACCTAAAAGATAAATCTCGCCGCCTTGAATCTCGGCATAGCCTTCCTTAAGGTTTATTCTTCCCATACGTATCGATTTGACCTCCGTGCCTTTTAAAACCATTCCTGCTTCGTAGGTTTCCTCAATGAAATAATCATGCCTTGCTTTTCTGTTGTTTGCCAAAACCTTCATTTCATTCATGGTCCACCTGCTTCCGCACTTGTATACGCTATGCTTCTTTTACACTTCATTTTCGAAATCTTTTTTTGAAATCGATGTCTTGACGCTTATTCCCTTGATGTTGCCAAGTTTGCCTGTCAATCCGTTTATTTCGTCCATTGTTCCAAATACTATGATTGATATGACTGAAACGCCAAGGTCTTCATAGGGTATCCCCATTCGTCCCTTTATGATTCCCTTGTATTCAGCGACATTGTCGTTGAATATGTGTTGGGTTTCTCTGGGTCTTTCCAAAATCGCCCCTATGACAGCAAATTTCTTTTTCATTGCATGCTCCTTGTCATTTGTATTCAATCAAGACCTCCCGGAAGCTGTCCGGGAGGCTCAATACTATTTTACCACTTTTTAAGCTTTATTTCAATTCCTCAAGCTCGAAGTCTATTTCCCCCTGGGGAACGTCCACTCTAATTAAAAGGACTCGTACATCGTCTCCAAGCCTGTATCTTTTGCCTGTCCTTTCCCCTGTAAACATCATGTTGTCTCCGTCATAGTTGTAATAATCGTCATCCAGCGATGCCACCCTCACCAAACCCTCTATGGTATTCGGCAATTGCACAAAAAATCCGAAGGAAGTGACAGAAGTTATTATTCCGTCAAAAACATCTCCCACGTGGTGGCTCATGTATTCCGCCTTCTTGAGGTCGTCGGTATCCCTTTCAGCCTCCATTGCTATTCTTTCCCTCTCAGAAGACCTTTCCGAAGTATTTTTGACTATTGCAGACAAGGCTTTTTTACGCCCTTCCTTAATGCCTCCTTTGATGTATTCCTTTATTATTCTGTGTATCTGCAAATCCGGGTATCTTCTGATTGGCGATGTGAAGTGAGTGTAGTACTTTGCCGCCAAACCAAAATGTCCAAGGTTGTCCTCGGAATAGCGGGCTTGCTTCAGAGACCGCAGCATCAATGTATGAACAAACAGCTCCTCTTTGTGGCCTTTGACTTTTTCAAGCAAGTCTCTCAGCGATTTAGGATGCACCTCTGTTCCAATCCCTTTAATGTGATATCCAAGGTTGTGGACCAAACTGTTGAAATTCTCAAGCTTCTCTAAGTCAGGCATTTCATGGACCCTGTATACAAAAGGAATCTTGAGCCAAAACATATGCTCTGCAACGGTTTCATTGCACATCAGCATAAAGTCTTCAATTATTTTATGGGAGACAGTTCTTTCCTCTACGACTACATCCACTGCTTCGCGCTCCTCGTTCAGAATAACTTTTGCCTCCGGCAAATCGAAGTCTATAGCTCCTCTTTCTTCACGGTTTTTACGAATTATGGCACTGAGGTCTCTCATATCTTCAAACATGTCCCTGATGTATTCATATTTTTCAAGCTCGGGACTCTTTTCATTTTCAAGCAAAGCAGAAACATCTTTGTATGTCATTCTCTCGGAAGAATTAATTATGCTTTCGAAAATATCGTACTTGACCAGTTTACCTTTTTTATCGATTTGCATTTCCACAGACAATGTCAATCTGTCGACCTTGGGGTTCAAGCTGCATATGCCGTTTGAAAGCCTCTTTGGAAGCATGGGGATTACCCTGTCGGCAAGATAGACGCTTGTCGCCCTCTTAAGAGCTTCCTTGTCCATCTTTGCGCCTTCGCCGACATAATGCGTAACATCCGCTATGTGGACTCCCAACAAAAAATTCCCGTTTTCCAGTTTTTTTATGGAAACCGCATCGTCAAGGTCCTTTGCGTCGGCACCGTCAATAGTGACAATTCTTTCTTTCCTAAGATCTCTTCTTCCCTCAATTTCAGATTCGCTTACAGTCTCCTCAATTCTTTCGGCCTCGTCAAGCACCTTTTGCGGAAATTCCTCAGGCAGCTGATGCCGCCTTATTATCGAAAGTATGTCGGTTCCTATATCATCCTTGTCTCCCAGGATTTCAATAATTTTACCTTCCGGATTTCTTCCTTTGGCAGGCCATGCGGTTATTGAAGCTACAACCTTATGCCCGGCCTTAGCATTCATGGCTTCTGTCTTAGGTATAAAAACATCGGTATTCATCTTTTTGTCGTCGGGAACCACAAATCCAAAATTCTTGTTTTCCTCAAAAGTTCCTACTATGACTTCATTATTCCTTTTGCTTATTTTTACAATTTCACCTTCCGTCTTTTTATTGAAGGCACCCTTGTTTATTACGCGCGCAATTACAGTATCTCCATTCATCGCTCCGTTTATTTTGCTTGCAGGAATGAATATGTCTTCTTTCTCGGTCTTGGAAACAACGAATCCATATCCGTTCTTAGTCATGTCCAGCTTGCCTACAACCAAATTCAGCTTTTCCGGCAAAGCGTATTTGTCATGCCTTGTCTTGATAATTCGGCCTTCCTCAACCAATTCATCCAAATATGCTATGAATTTTCCTATATTTTTTCCCTTGACTTGAAACGTCTTTACAAGTTCATCTTCTTTCATCGGTTTATATGCCTTTTCACTCATCAATTGTATAATTGTATCTTTTTCGATTAAAATATCAATCACATCCTTTGTTTATATTTGTCATTACATTATACCTGTTTTTCTATTTTTTTGCCAATTATCTGAACAGTCTAATCAAACCTTAGAACTGCAAAAACTCCCCTTCATTATGAAGGGGAGTTTAAATTAATTTCTTTTATTCAATACTAAAACAGCATTCCGCCCATTTTTACAAATAACGGTGCGAATACAAGCGCAACTATTGTCATAAGTTTTATAAGGATATTTATTGAAGGTCCAGATGTGTCCTTGAAAGGGTCTCCAACCGTATCGCCGACAACAGCAGCTTTATGGGGATCGCTTCCTTTTCCTCCATGATTTCCTTCTTCAATGTATTTCTTCGCGTTGTCCCAAGCTCCGCCTGCATTGGCCATAAATATCGCCATCAGGACTCCTGTTACAAGTGCTCCGGCCAAAAGACCTCCAAGAGCTTCCGGTCCGAGAAGCAAGCCCATTGCTATCGGGGCAACTACAGCCATTATTCCGGGAACAAGCATTTCCTTGAGTGCCGCCGCTGTGGAAATATCTACGCATTTTGCGTATTCGGGTTTGGCGGTTCCCTCCATTATTCCAGGTATTTCCTTGAATTGGCGTCTGACTTCTTCAATCATTTCAAATGCTGCCTTTCCTACGGATTCCATCGTCATGGCCGAGAAAAGGAATGGAAGCATTCCGCCTACAAACAATCCTACAACGACTCTAGGGTCCAATATGCTTATTTCAGTAACCTCGGCCACCGTTGCATAGGATGCGAACAAAGCCAAAGCTGTAAGAGCAGCTGAACCTATAGCAAAACCCTTGCCTATGGCGGCTGTTGTATTTCCAACTGCGTCAAGCTTATCTGTAATTTTTCTTACTTCTTTTGGCAACTCGCACATTTCAGCAATTCCGCCAGCATTGTCCGCAATCGGGCCATAAGCGTCGACTGCAACAGTTACACCTGCAGTTGAAAGCATTCCGACTGCCGCCAAGGCGATTCCGTAAAGTCCCATGAATTCAAAAGCTATGAGAATTCCAACGCTGATTGCAATAATCGGCGCAGCTGTCGAAAACATTCCGACTGCCAAACCGCTTATAATTGTTGTTGCAGGTCCGGTTTCGGACTGCATTGCAATCTTCTTGACTGAATTGTAGTCGCCCGAAGTATATATCTCTGTCAATTGTCCAATAACAATCCCAACTATCAATCCTGCAGCTATAGCAAAGAAAGCTTTTAGATTGCCGAAGAACATCCTGCTCATGAAAAATGCCCCGGCGAGTACAAGAATTCCGCTTACATAGGTACTCGTTTTGAGTGCTTTATGCGGATCTGAATTCTCGTCCCCCTTTACAAAAAGTGTTCCTATGATTGATGCTATGATTCCGAATGAAGCCAAGGCCAAAGGAAACAATGCTCCAGCTTTGTCAACTATGCTCATATCAATTACCGCTTTAGAAGAAACGCCAAGAGTTATGGCGGCTATTATAGATCCTACATACGATTCGAAAAGGTCAGCGCCCATACCAGCAACGTCACCGACATTGTCTCCCACATTGTCAGCAATTACAGCCGGGTTTCTCGGGTCGTCCTCAGGAATTCCAGCTTCTACTTTTCCAACCAGGTCGGCTCCAACATCTGCAGCTTTTGTATAAATTCCTCCGCCGACACGTCCAAACAGTGCTATGGAAGAAGCTCCAAGCCCGAATCCGGTTATTATTTCAGGTTTTCCAAAGACTATATATGCCATTCCGACACCGATAATGCCCAGTCCTACAACAGACATGCCCATTACCGCTCCACCGGAAAATGCAACAGAAAGAGCCTTGTTCATTCCGCCTGACATAGCTGCATTGGCAGTTCTAACATTTGCTTTTGTAGCCACTTTCATGCCAAAGAAACCAGCCAAAGCTGAAAAAAGAGCTCCAAACAAGAAACATATTGCCGTAAGCCAGTTAATTCCAAAGCCAACAACAACAAAAACCACTGCGGCAAAAATAACAAGCGACTTGTACTCCCTTGTCAAGAAAGCCATGGATCCTTCCTGTATATAGGAAGATATTTCTTGCATTCTTTCATTTCCAACTTCAACTTTATTAATTTTGTTTGCCAGCATCAATGCAAAAAGCAGCGCAGCCACCCCTACAACCGGCACGATGTAAATTAGTGATTCCATCTTTTCCTCCCTAAACCTTATTATATTATTTTTTGATTATTGCAAGTAAACCATTGCCAGAGAGCTTATTATGAAAACTATTGCTCCTATTTTTGTTATTCTGGCCATGATTTCCTCAATCCCTCTGCCCTTTTGTTTTCCCCAGATTTGCTCCGCTCCTCCACCTATGGCTCCAGAAAGTCCGGCACTTTTTCCAGGTTGCAGCAATATGCTCGCAATCAGTATAATACTTGTAATAATTTGAATTACCATGAATACAGTACTCATTATCTTTTACACCTCCTTGCGTCTTGATTAACAAAGATATTCTATCATAGGGCAATTTATAAATCAATGAAATAAGACTTATTCTTTGTATTATAGCTTAAGGCGATGCACTCCAATCTGAAGGCACCGCCTTTTGACTATTTGATATTGTAAAAAGCTGCTTCTCCGGCAAATTCAGCGGCGTCGGAAAGCGTTTCTTCTATTCTTAGCAGTTGATTGTATTTGGCAACCCTGTCGACCCTTGCAGGAGCTCCGGTCTTTATTTGGCCTCCATTTACAGCCACTACAAAATCGGCGATCACAGGGTCTTCGGTTTCACCGGACCTATGAGATACAACGGTAGTGAATCCGGCCCTTTTTGCCATTTCTATTGCGTCAAGCGTTTCAGTGATTGTTCCTATCTGATTCAATTTGATAAGTATTGAATTGGCAGAACCTTCTTCTATCCCCCTCTTTAGGCGCTTTGTGTTTGTAACAAAGAGATCGTCTCCAACAATTTGGATTTTTTCGCCAAGTCTTTTTGTCATCAGCTTCCAGCCGTCCCAGTCCTCTTCAGCCAAACCGTCCTCTATCGAAATTATAGGGTATTTTTCGACAAGCTCCGCATAGTATTCCACCATGTCGGCGGCTGTTTTGGCAAGACCTTCTCCGGCAAGAGTGTAAAGCTTCTCTTTTGCGTCATACAATTCAGTGGCTGCCACATCAAGCGCAAGTTTAATGTCTTTATCGGGCTCATATCCTGCCGCCTCCACCGCTTCTATTATCACCTTCAAAGCTTCCTCATTTGAAGTAAGGTTGGGCGCAAATCCGCCCTCGTCGCCTACCGAGGTGCTTAGTCCCTTCGATTTAAGAACTTTTTTGAGACTATGGTATATTTCAACGCCCATCCTCAGGCATTCCTTATATGTCTCTGCGCCCACAGGCATTATCATGAATTCCTGTATGTCCACATTATTATCGGCATGCTTTCCGCCATTAAGTATGTTCATCATTGGAACAGGCAATGTTTTTGCGTTGACTCCTCCAATATACTGATAGAAAGGAACTCCCAAAGATGCCGAGGCAGCTTTGGCAACAGCCATTGAAACTCCCAGTATCGCATTTGCTCCCATGTTGCCTTTGTTTTCTGTTCCGTCGAAGTCAATCATCAGCTTGTCTATTGCCACCTGCTCGAGAGCATCCATCCCAATTATTTCGGGCCGCAGATCCTCCATCACATGGTCGACTGCTCCTCTTACTCCTTTCCCCATGTAGCGTTGCATATCGCCGTCTCTCAATTCAACTGCCTCATAAGCGCCTGTCGAAGCTCCGGAAGGCACAGCCGCCCTTCCCATGGTTCCATCCTCCAAATACACCTCTACTTCAAGAGTCGGATTTCCCCTTGAGTCCAATATTTCCCTTGCTGTCATTTCAGTTATGAACAACATGTCAATACCTCCTATTTATACTCGATTATTTTCTTGAAATGCTCCTTGTCAAGACTCGCTCCGCCAACTAGCACTCCGTCAATGTCTTTCTGTTCCATTATAGTTTTTATGTTGGATTCTTTGACGCTTCCTCCATAAAGTATTCTAATCTTTTCAGAAATTTCTTTTCCGTATTTGTCATAGAGCAATCCTCTTATGTATCCTATTGTCTTTTGGGCATCCCCGGGCTCAGCTGTCCTTCCGGTCCCTATTGCCCAAACAGGTTCATATGCAATAGCCACGATTGCTGCGTCCTTGCCCGGTATGTCGTTGAAGGCTCCGAGGATTTGCCTTTTGATGACGGTCTCAGCCTGGCCACCCTCCTTTTCCTCAAGCGTTTCTCCAACGCAAACCACAGGAAATATGTCCTTTTCCAAAGCCCTTTTCAATTTAAGGTTAACCGAAACATCCGTTTCATTAAAGAACTTTCTTCTTTCTGAATGACCTATTATGCAATGTGTGATCCCATAATCTTTGAGCATGTCAGCGGAAATTTCTCCTGTAAAAGCACCTTTTTCTTCCTCATGCATGGTTTGGGCACCAATATTCAAATCACTTCCGAGAGCTTTTGATGAAAGCAGTCCCAAGTGTATGCTGGGCACACAGACAAGAACCTCGTCGCTTGTGCTGTTGGCAACTTTTTTTATTTCATCGATAAAATCCTCTGCTTCCCGCGTAGACATGTTCATCTTCCAATTTCCCGCTATCAAAGGCCTTCTCATATAATTATTCCCCCTTGTCCGATATGCATTCGATTCCCGGCAGATCTCCGCCCTCAAAGAGCTTAAGCGACGCCCCTCCTCCTGTCGATATGTGGCTCATTTTATTTTCCAAACCGAATTTATGTATTGCAGAAGCGCTGTCTCCGCCTCCTATGATAGTTGTTGCATTTGAATCCGCCAAAGCGTTTGCCACCCCAAGTGTTCCTTTTGCAAAATTTTCCATTTCAAATACACCCATGGGCCCGTTCCAAAGCACCGTCCTTGACTTCGCAATCACATCCGCAAATTCTTCAACTGTTTCACTGCCTATGTCCAAGCCCATCATGTCGGAAGGTATTTTCCCCGTCTTCACAGTATGGAAATCGGCATCATTGCTGAAAGAATCGGCTACAACAACGTCTTTTGGCAAAATTATTTCCACTCCGATTTCTTTACAGAAATCGATAATCGACCTGGCTGTTTCAAGCTGTTTTTCTTCCACAATTGATGTTCCAATCTCATTTCCCAAGGCTTTCAGGAATGTGAACATCATCCCTCCGCCAATAAGTATGTAATCGGCCTTTAGTGCAAGGTTTTTTATCACCCCTATTTTGTCAGACACCTTAGAGCCTCCAAGTATGGCTGTAAAAGGCCTTTCCGCATCAGACATGGCCTTGCCCATTATTTCAAGCTCTTTTTCAACCAAAAGTCCCACGCATGAGGGCAATATGCTCGCAATTCCAACATTCGAACTGTGTTCCCTGTGCGCTGTTCCGAACGCGTCATTGACGAAAATCTCTCCCAATGATGCAAGCTCCTCGGTGAAAGCCGCACCGTTTTTCTTTTCCTCTTCCCTGAATCTCGTGTTCTCAAGAAGCAAAACATCCCCGTATTCTGCGGACAGCACTTTTTCTTTTACCGAATCGTCGACTACACGCTCGCTTTCTATAAGATTCACTTTCACTCCAAGGATTTTTTCCATCGACTTGGCTACCGGCGCCAAAGAAAAGGCTTTGTCGTATTTGCCCTTTGGCCTTCCGAGGTGAGACAAAAGGATCACTTTGGCCTCTTTGCCAATCAAATGCTTTACGGTCGGCATAGCGGCAATTATCCTTTTATCATCGGCAACATCGCCATTTTCATCAATTGGAACATTGAAGTCGCATCTGACAATGACACTTTTGTGATTGAAATCCACATCCTGCAAGGTTTTTTTGTTAAACAAGTATCTGCACCTCCACAATTAATTCAATCGTTCGGTTCACAACTATGGCTAAACACTTGGGACACGATAAACGTGTCCCATATCATTATAATCCTAATTCATTTTTTTTCAATGCTATAAATAGCTTGTCAGTATCTCTTTCGCTTTGAAGAAGACGGAATTTTCAACTCGTCCCTATATTTTGCGACAGTCCTTCTTGAAATTTTTATTCCGGCTCGCGTCAGTTCGTCCGTTAAGAATTGATCACTGTGGGGCTTCATCGGATTTTCATTTTCAATCAATTCCATTATCATCGATTGAATGCTGGCAGACGATACGCCTTCTCCCGCATTGCTCGATACGCCGCTTTGGAAAAAATATTTCAGTTCAAAAATCCCTCTGGGACACTGCATGTACTTTCCGTTGATTGCTCTGCTTACTGTTGATTCATGAACTTCAACCCTGTCTGCCACGTTTTTCAATGTCAGCGGTTTCAGGTATGCTTTCCCGTTTTCAAAAAAATCATACTGAAATTCGATTATGGCCCCCACGACTTTCATTATTGTATTTCTTCTCTGTTCGATGCTTTTTATTATTCGAACCGCCGCATTCAGCTTTTCACTTATATACGATGACGCCTTGTTCTCGATATTTCCGCTTGAAAGCAATTTTTTGTAATAATTACTTATTGTCAAACGCGGTGCGGTAATCTCATTTATCCTGATTATATACTCGCCCTCTATTTTTTCTACCGCTATGTCCGGTATTATATACTTTATGCCTTTCATAGAAGCGAACTCCCTGCCCGGTTTAGGTTCGAGCGTTTTTATGAAATCCGCTGCGTTTTGAATTTCTTCCTTTGTGAAGTTTGTCGCTTTTGCTATCTGCAATATTCTGTTTGCAGCCAAATCGTCCAGATAAGAGCTTATTATTTTCTCTGCAACTGGATATCCCTTTTTTCTTCGTTTCAATTGGAGCAAGAGACATTCCCTCAAGTCTTTGGCGCATACACCGACAGGATCGAAATCATGAAGAACATCGAGTATTCTTTTCAATCCGCTTTCATCTATTCCGAATTTTTCAATTATCTCCATATCAGTCAGCTGATAATAACCATTGTTGTCAAGGTTCTCGATTATATACTCGCCTACAAGCTTTTCTTCTCTGTCAAGCAATGTAAACTTAAGCTGAAAGAGCAAATGTTCCGTCAAAGTCGTTTCGTTTGTTACAAAATTCTGGAAAACAACCTCTTCTTTTTCTTCTTTGAAATTATTTCTTGTCTTTGTACGGTCAAAATCGGAAAAGTACTCTTTCCAGTCGATGTCGTCGGCTGTTTTTTCGATTTTTTCCTCATACTCTTCTTTTTTTTCATCCTGTGAGTCTTCGTTTTTTGGGTTTTCCAATAATGGATTGTTCAATAATTCTTGCCTTATGAACTCATTGAGCTCCACCGAATTGTATTGCAATATTTCGATGGCTTGCTTCAGCTCCGGCGTCATAATCAATTTTTGAGTTTGTGACAAATTTAAATTATAAGACATTTTCATCAAAAAATCACCCGTTTTCTATAGTAAGAACATAAGTAAGAATATAAGTAAGAACATATTCATTATATCAGATTGGATGCAATTTAAAAACCGGCGGCTTTCTGCCACCGGTTATCTTTTTTTGTTTGTGCTAGCCTATGTCCTTTTCATATGGCTGCCCATCGGCTTTTGGAGCCACCGAACGCCCAACAACACCAGCAAGGGCAAGGATTGTAGCTACATACGGAAGCATTTGCAAAAATTCCTGCGCAATCGGTATTCCAAATGACTGAGCCTGTATTTGAATTGCGTCCGCCAAGCCGAAGAAAAGGCATGCAAACAAAGCCCCGACCGGGTGCCATTTTCCAAATATCATAGCCGCTAAGGCTATGAAGCCTTTTCCAGCTGTCATCCCTTCCCTGAAAAGGCTTATTGTTCCTATTGAAAGCGATGCGCCGGCTAATCCGGCAAGTGCTCCGCTAATCATGACACATATGTATCTCATCAGATACACGTTTATTCCAACGGTATCAGCGGCGCGCGGATGTTCTCCAACCGCTCTTATTCTCAAACCAAATGATGTTTTGAATAATACGTAATACGAAATTCCAACCATTAGAAACGCTAAATATACGAAGGGTGTAAATCTTGAAAACAAGTCACCCAACAAGGGTATTCCTTCTAGAAATTTAAAAGGGTTATCTGTAAGAGCTCGCTCTACAGAAGGTGTAGAGCCGGAGCGTTTCCAAACCATTTCAAGCATGAATGCCGTGAAACTTACTGCCAGCAGATTTATCGCAACACCCGCCACAACTTGGTTTCCTCTCAAATGTATGGACACCACAGCCAATAGCAATGAGGTTAATATGCCTATTGTCATGGATGCAAGAACCCCTATCCAGGGATTTCCAGTCAAGTGTGTAAAAAGTACGGCAAAAAATGCTCCCATTATCATTATGCCTTCAAGCGCTATGTTTACAACTCCAGACCTTTCAGAAAAAACTCCTCCTAGTGAAGCGAATATGAGGGGAGTCGCAAGGCGAATTGCAGAGGCCGCTATTGCAATTACTACTAAGCTTGTTCCGTTGTCCATTTATTCCGCCTCCTTATGCGCAGCAATCTTTTTCCTTTTGGCAATCAATTGAACAATAAGCTTGCCTGCTATGAATATTATAATTACTCCTTGAATAATTCCTATAACCTCTTTGGGTATCCCGGCCAATTGCATTTTTCTGGCCCCGTTGCTTAAAACTCCGAACAGGAGGGCGCTTGCTAGAACGCCTATTGGATGATTGCCGCCAACAAGCGCAACTGCAATTCCATCAAATCCATACCCTGACATGGCCGCCGACATATTGACTTTGTAAATCAATCCGGCCACTTGTACGGCACCGGCCAAGCCGGCTAAAAGACCCGATATGAACATGGCAAGTATTATGTTTTTCTTTTTGCTTATACCACCGTATTCTGCAGCTTCAGGGTTAAAGCCGACAGTCCTTATCTCGTAACCCAAAGTCGTTTTGAACAAAATATAATAAATAATCAAGGCACATACGATTCCAATGAATATGCCCGTATGGGCGCTCGAATACCCGAATTGGGGTATAAACTCACTTAGCTTGGATAGCCTGGCTTTCTCAGGTATGGACACCGAAAACGCCATTTTAGTTGTTCCCTCCAGTACTTGTGGATTCAATATAGTTCTGATTATATAATTTGTTCCTATGAGTGCCGTATAATTGAGCATTATTGTCGTGATTACCTCATGCACACCAAACCGCGCTTTAAGAAAACCGGCTATTGAAGCCCAAAGGCCTCCAGCCAAAGCTCCAAATACAAGTATCAAGGGCAAAAGTATTATTCCCGGCAAGTTTTGGTAATACCAACCGACAGCAATAGCTGTTATGGAACCGACTATGTACTGACCCTCGGCTCCTATATTGAATAAACCTGTCCTAAAAGCAAAAGCAACCGACAAGCCAGTAAAAATTAAAGGGGTTGTCTTATAAAGCGTTTCCCCTATTTTAGACAAGCCTCCCATGCTGCCCTTGAAAAGAGCCGTGTATGCCACAATCGGATTGCTTCCTGCAATAATTATGAAAACTGCTCCAATTATAAATCCCAGCAAAATCGCGATCAAGGGAAGTTTCAGATTGTCCCACAGCCATTTAAGTCCATTTTTATTCATCCTTCATCTCCCTTTCCGATTTGCCGCCGGCCATCATGATTCCCAATTCTCTTTCTGTCGCATCCTTGGCATCGACAATCCCGACTATTCTCCCGTCATATATTACTGCAATGCGGTCCGCCAATGACATTACCTCGTCAAGCTCAAGCGAAATAAGTAGAACCGCCTTGTCATTGTTTCTTTGGTCTATGAGCCTTTTATGGACAAATTCTATAGCTCCAACATCTAGTCCCCTTGTGGGCTGCGCCGCGATAAGCAATTTGGGGTTCTTGTAAAACTCTCTGGCAATTATCACTTTTTGCTGATTGCCTCCTGAAAGCGATTTCGCCAGAATCTGCTCTCCCGGTGTCCTTATGTCAAACTCTTTTATCAAGGTTTTGCCATGCTTGGCTACAGCATTGTAATCCATCATCTTTCTTTTGCTGAAAGGTTCGCTGTGGTGGTATCCAAGGATCATATTCTCGGCCAATGAATGCTCCAAAATCAATCCTCTTCTATGCCTGTCCTCAGGTATATGTCCGACTCCCATATTTATTATTTCCCGGGTCGACCTGTTGGTGATATTCTCGCCGTTTAATTCAACGGTTCCGGATTCAACCTTGCAAAGACCTGTTATAGCTTCGACCAATTGGGACTGTCCGTTACCGTCAACCCCTGCGATTGCAAGGACTTCACCCGCCTTCACCTCAAACGAAACATCTTTTACCGCCTCTATTTTTCTGCTGTCGAGAACCTTCAGGTTTTCAACCTTTAAAATTGTCTCACTGGCTTGTTTTTCTTTCTTTTCAACTTCAAGCTTTACTTTTCTTCCAACCATGAGCTCTGCCAAAGCATCCATATCGGTACCTGCCGTATCCAAGGTTTCTATTACTTTACCTTTGCGTATGACTGTTACCCGGTCGCTCATCGACATGACTTCCTTGAGTTTATGCGTTATCAAAATAATTGACTTTCCTTCCGAGGTCAGCTTTTTGATTATTTCTCCTAATTCATCTATTTCCTGGGGCGTAAGAACAGCCGTTGGTTCATCCAAAATCAATATGTCCGCTCCTCTGTAAAGAGCCTTTATTATTTCGACCCTCTGCTGCAAGCCTACTGATATATCCTGAACTTTTATGTCCGGATCAATTTTCAGCCCAAAATTTTCGGAAAGTTTAAGCACCCTTTCCCTTGCCAAATCCATATCCATTCTCAGTTTTCCGAATTTATTGGGTTCGTTTCCCAAAACTATATTTTCCGTCACTGTAAAAGGAGGCACAAGCATAAAATGCTGATGCACCATTCCTATTCTATGCTCTATTGCAGTATTCGGGTTTTTCATGTTCACTTTTTCGCCGCGAATGAGTATTTCCCCCGATGTCTGCTGATAAAGACCGTAGAGTATATTCATGAGAGTGGTTTTTCCCGCTCCGTTTTCACCGAGCAAAACATGAATTTCTCCTTCTTCAAGATTAAAATCGACATTGTCATTGGCGATTACACCCGGGAAAATTTTGGTTATGTTTTTCATTTCGACTATATTTGGCAAAATCATACCTCCCTGTAAAAAAATAAGGTCAGACATTTTCATCTGACCTTATTATAAACTATTTTTGTATTTTTAACTACAATTTAGATTTCGGGAATCTCAAAGGCGTCGAATGTTTCTTTATCATAAGGTACTTCGAAAACGCCGTCGATTATTGCAGCTTTGTAGTTTTCAGCTGTTTCAGCTATCTCGGCAGGCACATTACCTGCATCGTCGCTGTATCCAACACCTTCTTCAGCAAGTCCAAAGACCAAGTTGGAGCCATCGAATGTTCCGTCGTCAACAGCTTTTGTAGCCAAATAAGTAGCATTGTCAACACGCTTGATCATTGAGCAAAGAACATGCTCAGGATCGAGTGCCGATTGGTCCATGTCCACTCCGATTGCCCAGAAACCCTGTTCTCCTGCCGCTTCGATAACGCCTATTCCACAAGCTCCGGAAGCATGGTAAATGACATCAGCACCGGCTTGGTTTTGCGCAAGGGCATTTTCTTTTCCAAGTTGGGGATTGTCGAAAGCGCCTGTATAGTTGATTATTATTTCAGCATCTGGATTTACCGCTTTTACACCGGCTTCAAAACCGTATTGGAACTTTTCGATCAAGGCGAACTGCATGCCGCCAACAAACCCAACCTTGTCTGTTTCAGTCATGAGTCCCGCGATTACTCCTGTAAGGAATGATCCTTCCTGCTCTTTGAATGTAAGTCCTGCCGCATTTGGAGCATCTACAACTTCATCAATGATTGCAAATTTTTGGTCAGGGAATTGTGCTGCAGCTTCGGCAGTTGCAGTTTTCATCAAGAAACCAACTGAAATTATAAGGTCAGCTCCATCTTCAGCCGCAGCTGAAAGATTCGGCCCATAATCGTCAGCAGTTTGAGATTCCAAAACGCTTACTTTAGCGCCAAAATCCTCTTCGGCTTTTACAAGTCCTGCATATGCCGAATCATTGAAAGACTCGTCGCCCAATCCGCCTGTGTCAGTTATCATTGTGACTCTTAATGCTTCCTCCACTGGTTCTTCCGCAACATCTCCAGGTGCTTCTTCCTCTGGCGCTTCTTCCGCTGGCGCGCAAGCTGAAAAAACCGAAACCATCAAAATCAATACTAAAAATAATGCCAACCATTTTCTACTCATTAAATAATCCTCCTCATTTGATTGATTTATTTATCTTTTCCCATACTTCTACATTGTTACCCAAAATCCTTCCAAAGCTTACAAAAATAAAAAAATAGGGCGGTTTTAAATTTCCGCCCTGTTTCTACTTAGCATGGTGATGATTCTTTTGCCATATATCCTTTTTCAACAAGCACATCCGCAGCCGTCTTTACTTTTTCTTCGTTGACCATTACAACCGGACCCGTACAGCCCATTCCGCTTTCAGCATATATTCCTGCTTTCCACAAGGCCTTGACTGCATCTTCCAATTCCATTATGTCTATACCTGACAAGGTCCCAGTCGCAATTTCCTTTGCTGGCGGGTCTGCCGATTCTTCAGAAGTTTCTTTCTTTTCTTTGGACGAGCTTTCAATCAAATTTTTCAATCCGGCTTTTTCCGCTTTTTCGAATTCATCCCGGGCGATACCCCCCAGTCCGCCCCGGGCCAAGCATGATGCATACTCTATTGCATTGGCAACCACCGGAATCCCTGAAGCTCTGGAAAGGATCAATATGTTTCGACCGTAATCCTTTCCGACTCCGGGTCCGTACCCGTAGCCAGCCGCTTCATAGCTTCCGCCTGTTGTATAGGATGAAAACATTTTCATAAGGATATTTCCTGTCAATGTATCCGTTATCATTACGTCCACGCTGCCGCAAAGGAGGTCGTTCCCCCTCATGACAACCCCACCGTCCGCTCTTGCAGACTCTCCGAATGAAATATCGTATCCGTTGGCTTTCAATTCACTTAGAAGCCTCTCGACTTGTCTAGCCCCGTCAAGATTGAGAATTCCAACTGTCGGCTCCTCGATTCCGATTGCCTTGGCAGCGATTATCCCATGCAATGCATTCCTTGTCATCGCTTCTATGCGATTCATGGAAGATGTCCCGGTTGTAGTGGCAATAATCATTTCCTTTCCGGTTCCAGGCACGACAACCCTTCCCGCAGTCGAAACTCCAATCGGAAAATTATAATGCATGGTCACACACGCATCAATGAAACCAGAATCCAGAATTTCTTCCATTTTTAGATGCATTTCATTTTCACTTTCAACAACAAGGGTTTCAAGATTAGACCCGCTTTCCGGTCCTATCAAAACAATTTCAGTATCTCTCAATCTCGAAGCGGCAAGCTCTGCACCTTTAACCATGTTTTCCGTTCCATGCTCGCTTCCGAGAATTGTCAGACCGACTCTCATTTTCCGTCCAAAAGCGCCTTTTTCAATGGAATCGGCTATTTCCACAAAAGTATCTTTTATCATTTTTTTTATTGCAATATTTTCAGCCATATCAACACCCCTATTCATCAGTCAGCGTTTCAGCAAATCCCCTCATGGCTTCAGCAATCAGTTTCTTTATTTCTTCTTTTGAAACCGATTCCCTCTCTTCCATGCCGGTATTCTTTTCGAGAATAACTGAAACTCCATCGAATAGATTGGTCATACGACCAAGAAACAGGCTTCCCTTGCCAACAATCATGGCTTTTTCAATTTTTCCATCCGTCATATCGTCAATTGCAAAACCCAAATAAGGAACACCGGAAGGTATATGCCCCTGAGTAGGCGCCCAACCCGGCAATCCGTGCTTCTCGACGAATGACATAAGATCTTTGCGGTCAATTTCTTTTCTTTTTACGCCAAGGGCTCCGATCATTTTATAGTTTGATGTCGGAACGTCACCTGCACCTGCCGGCTTTGTAATATCGGGGTTTTGCATTTCTACCGAATATTTGTCAATATCGGTTATTTTAAGACTCCCCTTGTCCAAAGGAGCAGTTATCAAAGACGTTATGACGGCTTGTGGCGACGAACCTGTTCCTACGGTATGCCTTCCTACAAGATCCGTTCTTATTACGGGGCCGACTCCATCATTTCGGCTTATCATTACTGCGAATCCACCAAGCACATCCTCCAAAACAGGATAGCCTTTTTTGACATGGTCTTTTCCATTCATACCAAGCTTTGCCGTTGCTCCGCCTGCTACAATAACAACATTTTCATAGACTCCCGCCTGTACCAATGCCGATGCATTTATCAAGGCATGCGTAGGTGCGGCGCAAAACCCTCTTGTGTCAGACCCGGTAGCATTTACAGCTCCCGCCATTTCAGCTATAGCCTTGGCAAAATTCCCTCCGCCCCGCTGGTTTATGTCTCCGCAAGCTTCCTCCGAGCATTCAATCACATACTCAATTGAAGCAGGGTCCAAGTCATTCTTTGCAATAAGGTTTTTAAGCGCCAACGTTCCAGAAGCCTTGACAACAATGTTTTCAAACATAGTATGCGCGTTTAGGTTTATGTCAATGTCATGAGCTCTCTTGACACATCCTACCACTTTGCCGTTCATATAAATGCCTTCTGCATGATATTCATTCATTTGCGATATGATTTCCTCGATTTCCACCCCTTCTTTAATTTTTTCAATGTCCGTTTCATCAAAAAGAGGATGGTTTTTAAGCTTCTGTTTTACTTCCGCTGCAAATTTTTTGTCTAATTTGACAAGGTCAAAGGCATCAGCCATTTTCATCAGACCGATAAACTCGTCCTGGGGCATGATCTCTCCGTATTTCCCAAATCTTTCTTTTATGGGGGATTCCTTGTCAAACCACGGCATATCGTATTCTTTCAGTTTCTCAGGATGCAAATTCCCAATGTAAACCTGATTAGGCAAATACGCCACAACCTCATCGAAGGCTCTGATATGCTCTGTCAATCCTCTAAGATATTCAGAATTCGGATTTGACAATCTTTCAGTCGTCTGCGTGGATCCGTTATGAACGACCATGTCCGGAGTATTGACCAAAACATAGCCAGCCCCTTTGACTATAGGAAATTTCATGTCCTCACCTCCAAAGTTGATATATATGCAATATTATTTTAAATAAAGGCGGCCTCAATCATAAGACCGCCCCCTTATCTTTTAGTCCTCAAATACCGTCTGTTCGTCCACTTCAACCGTCAAAGCCTTAAGAGCTTTTTCAACCAAATCTTTTCTCAAGCTCTTTTCTTCCTCGTCATTGAGACTTGGGTCTCCCAGAGGATGAGGTATTGCTATTGCCGGCACGATTCTGTTTGCTCCAACTGTCAATGAAATCGGTACGACAGTACATACATGGACTATAGGCAAGCCGACTCTTTCAATTTCTTTCAGCATAGATGCACCGCATCTTGTACAGGTGCCTCAGGTGGAAGTCATTATTACTCCGTCGACTCCGTCGGATAAAAGTTCTTTTGCAAATTCCTTTGAAAATTTAACTGCATTTCCAACTGAGGTACCATTTCCTACTGTGGTGTAGAAGTATTTGTGAAGTTCTCCGATTACACCTTCTTTTTCAAGTTCTCTCAAAGCGTCAATTGGAAGAACCCTGTTGGGATTGCTGTTTGCGTAACATGGGTCATACCCGCCATGCGCAGTTTCATGGGTTTCGTCTGTCAAATAGTCAAATCCGGTCAAATCGTATTTTCCGTATTTTGACGCACTCGACGATTCTATATGGTCGGGATTGCCCTTGGGAACGATGCCGCCTGAAGTTACAATTGCAATTTTGGCATTTTTAAGGTCTTTAAGAGCTGCAGCCGGTGCCACATTATCGAAAACTGGCATGGGATATTCAGTAACAAAAGGCTTTCCGTTGACTTTTGCCATCAACATTTCAACGGCTCTCTCCGCCCCTCTTTTTTCTCTGAATATATTCCTTCTTAGTCCTCTTTCGATATAATTCTCTTCAGCCGGACTTCCCAGTTCTTGGCCCTTGGCCATTTTCATTGCTAGCGCAGCCATTTTAGGTATGGCTTTTCTCATATCGGCAGCTGAATTTTTGGTTTCTACTATAAACAAATCTTTTTTGAATATATCAGCTCCCGGGTTTTCTACATACATTCCTGTCAAAACGGGGATTCCAAGATTGTCTTTTACTGCTTTGCATATTGCTCCGCAGGCTGTTCCATATCTTCCGGCATTGAAAGCCGGCCCTGCTATGAACATATCCGGGGATTTGGATTTAACCATTTCCAAAATTGTCGCTTCTGCATTCTCCATATTCTCTGCATAATAGGAATCTCCACAAATAATTGTTGCAACGATTTCCATATCATCCTTGAAAGCTGCGGCGAGAGCCATTCCCGGCCCTACTAATCCATCTCTCATTTCCGGTGGGATGTTCGCTTTTTCTTCGCCACCGATGCCGGCGAAAAACTGATTTATATAATGAACAACTTTATACTTACTCATTTTGTTTCCCCCCTTTCACGTTTTCTGTTATCAGTACTTGGAAAAATCATTCCTTATGGACGTCATTTCTTCGATTATTTCATCCACATCCAAAACCATTTCCATCATGCTTACCTGTTCGTCGTAGACGTCAGAATCGACAGCTTCCTTGAATTCCGGCTCGACTGCGTGGTAAACTGCGAGTCCCAACTGGACTCCTGCTAAAGGACCTGCAAAGGTAGGATCTCCGTTTGTAACGGTTTCAGCGGACAAACCTGCTGATTCAGCTTCTGCTGCGCCGAATACTACAACCACATTTTCGGCACCGTGTTTTTCGGCGAGATCTTTAACTCTGTTTTGGTTTTCCAGGTCCATTGCTCCTGCAGCTGTTCAGACGAAGCATTCTGTAGCGGAGAATACAACTTCGGTTCCGGGAACAGTCTTTATGCATTCTTCAATTGCAGGTCCCGGTACGCCGTCTCTATCTCCGATGATTATGATTTTCTTGTTTTCAAAAGCGCTCATTAATCATCATCCTTTCATTCTTTATTTTTTAGTATGTTGTTGACGAGTATTTATTGAAGCCCAATTCGTTTGTGGCACCCGTAATGACTTGAATTTCCGCTTCGATACTTCCATCGGGCCTTAGACTGCCGTCAAACCCGCCGGCGATTTTGTCTGCATAATCCAGCATTCCGATTACTTTGTCCATAGGAGGCAAAACGATTACCTCGTTTGCATTTCCGCCTGTCACTACAGCGTCGGCTTTTGGATCAGCATCCGCAAGGGACTGGGACGCGCCGTCTCTTCCTGCATACTCATCTGTCACTATTACGGTTTTTATTCCTTCTTCCTCGATTTTTTTGCAGTTCATAATCAAATCGGTATCGGGATTTCCAAAGCCTTCCTGCGATATTACCACTGCATCCAATCCTAGGAATTTTGCAAATTTTGCAGACCAATTTGAGGATCTTTCCTTATCGGCAAGATAAATATTCTCATTGGTCGCTATTACTCCGATAAAATTGAGTTCCTTGCCGTGTTTCTTATATAGCTCGTCAATTATTGGATTGTTCAAATGATGGTAAGTGGTGTTCTTGTCACATGCTGAAACACAGTTTCCACTAAGCACCGCACCATCCATTATTTCTGTCGGATAAAGAACAGTCGGAATTATTTTCTTTGCATCCACCCCATAAACATAAGTGTCATGAAGCAGTCCTTGCGTTTGCAGCATGTAGACATATCCTACTTTTGGCAAATCCGGATACTCTGCCACTTGATCTAGCAAAGGCTTTGTTTCGTAAGCGACTATTTCATCAGGCTCAACATCCATTGCGGCTTTGCCCAAGTATGTTGCAACTTTAAGCCCAGCCATTCTTGCGGCTTTTTCGTATGTGTGCTGTTCTATTCCTTTTTTCGGCTCTACAACAACACACACATTGTTCAATTTTGAGAACGGAGTCAATTCAGCGCCAGGTCCGGACATGTCTATGATGCCTTCCTGGAATCCTACAATCTTTCCACAAGTTACAACAGCGGCCCCATTCAATGTGTTGGTTTTTCCCTCTCCGACAGTCGTAACTTTGTTGATCATCCCAGGGAACATTCCTCCCGGACCTTCAACCTTGACTCTAGGTTCTATTACATCCTTGACAGGTGTAATTCGAACACTTTCACCAGGTCTTGCAAGTTCTACAACACATTTTACAATGTGTTCGTCCTCCATTACCAAATCGATGATTTCCTGCTTGTTGACATACAGGGTTCCATTTTCAACTTTAGTTGCTTCCGAAAATTGAACATCTGCAATCTTGATTTTTCCAAGTTCCAAACGCAAAACATTCACCCCCCTTTATTTTGGGCAATGCCAAGCATTGCCTTAAGGCAAAATTAAACGTGTTTCACAATCATTGCTTCAATGTTTGCCGCTTTTGCTTGATCCTTTGTCACTTCTTCAATCTTTGCGCCGTCTTTGTAGAGCAGGATAGTCGGCAGACCCATTACTCTTTGAGAAATAGCAAGCCTTCTGGCTTTGGTGATGTTCAACTTGCAAAACTTCACCTTCCCATCGTATTTTTCGGCCAAGGCCTCCACGTCAGGCATCAAAGCTTTGCAAGGCTCGCATCCATCGCTCCAAAAGTCCACAAGCACAAGTCCTTTGGAATTTAAAACTTCTTCTTCAAAATTGTTCTTTTCAAGAATAACCATCTTTTCAAACCTCCTTTTATTTTTCAAATAGATTTTCAATGTATTTTTCCGCTTGAACAGCGGCGATTGCTCCATCAGCAACAGCTGTCACAACTTGTCTCAATGATTTGTGCCTGATATCTCCGGCTGCGAAAACTCCAGGAATAGCTGTCTTCATGTCAGGATCGGTAATCAAGTATCCTCCCGCATCGGTTTCCATGAAGTCTTTGAACAATTCACTTTTGGGAATATAGCCTACAAAAGGGAATATTCCGAAAGTGCCGTCTTCTTCCGGTGCATCTATTTCTGTTATTTCACCGGTCTTTTTATTTTTCAAAACCAATTTTTCTACAATTCCGTCTCCTTTGATTTCCTCTACAACGGAGTCCCATATAAATGTCATCTTCTCATTTTTAAAGGCTTTTTCACGTATAGACTTTGCGGCTCTAAGCTCATCTCTTCTGTGGACAAGGGTAACTTTTCTGGCAAACTTAGTTAAGTACATTGCCTCTTCAACCGCCGTGTCTCCTCCTCCTATGACGAAAACTTCAAGATCTGTGAAAAAGTCCGCATCGCACGTTGCGCAATATGACACCCCTTTACCGGTTAATTCCCTCTCGCCTGGAACGCCGAGATATCTTGGGCTTGCGCCTGTAGCAATTATGACGACTTTAGCCTTATAAACATCCTTTTCCCCTGTTACAACTTTAATTTTATCCTGAAAATCAACTTTCACTATTTCATCTTTCTTTCTTTCAGCCCCAAAACTTTCAGCCTGCTCAACCATTCTGGCAACAAGGCCAGGTCCGGTTGCCCCATCTATGGAACCCGGATAGTTTGCAACTTCATTTGTCGTTACAATTTGTCCTCCCGCCTTGTCCTTCTCAAGAATCAAAGTCTTCATCTTTGCCCTTGCAGAATATAGTCCAGCAGCCAAGCCCGCCGGTCCGGCCCCTATTATTACAACATCGTATAAATTTTCCATGTTCTCTTATCCTCCTAGTCTGTTTATAGATTTCCTTCTATAGCACCTTTTATAAGCGAAAGATCTATAACTCGAAAATCATCGAGTATCGATTCTGTCCACTTTGGTGTTATTTTGTTATTATTGAATTTTCTTACAGTCGCAAGACTGTCTTCAATTATGACAAGAGAGTCATAATCCAAGGTTTGCTGTTTTTCACTGATTAGAATTGATTTGAATGGTGTTTCATTTGGCTTGACGCTTCCAGACAATGGATGTGAAAGAAGTTTGTATCCTTCATGGATTCTGTCCCTTGTATAAAGAAGTATTTCCTGATAAGTCTTTTCAGGCATGAAATGTAAATCAATATTGTCTCCGAATGTTTCCGCTACCCTTTTGTTGTTGGTAATCAGTATCATTATGTATTCCCTCCGGTTCTTTCTCCAAGGACTTCAACAATAAAAAAAAGCAATAGGATTTTATAATAGCCCACTGCTTCTCTGTCATAAGACCTGAGAGTTTCTCTTTATGATGTTCCATAAAAATTGCCCCTTCGGTGCTCAAAATTCAAGCTTTTCAGAGACTTGTCCCCGTACGGTTCCTTTGCCTGAGAATTTTGTTTCAAACGGCAACGTTGAAACTTTTTCCTTCGGCGGTCCTTTCGAACTCTCTCCCGCATGGTTCATCCAAATCGATTTATTAAATTGTGATAGGAATATTTGATGTTTACGCTTAAACTATTTGTTCTATCTATGACTATTATATACAAAGTCTGTTAAATATTCAACAATATTTTTATTTTAATGATGTTTTATTTTTATAGCATAAAATCAAAATATTTTACTCAAACCCGATAAATCCGTTTTTTCTCATCCCCTCGTACACCACAATAGCTACCGAATTTGAAAGATTCAAGGACCTGGCTCCCTCGACGGCTTTCATGGGGATTCTATATCGATTTTTTAAATAAATTTCATGAAGCTTATCCGGCAAGCCGGAACTTTCCCGTCCGAATAAAATGAATGTTTCAGTTTCAAACGGTATTTGGTCATAGTTTTTTTCGCCCTTTGTTGTTATAAGGCAGATGTTTGCGTTCCCGTACTTACTAAGAAAATCTTCAAGGGATTCATGTATTTCTTTTGATAAAAGAGGCCAATAATCCAAACCTGCCCTTTTCACTGTCTTGTCGTCCAAATTGAAACCGCAAGGCTTTATTATATGGAGCCTGTTTCCTGTAACTGCGCATGTTCGCGCAATATTGCCCGTATTCTGTGGAATGTCCGGCTGATATAAAACAATGTTCATTTATAATCCTTTCTTTTCCCTACGCCCTTTTAAAATAGTGAAGCCTGCCTGCATCTATTACAGACCATGCAATATTAGATGCGTGGTCTCCCATTCTTTCCAAATTGCTGATAGCGTCCAAGAATATTACTCCTGCGCTCGTTATGCACATCCCTTGGTTCAATCTGTCGATGTGGCTTTTTCTGAGTTCTTTTTCCATACGGTCAATTTCATCCTCTCTTTGGATTACTCTTTCCGCCAAATCCATTTCCCCGGTCTTCATTGCCGTCATGGACTGCATAAATGATTTCATTACCCTGTCGGACATGA
Organism: uncultured Peptostreptococcaceae bacterium; assembly: GCA_964484935.1. Classification (GTDB taxonomy): domain Bacteria; phylum Bacillota; class Clostridia; order Peptostreptococcales; family BM714; genus BM714. The sequence continues at coordinate 32,516 of CAZAFW010000010.1, forward strand.
ATTGCAGTTCTTCTTTCGCCTTGTCAGAAAAATCCAATCGGCTCTCAATGCAAACTTCCGCAAGCTCGGCAATGTTTTCCGCATGGTCGCCAATTCTTTCTATATCATTTATTGTATTGAAAAGTCCTGTGATTATTTCGCGTTGAATGTTGGAAACTTCCCGGTTGGACAGTTTTACGAGATATGCCGATATGGCCCTTTCCAATTCATTGATTTTTTTCTCTATCCTGAAAGTATTTTCAATGCTTTTCGTGTTTTGATTTATAAGCGAATCAATAGAATTTTCATATGAGTACCTGGTGAGATTGCTCATATGCAGAACTTCTTTTATGACCTGTATTAAAGCAATTGAAGGTGTTTCGAGGATACGGTCGTCAAGATATTTAATTCCTTCAATCTCTTTTTCTTCATCCTCGTGATATGGAATGATTTTCTGGGCTATACTTACCAACAAGGCTGAGAAAGGCAATAATATAACTGTATTTGTGATATTAAAGAATGTATGCGCATTCGCCAATTGCCTAGCCGAATTTCCGGGCGATATTTTCACTACCGCGGCTATGGTTGGGCCGGTGAAAAAAATCACGAAAACAGCTGTCCCAATAACATTGAACATAAGATGCACAAGTGCCGCTCTTTTGGCTGTTTTATTGGCTCCTACACTTGAAAGCATTGCTGTTACGCATGTGCCTATGTTAGTGCCAAGCAAAATCGGAAAAGCCGACTCTATAGGTAAAAGCCCTTCACTTGCCAAGGCAATCAGAATACCTGTAGTGGCACTCGAGCTTTGAACTATCGCAGTTATTGCAAAGCCTGTGAATATGGCAAAAACTATGCTAAGCAAGTTCTTGTCCCCAAAGCTCAACAGCATGCTCCTAAATCCCTCATAATCCCTTAATGGCTTTACAGCATCTTTCATGAAATCCATTCCTATGAAGAGGATTCCGAATCCTATAAATATCTCCGCAATGTTTTTTATTCTCCTGTTTTTTGCGAAAATCCATATCATTACTCCTATCCCTATCGCAAGTGGCGCTATGTAAGACAAATCAATGGAAACAATCTGAGCCGTCACCGTTGTACCTATGTTCGCACCCATTATGATTCCAACCGCTTGAGTAAGACTCATTATTCCTGCGTTTACAAAACCTACCACCATAACAGTAGTTGCGCTTGAGCTTTGCACTATCGCAGTCACAAAAGCACCTACCAACACAGCCATGAATTTATTGTTCGTCAGTATCTCTATGATTTTTTTCATTCTGTCGCCTGCAGTTTTTTCCAATCCTGTACCCATGACATTCATTCCATACAGAAAAAGTCCAAGACCGCCAATTAGTCCAATAATTATTTCCATCTTATCCTCCTAAGATCATTTGAAAATGTACAAAACCAATACCCCCAAAACAATTCTATAATATGCGAACAAATTGAAGCTGTGTTTCTTTATATAATTCATGAACGCCGCAATCACAATATAAGCGACAATAAAGGATACGACCGTCCCTACCGCAAGTATCCCCCATTCCCCTCCGTTTATATTCAAACCGCTTTTCGCCATTTTGTAGAAGGATGCACCAAATAAAGTCGGGACTGCAAGAAAAAACGAAAATTCCGCCGCAAGCTTTCTACTAAAACCAATACCCAACCCCCCCACTATCGTTGATGCGGACCTCGACATCCCGGGAACCAAAGCCAAGCATTGGACAACCCCTACAAAGAACGCCTGCAAATAAGTCAATTCCTCTTCAACTTCAACTTTAACAACATGATTCCTGTTTTCAAAATAAAGAAGCAGAAACGCTCCCATAATCAAAGCCAAGGCTACAGTAGTCGTATTGAAAAGATACTTGTCGATAATATCCTCAAAAAGAACCCCAAGAATCACTGCGGGAATGACGCCCGTCAACACTTTTGACCATAGTCTTACCTTTCGATTGAAATCTTCCCTGTTTCTAAAGTTAGGAATCAATTTTTCCCTGAAGTACAAGACTACAGCGAATATTGCCCCAACTTGAATTACAACAGCAAATGTGTTTGCAAAAGGTCCTTCGAAATCAAGGAATCTATTTGTTATAATCAAGTGGCCTGTTGAAGATATTGGTAAAAATTCTGTCAATCCTTCTATTATGCCCAGTATTATTGCTTTTAAAATCATTGTTACCTCCGTTTAAATAATAATCATCCACACACAATCCCTATTATATATTCAAGCTACTTTCCATTCAACTGATTATTGAAATAACGGCACTCTTTATTTATTGGGCATATGTCGCACTTCGGCTTCCTTGCAGTGCATATCTTCCGTCCATGGCTTATGAGCCACAAATGCGCATCACCCCAATCCTTTTCTTCTATAATTTCCATAAGCTGCAACTCTGTCTTTTGTGGAGTGTCGGAAGAGGCAATCCCTATCCGGTTTGAAACTCTTTGGACATGCGTATCCACTGCCATCGCCGGCTTACCAAAAGCATGGCTTAAAACTACATTTGCAGTCTTTCTTCCCACACCAGGGAATTTCATGAGTTCACTGCGTGTATTCGGCACATTCCCGCCATGATCTGAAATAAGCAAATTGCATGTTCCTAGGATGTTCTTAGCTTTCATTCTATACAAACCGCAGCTTTTAATTATATCAGACAATTCCAATTCACTCATAAGCAAAATTTCCTGTGGCGTCCGCGCTTTCTTAAAAAGAACCTTTGTAACTATGTTTACCCTTGCATCGGTGCACTGCGCCGAAAGAATTGTTGAAATCAACAACTCAAACGGATTTTTATAATTCAATCCTGGTTTTGCATCATTGTAAACATCTCTTAATTTTTCAACCACTCTTTTTATTTCCTTAGAATCCATATCTTCATAAAGTTTTTCCACCATTAGTATATTTCCTTATCAAAATTTATTATTTCTATGTCCGGCTGTCCAAAATATTCCATGTCGTTTATAATGTTGTCAATTTGACTGTCCAAATGGCTTCTTTCTGTAGAAACAACCGTGAATCCTATTTCAGCCCTGTCTGAAATATCCTGTTTGCCAACTTCCGCGATTGCAACATTGAAATTTTTCTTGATTCTGTTTATAAGTTTCTTTATTATGCTTCTTTTATTTTTTAGCGTCTTCACGCCTTTCAGCCTCATATCTACAAGACAACTTCCAATCAACATTACAACCACCCTATTTAATAATATATTATAGAGAATATAAAAAAAAGAAGCATTTATGAAAACTGCTTCTTTTTAAAACCGTGGTCGAGAATTTTTAATGTGTTTCTCGTATCGTCAATCGAAAATTCATTCGATCCATGGTAAAAATTCTTGAATTGTACTTGATTCAATGACCCCAATAAAATGGACGCTGCCAAATCAACATCCAAATCATCGCAGTATATGCCTTCATCAACTGCATTTTTAATAATTTTGCTGTACAGTCCTATCTTAATTTCTCTTATCCTGTAAATGAATTTCTTGAAATCCATTTGCACACTGGCAGATTCCCTCATGAAAGCGAATGCAAAGTTGTCATATTTTTTTTTTGTTCCGCACTCGACTTTTAAAATTCCAAGAATTTTTTCCTCTACATTTTTCCCTTCTTGAACAGCATTGTTTATTCTGTCAAAATATATATTTATCGCATGTTCAAGCGATTCCTTGAAAAGTTCTTCCTTGTTGGAGAAATATTCGTAAAGTGTTCCTTTTCCTACACCGGCAATTTTTGCAATGTTTTCCATTCTCGTATCGTGATATCCATTTTTCGAAAAAGCGTTAAGTGCCGCCTTTAGAATCGTTTCCCTCTTGACATTCTTATTCACCACAAGGTTCCTCCTTGTGTTTATTTCTTTTGAGCCATTTTTTCGTGCGCGTTGAAAGACCGTCCATTACAAGATACATCACCGGAATGAGCACAAGTGTCAAAAGTGTTGAAAGAAGCAAACCCCCTATTACAACTGTTGCCAATGGAGATTGTATCTCCGCACCTTCTCCTGTGCCTAAAGCTATGGGCATCAGAGCCAAAATTGTTGTCAGTGATGTCATTAGTATTGGCCTAAGCCTTGTAGGCCCTGCCATCAAAATAGCTTCAATCGCGTCGTGGCCCTTTCTTCTCAGTATATTGACATAGTCGATAAGGACTATGGCGTTGTTGACCACTATTCCGGCCAACATAAGAATTCCGATTACGGACGGCACACTTAGGGTTCTACCCGTCAGAAACAATCCAAAAGCCCCGCCGGAAAATGCTAGCGGCACCGTGAACATTATAATGAAAGGATAAAGCAGGGACTCGAATTGCGAAGCAAGAATCATATAAACCAGGAAAACAGCCAATATGAGCGCGAGGAAAAGGCTCTTGAATGATTCGACAAGTTCCTCGTTTTCGCCGCCTATTTCAAAGCTGTATCCGTCTTCCAGATAATAATCGTCAGTTTGGGCTTCAATATCAGAAACAATGCCTGCCAAATCCCTTCCAATTATATCGGAAGTTACGGTGACCGTTCTAACCTGTCCAACCCTGCTGATACTGACCGGTCCCTTAGTTTCATAAATATCTGCAATCTGTTCAAGCGGAACACTTATACCCATGGGGCTTTTTATTTGCAAATATTTGAAATTGTTAATATCGTCCTTCAAATAATCAACAGCTTGAATCATTACATCAATTTCATTTCCGCCGACTTTGTATTTTGTGGAGCTGACTCCGGATAAATTATCTCTCACTGTCTGTGCTATCTGGTAAGATGAAATGCCGTATTGTGAAGCGATATTCCGTTTTATCTTGACCTGTATTTCCGGCAATCCTTCATCGAAGCTTGATGAAACTTCCCTCGTGCCTTTCACAGAGTTCAATATGTCAATAAAATCCTGTGAAATTCCCTTGAGAACATCCAACTCATCACCCTGTATTCTTATGCTTATGGGTGTTGATCCCATTCCAGGACCACCTGCTTGATTTGAAACCGCCTGGACTTGAATATCCGCTCCCGGAATATCCGAAAGCCTTTTCCTTATGTCGTCAGCGACATACTTGCTGCTTCTTTCTCTTTCCGCCAAACTTACAAGAGCCAAATCAAGCGATGCTGCATTGCTTTGGCTTCCGCTTGAAATGAAAGAATTGCCCCCGCCAATTGAAGCGAAAACCGTTTTGATTTCCGGGATATCTTTTATAATTTCTTCGATTTCATCAACATAGTTTTTAGTTTTTTCAAGTTTTGCTCCAGTCGGAAGTTCAACACTTATGCTTATTCTCCCCTCATCCGTGCTTGGAAGGAATTCCGCCCCTACTTGCGCTACAGCAATAATGGAACTTATGAAAATAACCAATGCAACCGCAATCGTCAAAAGTTTGTGCCCTATTGCTTTTTTAAGAAGTGTCTTGTAGTTATCCTCTAAAGCTGAAAAAGTATTGTCAAAAATTTTAAAAATCTTTGTCCTGCCCTTTACTTTTCTTTTTTCTGAACATGTGACCCTGAGTATCTTCGATGACAGCATAGGCACTACCGTCAAGGCAATCACCAAAGAGCTAAGCAAGGCAAAAGTTATTGTAAGAGCCAATTCCCTGAATATGATTGAAGTTATTCCTTCAACAAAAACTATAGGCAGAAAAACAGCAACAGTCGTCAATGTAGATGCTATTACAGCCATTCCAACTTCGCCGGCCCCTTCTTTTGCCGCCTCTATTCTTGAGTATCCTGCCTGCCTGAACCGATAGATGTTTTCCAAAACCACTATCGAGTTGTCAACCAGCATTCCCATTCCTAGAGCCAGTCCTCCTAGTGTCATCAGATTCAAGGTTATTCCCGAAAAGAATATGAGTGAGAATGTCGCAATTATAGAAACAGGTATTGATATTCCTATTATAAATGTGGATCTAATATTTCTGAGGAAAAGGTAAAGCACCAATATGGCGAGAGCTCCTCCGACAAGACCGCTTTTCGATACATTTTGTATGGATTTTTTTATATATGTCGATTGGTCGAAAACGTTTTCTATTTGGATTCTGTCCACTTCTTTTTCAAGCTTGGCAAGTTCGGAATTTACTTTGTCTGCAACATCAACAGTATTGTATCCCGACTGCTTGAATACATTTATGCTAACGCTTTGCTTTCCGTCAAGCTCATTTATTCTGGCTATTTCTTTTGGAATCAATGATACTTCGGCTATATCGCTTAATTGTATTTTGCCTCCATTTGCCAATAAAATCGGGGTGTCGGAGATTTCCTTTACAGACTCGAACTCCCCAATCGAACGGACCAGCAAATTTTTATCGCCTTTATTTACAGATCCTCCGGGAAGATTGAGATTCTCCATTTTCAGGCTGTTGGAAATTCCAGTCATGCTCAATCCGTATTTGTCGAGTTCCAAAGGATTTACCAAAACCCTGACCATGTCCTCATAGCCACCAGATATATCGACTGATGCGACTCCTTCAATCCTCTCAATGCGGCTCTTGAGTTTGTTTTCCGCTATGTCCTGAATTTCCTCTATTCCCCTGTCGCTGCTGAGTCCGGAAATTATTATAGGCATGGCGTTTGGATCGATTTTGAACACAAAGGGGCTGCTCGCGTCAGAAGGCAGAAAATCCCTGATCAAGTCGAGCTTTTCCCTCATCTGCATTGTCCCCGCATCCATATCGGCGCCATAATCAAACTCCAAGACGACAACCGAGCTTCCTTCGCTCGAAGTAGAACTTATTCTGTCAACATTGTTTACGGTCGCCATAGACTCCTCTATCGGCACGGTCACCAAAGATTCCATTTCCTGCGGACCGACTCCCGAGTAGTTTGTTATTACAAGGGCAACAGGCACTTCAATATCAGGATACAAATCTATTGAAAGTTTGCTGAGGGAAACAAATCCCAAAGACACAACAATAAGCATCATCATTATTACAGAGACCGGTCTTCTTACGGATAAATTCGATATTTTCATCCTATTCACCCCTTATTATTCTGACAGAAGCCATGTCCTTTACAAATTCCTGACCGCTTACAATCACGTCGTCATCTGCTTTGATTCCAGAAATAATTTCGATATATTCTCCATTGTCGACATCAACCTTTACCGTTTTATGGACAGCCTTGCCTTCTTCAACAATATATACAAAATACTCACTGCCTTCCTGAATAACAGCGTCAATTGGAAGCATCAATACATCCTTGCTCTCATCAATTACAAAATATATTTGTGCAATCATTCCGGGTTTGATCAAATCATTATAGTTGACAACCTGAATTTTCATTTTGTATAGATTTGTCAAGGCATTCGGCACCGGATTAACCAAACTTACTTTCGCATCAAGCTTCTCGTCTGATATTGCCGGAATCATCAACTGAACATTTTTCCCGACAAAAACCTTGTTTATCAATTTTTCCGTTATATCCGCTTCAATCTGCAAAACACTTATATCTGTTATAACTGCTGAAGGCTGTCCTGAAACAGCAATACCGTTTTTCTCAATATTCAAAGCAGATACTACTCCAGATATTGGTGCTTTTACATAGGAATCGCTCATTTGATTTTGGAGAGCTTTTATCTGTGTGTTTGAAACCGACAATTGGGCCTGTTCATACTGCTGCCTCGAAACAGCTCCCTCCTCGTACAACTTTGAAATTCTGTCAAAATTATTTTTTGCGGTCTCGTATGCCAACAATGCATCCTTTATAGAAGAACTAAGTGTCCCATTGTCGAGAGTAAAAAGCAAATCCCCTTTTTCCACATAATCACCCAATTTAATATTCAGGCTCAAAACGTCCGCTGCTCCTGCAATTTTGGGTATGATTGAAATTTCATTTTCAGCCTTCAATTGTCCTGAAATAACAACATCCTGCGATATGTTCCCCTTCATGGGATTTGAAACCACCACAGGGATTGATGTTTCCTGTATAAGGCCTTCTGTTTGCTGTTTTTCCCCGCCGCAAGCAGTCAGCAATGCAACTATTATAGTCAGAACAATTGCTCCTGATATCATTCTCTTGATTTTCATTTCATTTCCTCCGCATTTATTTCCGACCGACCGGTCAGTACCCTCATATTATTCCATGTCTTTACTTTTGTCAATCAAAAAGACACCTTTTCAGGTGTCCTTTTATCCATGCCATGTTCATCGTCTCTTTTACAAAATACCCAATTCTTTTCCAGCTTCCTCAAACGCTTTTACCGCCCTTTCAAGCTGATCTTCAGAATGAGCTGCGGTAACCATGCATCTGACTCTTCCTGTTCCAACCGGAACTGTCGGGAATACAATACCCGAAGCAAAAACTCCCTTTTCCATTAGTTTTCTGGAGAATTCCATTGTCTTTGACTCATCACCTATTATAACCGGTGTAATCGGTGTCTGGCTGTTGCCGGTATTGAAGCCAAGCTTTCCGAGCTTTTCCTTGAAAAACTTTGCGTTTGACCACAGCTTGTCTGTATATTCCGTGGTTTCATTCAATATTTTAAAAGCCTCAATAATTGCTCCTACCGCTGCAGGCGGAAGCGAAGTGCTAAACAATATGGGTCTTCCTCTATGGCTGAGCCATTCTTTCATTGTACCGCTTCCTGCGACGTATCCGCCAATTACCCCAATCGCCTTGGAAAGAGTGCCTATGCTAAAGTCAATTCTTCCATGCATATTGAAGTGGTCTACGGTTCCTCTCCCGTTTTCACCCAAAACTCCAGAGCCATGCGCATCGTCAACATATGTCATCGCCTCAAATTTTTCAGCCAATTCGACTATTCCCGGAAGATTTGCCACATCTCCGTCCATACTGAACACTCCATCTGTAATTACCAATATGTTTTCATATTTGTCTCTGTTGCTTTTGAGAACCTCTTCAAGACTGTCCATGTCGCTGTGCTTGTATATTGTTTTGTCGGCCCTTGAAAGACGGCTACCGTCAATTATGCTCGCATGATTCAACTCGTCCGACACTATCAGGTCCCCTTTGCCGACAACTGCCTGTATGGTTCCTGCATTGCAATTGAAACCGGACTGATAGACCATTGCCGCCTCTTCCCTTTTGAATTCGGCTATAGCCTTCTCCATTTCCTCATGTATGTCCATGTTGCCTACAATAGTTCTTACGGCTCCTGAGCCAACCCCATATTTTTCAACTGCTTCAATAGCCGCCTTCTTCAATCTTGGATGGCCGGCAAAGCCCAAATAATTGTTGGAAGACAAATTGATAGCGCTCTTTCCATTTATGATTATTTCCGGTCCATTCTCCGTGCTTAAAACCGGAAGCTTTCTGTAAACTCCCTTATTCTTTAGTTCCTGTATTTTCTCCTTAAGAAATCCCAACTCGTGTACCTTGCTCATATGACCCTCCTTTATGTATTTGTTCGCCCGGCTGACACACTTTAGTCATTATTGCCTTTTATGTTAATATAACACATACATTTTCAATTTTCATCACAATAATAATTTATTAATTTTTTCATTTCATCTACACGCAATTCGTCATTTTCAACAAGCAGCCTTTTTCTAATCCATTCTTCCGCCCTTATACTGTCTATTCTCAACATAGCCCACCATGAACAGGCGGCCAGCATGTACGATCTGGAATCGGCAAATCCCAATGCCGCTTGGTAAGGTATGCCGTCGCAAGTGCCACTGAATTTGTTTCCAAGCAAAATGAGAAGATTTCTCCTGTGCAGGGAATTTCCCCTCCACGCAAACGCTTTTTTACCGTACTTCTCCATGAAGCTTTTTTTGCCGAGATTCAAATCTTCATAAATATCCATCCGGCTTGCTTCCGCTTTAGCCTTCCGCTTATTGTAAGGACAGGCTTCCTGGCAAATGTCACAACCATATGCTCCACTTGTAATCTTTTCACGCATATCATACGGAATCTCTTTCTTCGACTGAAGTCGTTCGGAAAGACACACTTTGCTGTCTATTCTGTATCCGTACTTTATTGCCCCATTAGGGCAAGCTTTAAGACACAATTCACATTCACCGCATCCATCCATTTTCGTCATGTTGCAGTATTCAACTTCATCAAATTCTTTTTTCATGAAAAGCGAGCCGATTGTGAATGAAGAGCCTAATTCCGCGTTAATAAGAAGGCAGTTTTTCCCATACCATCCCTGCCCCGCGCAATATGCCAAATACCTGTCAACCATTGGTCCATTGTCTATATGCACTCTATAATCATCTGCTTTAAATCCCAGACTTACAGCAAGATTAGTCAAAATTTCTCTGTCTTTTATGTGATAATCCAAGTTTTCCGCAAAGGAAGCGACACCGTAGGAGTCGCTTCCTTTTACATGGCTTCTCATTTCATAAGGGAAAAGCACCACCAAAATGCTTTCTGTTCCCGTCAGTATTCCATTGACATCGAAACGTTTGTTAAAATCACTTTCCGCAAATTCGGAGTAAGTGTCACTGCCTATTTGATTCTCCAAGAGTACTTTTCCATATTTGATGATTTTGGGTCTTATCAAACCATAATGGCTTATTTTGTTTTCATTCATAAACTCTTTAATTCGATTCATGGAAACCCCCGATATCGCCTTTCAAAACAGCTATTTAGGAAAGGCAAGAGTGGATATTGAATACCTTCTTGTCTCTCCATATCCATTTCCCTTTCTTTCATCAATAAAATTTTCTATATGGCGCTGTACCTGTTCATGCAACAAGCCGGCTTCTTCTTTTGTCAGATAACAATCTTTATTCTTTATTAAAAATGTTTCCTCTTTCAAAATATTTTCGTCTTCCATCGCCTTGTATAATTCTTTGGACACACCTTCGAATATGTCCATACATCTCACATTCAAAGAATTATCTACACACACTTCATCTCTGTTCAATATATTTCTGTCTACAATAAAAATCTTGGCGGATGGCTTATAGAATTTTTCAACTATCCCTAGCCTAATCTTCTCTGCTACAAGTTCAAGAACACCTACATTCAGCAACTCCTTGATATGATAATTTACCTTTGCATGGGGTTCTCCCATCCTATCGGCAATCGTCTTTGCAGTAGCAAGGTCTCCTTCGAAGGCTTTTATGACTTGAATTCTATAAGAATTGGATACCGCTTTGATCTGTTCAAGTTCATGCAGAACTATTACTTCTTTCATGCCCATCATTCTCCTTTTAAATGATTTCCATTATGAAATATGTTATATCGTCTTCAAATCTGCCTCCGTTTTCTTCCATTCTCTCTGCGATGTACCTGTCGACAGTTTCCAGGTCCCTTTCTCTATTGGATTCCATCAATTCTATCAAGTCCTCTTGTCCAAATACGCCATTTTTCTTTTGATCCACCAATCCGTCAGTATAAAACACAACCCTGTCGCCCTTGTGCAAATTGATACTGCTGCTGTAATACTCCGGCGTATAGAATTCACTGCATTGACAAATCGGAAAACCTTTGCTTTTGTCGAGAAAAGCATGTCCTCCTTCTTGCTTGATCAAAATCGGAAAGCAATTCATTCCTCCCGAACTATAGGTCAACACCTTGTTCTTGAAATTATATGTCGCAAAGAATATAACCATGTGCATGGCAGGAGGAAAACTCATTTTATTGAATGATTCATAAAAATGAATCAGATTTCTATGCGGCTTCAGCCCCCTGTACCTGTTAATAAGCCTTTCGGTGGATTTTACTGTATTGATGCAGAACATTGTCATTAGAGCCGCAGAAACTCCATGCCCCGAAACATCCAATATGTACATGCCTACGTTTTCATCGTCCACTTTGAATATGTCAAAATAATCACCGCTCAAATTCTCGCATGGCATATATCTGGATACAAATCTCGTATCTTTAATAATCAAGTCGTTCTTAGGAAGCAATGACTGCTGGATTTCTCTAGCGTAGTTTATTTCCTTCATTATATTCTTATTTGCTTCATTGATCTTTTGAGTCTTCTTGTCTATTACATTTTCCAAATCGGAGGCATATTTTTTTATTCGTTCCTGCGCTTCCATCATCTGAATCCACGGCGAATTGATATTGTAGCTGAACAAAGCCTTGAACATAAACAATAGAGCCATAATCTTTATGATGTTGGCATAAATGCTTACAACCCCATAGTTTTGCCCTCTAATCACAAATATGACCTCGTTGAACAAGAACATCAATATGCCAAACGCAAAAATTACAAAATACCAATTTTTTGTTTTAATTCCTGTTTTAGTGAAATTATAGGCAGAAGTCATCTGAATGGCAATTATGATAATCCCTGCGAAAACAAATCTGGACCTTGCGTCAACAAGTACTGTTCCCGAATAAATCAATAGGAATACGACTGCGAGCATTAAAAGCAAAGTAGTATTTACAAGGCTTATTTTTTTCGTGAATTTCCTTTTTAGAGGGACAAAAGATGTAAAAGCTATGAATGTGAAAAAGATAATTTTTCCAAGTATCCAATATGTAATGCTGGCATACGGAGAAGAGTTCTCAAACAAGCCTGTAGATCCAGCATATGAAATCACATGGAAAAAATCCATGACGGCCATTGAAAAAAAGCCGGCATATGCATAGGCAAGCCTCATTCTTCTCATCTGCAAAAGTGAATAATAGCAATTTGCGCAAATCATCAATGAAATCGCTATGCCAAAGACCTCCAAAACAAGATACCAAGTCAACAAAATATCCTGGTTCATTTGCCCGAACAGGCTCTCTCCCATACCTATCCTCATCAGCATAAGTTTATATGAACTTATTAAAATTGTGAAGAAAACAGCATATGCAACAACGATGCGAATTTCAAATTTGACACCCTTCAAACCGCTTTTCTCCATAATCCTACCCCTTCTTATCGTCTAAATGTGACAACTTCCACCAATGAATTCTCTTAAAATTGAATTTTTTAAAATATGGCACTCGTTATCTATGGAAATGAAATTGCTCAACAATTTCAGCAATCTGCGCGCCTCGGCATACTCCCTTTTGCTGTCGTCAATTTCCCTTAGAAGCGGTTCGACATGTTTCTTTAGTACTGCCAATTCATATACCAATGCCGAATTGAACATTATGTCAGCTTCTTCCTGGAATGGAAATATGTTGTTTTCTTCTCCGTCTCTTACATTTTTCCACATTGAAATAGTCTTGACCGCATCATGTCCCCTGTAGCTGCCGTCTCTCACTATTCGCCGAATCAGTCTTGCATCCGTAGTCCTAACCCTATTGTGGTTGTCAATATTCAACTGTGTCAAAGCGCTTATATAAATTTTAAAAACTCTATCTTTCGGTATTTTGGGCAAAAGAAAGCCATTCAATCCATGTATTCCTTCAACAATAATCGGCTGATTCAGATTAAGCTTGATTTCTTTGTTTGGATAATGCCTTTTTCCGCTCATGAAATCGAATTTGGGCAACTTCACAAATTCTCCAGTCAACAAATTTTTCAAGTCTTCATTGAACTTTTTAATATCCAAAGCGTCGAGAGATTCAAAGTCGTATGACCCGTCCGATTTTTTGGGAGTCTTATCACGATCGACAAAGTAGTCGTCCGTTGACATCGTCATGGGTTTCAATCCCAACACCCTAAGCTGAATATAAAGCCTTTCGGCAAAAGTGGTCTTTCCTGAGGAAGACGGTCCGGCTATCATTATTACTCGGGCATCCCTGCTGTTTATTGTATCAGCAATATTCGCTATTTTTTTCTCATGCAAGGCTTCGGAAATATGTATTATTTCGCCGCTTTTCCCGTTTTTTATCATTCCATTGAGGTTTGCCACATTGGCTATTCCCAGTATGTCTCCCCATGCTTCTGTTTCATCAAAAATTGCAGCCAATTTGTTATAGTTTCCAAACGCTGTTATAACTGAAGGATTATCCCTGTCCGGCAGTTGGAGCACAAGCCCCTTTTGGTATTTGAACAAATCAAAAAGATCAAGATATCCTGTATCCGGAACCATATATCCATAAAAATAATCAAAAAGCCAACCGCATCTATAAATACTGACTTTATTTTCACTGGAATACTCGAAGAGTTCCTTTTTATCGTTCATACCGCATTTTTCAAACAGATTTACAGCTTGGCTTTTGGTTATTACAGAAAGAGTGAAAGGCTCTTTTCTCTCAACTATCTCCATCATTCTGATTTTGATTTTTTTAATTGCGGATTCGTCCAATATTTCTTTTGTCTTTATCTCGCAATATATGCCTTTGCCCAAAGAATGCTCTATGAAAACTTTTGCATCCTTAATTATTTCCCTTGCCGCCCTTATGAACACAAAGCTGAGGCTTCTCTGGTAAACCTTCTGGCCGTCGGAATCGCGCAAATCCGCGAATTCCACATTGGAATCATGATTGATTGGATAATTCAGGTCCCTGAAATGATTGTTGACTCTTGCAGCAAGCGGTTTGCAGTCAAAAGAACCCAAATGCGGTATCATTTCCATCAATTTGGTGCCTTTTTCAAATTCATGCATCTCACTGTTAAAATAAACCTTGACTGTATTCATCAAGAACCTCCCCTAATCCACGTTTCCAATTTCGTCAAATGGAAAGAGTCTAACAAGAACCTTTCCACGAATCATCCCGAGATTGACCGGTCCAACCCTCGAATCCCTGCTGTCCAAGCTCTTCTCACGATTGTCTCCCATAACAAAAATCTTTTCGTCAGGCACTTTTATGTCCAAGTCTCCTCTTGTAAAGCTGCCATTGATATATGATTCGTCAAGCTCCATATCATTTACATAAACCCTTCCGCTGTCAATTTTCAAATGGTCGCCCGGAACTGCTATAACCCTTTTGATCAAGTCTTTTTCTCTTCCGTCATCTGTCAGCAGATGTGACTTGAAAACCACTATGTCTCCTCTGGATGGTTCCCCCAAGGTATACGGGATTTTGTTTATAACCAGATAATTGTTCGGTTCAAGGGTCGGATACATTGAGTATCCCTTTACAAGTGTGGGCCTTACAAAAAGCGTTATTATAAATGCAATGGCTACCGACAACAATATTGTCTTGACCCATTCCATAATTTCATGTGCCATTTATTTGTTTCCTTTCTTTTTCTCCAGTTTTTTTATAAAAGAATTAAGTTCCTTGTTTTCACATTCAAATGTCTGATCTTCAACGATCATTTTGTAGGCATGGAGCAGCTGTGTCGAAACTCCGTATTTTTTTGAACCTCCGTATTTAGTGTCTCCTACTATAGGATGTCCTATCGATGCCATGGAGACCCTTATTTGATGGGCCCTTCCTGTGAGTAGTTCTATTTCCATAAGCGTATATCCTTCAAATCCTTTTAGCGGCTTGTATTTCGTATGGGCTTTTTTTGCGTCCGGATTCCGCATATCCGAAGTCAAAGCAACCCTGTTTCTTGAATTGTCCTTTTCCAAATACCCGACAACTTCACCGGAAGAGGGGACTTGACCCTCTACAACAGCAAGGTAGAATTTTTTAAAGGCTCTTTTTCTCATAAGTGCATTGTATTTTTTCATTGCGTCATAAGTTTTGCCGAAAAGAACTATCCCGCTTGTGTTCTTGTCAAGCCTTTGAACAGGAGCCGGTTTGAAAGTTCTTGAACAGCATTCTTCAAGGTAGACAATAACCTTGCTTGACAATGTGTTTGCATATTCCTTGCTGTCCGGATGCGTCAGAAGGCCTCTCGGTTTATTCAAAACCAATATATTTTCATCCTCATAGACAATATCAAGCCCGGAAGAAACTGCGTCGCTTTTTTTCTCTTTTATTACAAACGAATTCAACGTTTCCTCGGCTAAAAATATCTGTATTGCGTCTCCTTCCTTTATGAATTCCTCGGGTTTTGCCTTTCTTCCGTTAAGTTTTATCACTTTTTTTCTTAAAAGTTTATATATGTTCCCTCTTGTTGTGTTTTTAAACAATTTAAGCAAAAAACGGTCTATCCTTTGGTCTCTTTCATCTTCCTGAACAATTATTTCCTTCAATTCAGCACATCCTCTTTTTATAAGTTTCTTTCTTCTATAGTATAATATTTTTTTTATATAAAAAATACTTAATAATAATTTTTTATTACAATTAATGAACATCTATGTATAAGAAGCGGCAACTGTGTTATTCTAATTTTTGAAAGGCGGTTGAATACATGGAAAAATTAAAGGATTTCTTATATGACATAAGCGACATCTTGCTCGCTCTTTTTATAATAGCAATAATGACGACGGTTATTTCCTGGAAATTTGCAGGTTCTTTTGAAGCAAGCGCCAATATTCCTGCAAGTCAAGAACAATTATCTTCTTTTCAGCCTGTCGAAACGGAAGCTGAACAAAATCAAACCGGACAAACAGAACCAATCGTCAGTGATAACCCTGCGGAAGATCCCGAGCCAGAAACTGAACCAGAGTCCAAACCTGAACCCGAGCCAGAACAACCCGTGGTGTACACAACAGTAAAAATTCCTTCAGGAAGCACTGGAGTAGGAATAGCAGGCATACTTAAAGATTCAGGCATTATCGACAGCACTACGGATTTCATAAACAGAACCGAATCAAGGGGCCTAAGTTCGAAACTCCAGAGCGGTTCGTTCAAAATAGGTTCGGACATGGATTTGGATGAAATAATCGACAAGCTGACAGGTCAATAGAAAAACAAAAACACGCAATAATTACGCAGCACTCATACGAAAACATGTGTGTTGCGTAATTATTGTCCGCTTAGTGATTTTTGTGAAAATGCTTGATTGCATACATATGGAAATTTACCCCTGCATTCTCCAATTCTTGTTGTACATATTCTTCAAAAAACCGCCCTGGCCTTTTCCCCATCCCAATGGATATCCTTCGACACAAACAAGATTCCACCCCTTGTTGGACTTGACCCCCAAGGTTTCTCCCTTTAGGTATTTGTACACATCTGGGTCTTCTATGCTCAAATCAACAGAATTTAAAACCTGATTTTTATTAAGCCCCATTGCAAATGACTGTGAAGGCATGAATCTGCCCTTTGCTACTTTCCCGATCAACCACCCGTTTCTCACGTATTTCAAACCAGAAAGGTTAAGACTTTTTTCGGGGCGTATGTACACTTTACCTTCATGAATGTCCATTCTCTCAATGCAATCTTCAAAACCCGATATGTTTTCTTCAATAAAATCCTTCACAGGTTCAAGCCCTCTGCCAAATTTCGTTTTCCCCGCATTAGAAAATTCCACTTGTACGGCTCCGGTGGTTTTTCTACAATGAATCTTTGCCATGAAATGTCCCTCGCCCCTGTGTTTGTGGGGCCATATCCTTCCAAATCCTGAAACAGGCTCCGCTCCATCAATCGCCAACTCGCCCGAAATACACCAGGCCTCTGGAATCATGCCCATTTCAAAACCGCTGTTTTCCTTAACGAAATCTGATACGATTTCTTCATTTTCACTCATTGAAAATGTGCATGTGGAATAAACCAATTTGCCGTTTTTAGACAGCATTCCGCTCGCGTCTCGAATTATTCCTCTTTGTATCCCTGTGCAGGCTTTTCCTCCATACAGTTCCCAGCTATCTGCCGCCTTTGAGTCTTTTCTTAACATCCCTTCCCCCGAACAGGGAGCGTCAACAAGCACACAGTCAAATGAATACTTCCAAATTCCAGCCATCCTTGCAGGTTCCTCATTCAAAATCATCACGTTCTTTATTCCAAACCATTCCATGTTTCGTATCAATGCCCTGACCCTCTTGGGATTTATGTCGTTGCAAACCAAAAGCCCCTTGTCCTTTATCATTGACGACAATTGTACTGACTTTCCTCCCGGAGCGGCGCAGAGGTCCAATACAGCATCTCCTGGTTGCGGGCTGAGAAGATTGGCAGGAGCCATTGCCGAAGGTTCCTGTATATAATACAGACCCGCGTGATAAAACGGATGTTTTGAAGGCTTGCATTTTTCAATATCATATATGAAGCCATTTTCATCCCATGGTACGCTCTGCAGTTCGAAAGGGCATATTTCCAAGAATTCTTCCCTTGAAATTTTCATTGTGTTCAGCCTTATACCATGCAGCGGCTTTTCATTGTAAATTCCGATAAAATTTTCATATTCCAACTTAAGATCTTTTTTTATTCTTGATTTGAATTTTTCCGGCAATTTCATCCGATTCCCTCTTCTTCCTTTATTAATATGCTTCAATATATCACAATTAGGCTTTGCATTGTAGAAATATCTTTGTCTTAGGTATATAATTATATTGGGAATAAAACTATTCAATACATACAAAGGAGGGGCTGACATGCCTTTAGTTACATCTACCGATATGTTCAAGCGTGCATATTCCGAAAAATATGCCGTAGGAGCCTTTAATGTAAACAACATGGAAATAATTCAAGGGATCGTACAGGCGGCGGCAAAGGAAAATGCTCCGTTGATTCTCCAGGTATCTGCGGGCGCAAGAAAATATGCGCAACCTGTATACCTTAAAAAATTGGTTGAAGCGGCAATCGAAGATACGGGGCTTAACATCGTTCTTCATCTTGACCATGGTGAGGATTTTGAAATCTGCAAGCAATGCATCGATGACGGATTCACTTCTGTAATGATTGACGGTTCGAAACATCCATTCGAGGAAAACATAGCTCTCACAAAACGAGTAGTCGACTACGCCCATGAAAAAGGAGTTGTAGTCGAGGCTGAATTGGGCAAACTTGCAGGCATAGAAGACAATATCAAGGTATCCGGAAGAAACGCCACATTCACAGACCCGGACGAGGCTGTTGAATTTGTCGAAAGGACAAAGGTTGATTCTTTGGCCATAGCCATAGGAACAAGCCATGGAGCTTATAAATTCAAAGGCGAACCCAAACTCGATTTTGAGCTTTTGGAAACAATAACAAGACTTCTTCCGGAATACCCACTGGTTCTACACGGTTCTTCGACTGTCATTCCCGAATTTGTTCAAATGTGCAACGATTACGGCGGAAACATTCCCGGAGCCAAGGGCGTTCCCGAACCCATGCTCAGGCAAGCGTCAAAATTGGGTGTTTGCAAAATAAACATTGATACAGACCTGCGTTTGGCAATGACAGCCGCAATCCGAAAATCATTCGTAGAAAACCCGGACGTTTTCGATCCAAGAAAATACCTGGGCAAGGGAAGGACCGCCATAGAAGAAATGGTCTCTCATAAAATAAAGAATGTTTTGGGATGCAGCGGAAAAGCATAAAACCAGAAATTTGAGTTTTATCGGTTAATCATAAAATCAATCAAGGAGTCTGCCATGTGGCAGACTCCTTTTCTTTGACCAAACCCTATAATCAAGCTTGCTATAGATTTGAATCACTTATTTTTTTTAGCAAAACTCTTTTTGCTATGCCCGGGTCGGCTTTGCCTGACGTCTTCCTCATTATTTGTCCTATCAGGGACTGCAAAGCCTTATCTTTTCCAGAAAGATAATCCTCTACAACTTTTGGCATTTGACCGACTATTTCCCCCGCAAGGCTCGAAAGATAATCTTCATCTTTTATTAAACGCAAATCATCTCTTTCAATGATAAAATCGGGAGAAAGATTCTCCCTCCACATCTTTTCAATAACCTTTTTTGCCAATGTACTGTTGATTGTTCCTAAGAAAACCAGGTCTGAAAGCCGTGCAAAATCATCGCTTGCAAAAGGTATACAGGCATCCTCGCCCTCTTTTGACATAAGCCTTATTATGTCTGTCATCAAAATATTTGCGGCTGTCTTGGGGGAATTGACCTTTTTTGCCGTCTTTTCGAAATAGTCCGAAAGATATTTATTAGACACAATTTGTTCGGCATCATATACATTCAGTTGGTAGTCCTTTATATATTTCGCTTTTCTTTCATCCGGAAGTTCTGGCAGCGTTTTTTCCAATCTTTCAATAAATGAATCTCCAAGTTTTATAGGCATCAAATCGGGATCCGGAAAATATCTGTAATCATGTGCGTCTTCCTTTGTTCTCATTGACACCGATTTTCCAGCCGACTGTTCCCATCTCCTTGTTTCCTGTACCACATTACCTCCGGACTCGATTAATTTTATTTGACGCAAGGTCTCGTTTTCAATAGCTTTTGAAATAGAGACAAAAGAATTCAGGTTTTTCATTTCTGTTCGTGTTCCGAGATTCTTTTCCCCTTTTCTTCTTACAGAAAGATTGACATCGCATCTGAGAGATCCTTCGTTCATTCTGCAATCTGAAACCCCAACATAGAGAAGTATTGCTCGAAGCTTTTGAACGTATGCCTTTGCCTCCTCGGCTGAACGGATATCCGGCTCTGATACTATTTCTATCAGCGGAACCCCGCATCGGTTGTAATCAACTAGTGAGCCGCCTTCAGCATCATGGACAAGCTTTCCAGCATCTTCCTCTATGTGGATTCTTGTTATTCTAATTCTTTTCGACTCTCCCTTCACTTCTATGTCGACATGCCCCGAATGGCAAAGAGGCAAGTCGTATTGTGAAATTTGATATGCTTTGGGAGAATCCGGATAGAAATAATTTTTCCTGTCCTGTTTTCCAATTCTCGTAATCTCGCATTTCGTCGCCAATCCCGAAAGGACCGCAAATTCCACCACCTGCTCGTTTAATACAGGAAGGGATCCTGGCAATCCCAAGCATACCGGGCAGCATTGTGTATTTGGCTTTGCTCCAAATGAAGTTCTGCATCCACAAAATATCTTTGTATCAGTTTTCAGTTCGACATGAACCTCAAGGCCAATAACTATTTCATAATCATCAATCATTGAATCCACCTCTTTCATATGCATGAGCCGCACGCAATATTGACGCCTCGTCAAATGCATTTCCAATCAATTGCATTCCAATTGGCAAACCGTCTTTGTCGAATCCGCAATTCATGGACAGCCCCGGCAGCCCCGCTATATTCACAGGAACTGTATATATGTCCCCCATGTACATTTCTATCGGGTTTGCGCTTTTGGACCCTATGGGATATGCCGAAGTAGGAGCAGTGGGAGACAAAACAAGGTCGAAATTCTTATACAAATTGTCAAATTCGGCTTTTATAAGGCTCCTTACTTGTTGAGCCTTTTTGTAGTATGCATCATAGTAACC
>CAZAFW010000011.1:0-52232 GCA_964484935.1 uncultured Peptostreptococcaceae bacterium
AGAAGCATACATTCAAGATAGACGCTTCAATATTGGAAAAGCTTTATTAAGGAGGATTTAGATGGATACAGTGAAAAAGATAGATGTGCTTCGCGGCCGCTTGAAAGAAGCGTTAAAAAACGGCAAAAGCGTTGGCCTTGTTCCCACTATGGGATTTTTGCATGAAGGACACCTTTCTTTGATAAAAAGGGCCAGAAAGGAAAATGATTTGCTTGTAGTGAGCCTGTTCGTAAACCCGACACAATTTGGCCCGGGGGAGGATCTTGAAAGCTACCCTCGCGATTTAAAAAAAGATGCGGCTCTCTGTGAAGGAAAAGGCGCTGACATATTGTTTGCGCCGGATGCGGGAGAAATGTATTTTGAGGACTACGGCACATATGTGGAGGTTTCTGGAGAATTGACAAAAGGCCTTTGCGGAAAATCAAGGCCAACCCATTTCAGGGGTGTCACATCAGTAGTAAGCAAACTTTTCAATATAGTTGATCCCGACAGGGCGTATTTTGGACAAAAGGACGCACAACAGGTTGCGGTAATCAAACGGATGGTGCGGGATTTGAATTTTGATGTCGAAATTGTCGTTTGTCCTATAGTAAGAGAGGAAGACGGTCTTGCCAAAAGTTCCAGAAACATCTATCTTTCTAAAGATGAAAGGGAAGCGGCTCTTGTTTTGAACAGGTCGCTAAGGGCTGCGGCTGAAAGGATTTCATCCGGTGAAAGAAACGGACACGAAATAAAGGCGATGGTTGAAAAAATGATAAAGGAAGAACCTTTGTCTGCGATAGACTATGTGGAAGTTGTCGATGCGGAAAGCATAAAGCCGATTGAAACACTTAAGGGAAGCGTGCTTGTGGCATTGGCGGTCAGGTTCGGAAAGGCAAGGCTTATAGACAACATATGCTTGGAGGTTGAATGACATGATGCTTAACATGTACAAGGGTAAAATCCACAAGGCAAGAGTCACAGAAGCCAATCTCAATTATGTGGGAAGCATAACCATAGACAGGGATCTGATGGATGCTGCAGGAATGATTGAGGGAGAAAGGGTTCAAATAGTCAACAATTATAATGGCGAGCGCATAGAAACCTATATTATAGAGGGTGAACGAGGCAGCGGGGTAATTTGCTTGAATGGAGCGGCGGCAAGAAGGGTCCAGCCGGGAGACGAAGTCATAATAATCTCCTATTGCTGGATTGATGAAGAAGAAGCAAAGGAACTTGTGCCTAAAATAGTATTTGTAGACAGGGACAACAAGATTTGTGAAACTGCGGGCAGTGAAACACATGGTCAAATAAAATGATTTCAATTATTTAAAAAGAAGGATTTTATTGCGCATAATCGAAAAACGGCAATCATGAATCCTTCTTGAATAATGTTTGTGAAAAGGCACCTTTAAGGTGCTTTTTTTTTGTTTTGTGGTATAATACAGTAACATATTTTTTGTTAAGTCGAATTTAATAATTTAATTATTAAATCAATAAGCCATCATAACAATAGAAAACAGGAGGTTGGGATTATGCGAAGCGACGAAGTAAAAAAAGGCGATGCAAGAGCCCCGCATCGTTCACTTATGTATGCAATGGGTTATACAAAAGAAGATCTTGAAAAGCCCTTGATTGCAGTTGTGAATGCTCAAAATGAGATTATTCCGGGTCATTACCATTTGGATGAAATTGCGGAAGCAGTAAAAATGGGAGTTTATTCTGCGGGTGGAACCCCTATGGAATTTCCGGCAATAGGAATTTGCGACGGGATTGCCATGAATCATTCCGGAATGAAATATCCATTGTCCACAAGAGAACTCATAGCCGATTCTATCGAAGCCGTTACTATGGGGCAGAAGTTTGATGGAATGGTGTTGGTTGGAAACTGCGACAAAATAGTTCCGGGAATGCTAATGGCGGCTGCGAGAATGAATATACCGGCAATCTACATAAGCGGCGGACCCATGCTTCCGGGAAATTCCGAAGGCAAGAAAATAGACCTTGTAAGCGGAGCCTTTGAAGCGGTTGGAAGTTATAAAGAAGGAAATATAACAGAAGACGAACTTCATCAGGCAGAACTTCATTCCTGTCCGACTTGCGGAAGCTGCGCAGGCCTGTTTACTGCAAACACCATGAATTCTTTGGCAGAAGTATTGGGGATAGCTCTTCCCGGAAACGGAACAATACCGGCTCCTTACGGAAGAAGAAAACAATTGGCCAAATATGCCGGCATTCAAATTATGGAAGCATTAAGAAACGATTTAAGGCCAAGGGACATTATGACAAAGGAAGCCTTTAGAAATGCAATAACCGTTGATATGGCAATAGGCGGATCCACCAATACGGCTCTTCATTTGCTTGCAATAGCCAATGAGGCGGAAGTTCAAATAACCCTCGATGACTTCGATGAAATCAGCCGTACGGTTTCAAACATCACAAAACTAAGTCCTGCAGGTTTTCATACAATGGACGATTTGGACAGGGCGGGGGGAATATCCGCTGTAACTAAAATGCTTTTGGATGACGGGAAAATTGACGGAAGCTGCATGACCATATCTGGAAAGCCTATTTCGACAGTGGTTGAAAACGCTTATGTGAAAGATTCATCTGTAATACATCCATTGGACAGTCCATATAAGAAAGAAGGCGGAATAGCTGTTCTAAGAGGCAATTTAGCTCCTGACGGAAGCGTTGTAAAGCAGTCGGCTGTAGGGTCTGAAATGATGAAGCACAGCGGGCCGGCACGAATCTACAATTCAGAGGAAGAAGCATATGCTGCCATACTTGGGAAGGATATTAAGCCTGGAGACGTGGTTGTAATTCGCTACGAAGGACCAAAGGGCGGACCCGGGATGAGAGAGATGCTAAGCCCCACAGCAGCAATAGCGGGAATGGGTCTTGAAAAATCCGTAGCCCTTATTACCGACGGCCGATTCTCCGGAGGGACAAGAGGTCCCTGCATAGGCCATGTTTCGCCCGAGGCGATGGAGGGCGGAATGATAGCTCTAGTAGAAGAGGGAGACACAATAAACATCGATATACCCAACCGCCTGCTTGAAGTGGCACTAAGCGAAGATGCAATCGAAAAAAGGCGAAAGGCGTGGATTAAGCCCCCGACAAAAGCCAAACCGGGAACATATCTGTCGAGGTACAGCAAATTGGTGACATCGGCAAGCACAGGGGCGGTTTTCGAAAGATAATTAGAATCAAACATGGAACAGCTACAGGCCCGGCATAAGCCGGGCCTCAGTTGATTCCGGGGCTTTTTTGATGTAGAATGTATGCATTCGAAGGGGAAAAAGGGGATGAAAGAATGCAGAAGGTACTTGTGATAGGGATTGGCGGATTCATAGGCAGCAATCTGAGATACTGGATTTCATATTTGGTGAATTCAAATTTCAAGTCCCATAATTTTTGGGGGACTCTCACCGTAAACATGATAGGATGCCTCATAATAGGCGCATTGATGTCCTATCATTTGAACATGGCTGAAATTGAGTCGAACATGAAGATTCTAGTTGTTACGGGCCTTCTTGGGGCGCTTACGACTTTTTCAACATTTTCGTTTGAAACAGTTGAGCTGATTCAAGATGCTCGCATACAGCTTGCAGTTGCAAATGTTCTTATGAATGTATTTTTTGGTCTTGGAGCCGTTTTCATCGGTTTCGAGGCAGTCAAGAGATTGGCTTAAAAGACAGTTGAAAGTGGAAAGTGGAAAGAAAAACTAAAAAGGGACAGACATTTTTGTGTCCATTTTTGACAAAAGACATAATAGCTTGCGGCTTGCAGTTGGCATAAAGACAGTGGAAAGTGGAAAGAAAGAGCAGATATCAGGCGACAGGTATCAGATATCAGGAAAAGCAAAAGACGAAAGGCAAGGTGTATGCAAGGCATATGACAACTGATTTTCAGTTTTCAGAAAAATATAAGACCCGACGATGAGAGCTTGACTTTTTCTTAATCGTCGGGTCTTATGGGTTTTGTTTTTGATTTTTCTTTCCACTTTCTACGTTCTACTTGCTACTGTTTCATATCTCCACCGATGCGTCCAAATGGTAGATGATGTCTTTTCTTTCGACGATTATTTTCATTCGTTCGCTCAGGTCTTTTCTTGCCTTTATTCCCAGCAGGAGTTCTTTGGTGGGGTTTATGGCAACGGGGTGTCCCGTCATTTCGAACATCGATATGTCTCCTGCGGTGTCTCCGTATGAATAGCTTTTGTCCAAATCGATGTCGTATTTAGAAACGAAAGCACGCATTGCCTTTTTTTTGTTTTCGGAATCCCACATTTGCTTTATTTCGCCTGTGAAACGATTTTCCGAATCGGTTTCATAGACGGAAGCTTTGAAATCGTCAATTTCGTACCTTTCCGCCATTTTGCGGACAAGGAAGGAAGGGCTTCCTGAAATGAACAGTATTTTGTGGCCCATTGACTTGTGCCAGGCAATCCTCTCTCTGGTATAAACATAGACATTGTCGCCTTTAAGGTCGATAACCTGATTTGTTATGAATTCAAGCATGTCCTTGTCAAGGCCCTTGAGCGAATCAATATAGACTTCTGCAAGTTCAAGCAGATAGTCGTCATAGTTTCCGCGTCGTTTTTCCCAATTTTCATAGGTTTTTCTAACCTTTGTGTGCCAAAGGGCTGGATTGATGACTTCATATTTCATAAGTTTTTTGAAATGTTCTATCATGAGGGAATTTCTGTAAAGAGTTCCGTCGATATCGAAAAACGCGCCTGTTGTGGACATAAAGCACCTCCTCAGTCAATGCCTTTGAGTATGTTGGTGAAGTTGTTGACCATTCTTGCGGTCATGCCCCAAATGACATTTCCACCGTATTCATAAAAATGTACAGGGTAATGACCGTTTTTCCAATTGTAGCCTTTTCCGTCCTGAATCTTGTCAAAGGGAAAGTCATTTGGAATGTCCAGTTTCATTCCTATATAATGTACACTTGGCTCGTTCTCCATGAAATAGTCGAGAGGAACTGTGAAAACATCTTCAACCTCGTCTTTGTTTATGGACAAGACGTCTACGCTTTCAATATCCAAAATCCCCACATAGCAATATATGAAAAGGTTGAATGGGGTGCTAATGCGGTCGATTGCTCCTATAAGCGATATTTGTTTTTTGGAAAGATTCAATTCCTCCATTGTTTCCCTTATTGCCGACTGGCTCGGAGCTTCGTTTTTTTCGATTCCTCCGCCTGGGAAGCATATTTCACGAGGCTGGGTTTTGAGATTTTTTGAACGGATTTCAAAAAGCAGGCATATGCGCCCGTCTATCTCCACCAAAGGCAGAAGCACTGAAGCTAGCTTGTTGTCTCCTTCAGGAATCGGAAAGTGGTCGTAAAGTTTTTTGCTTATAATATTGAAGTCCATATGGAACACTCCTTCTTTATTTAATTGTATTATACCACTTTCAAATAGTGTAAAAAATGTTTAGGATTAAATTGCAAGGGTAATATAATAATATAAAAGAGCTGTATCAAGCTCCTTTAAGGGGCTTCATATAGAGGCAGTGTAAGGACTTAATAACAGGCTTGGCAGTCTGTGAAAGAAATGCGCGAGATTAAGAAGTTGAAGAAATGCAACATTTTCTTAAGTAGAACCAAAAGAACCACTTAGGAGGTATGTGCGATAGAAAATAAAATTTCAACGAACACAACTGAATATAAAAAGCAACATCAAAGTGCTTACAACTGCTGAATCAAGCTATCCGAAAAGATGATGGATGGCTTGATTTTATTTGTGCGATGTAAGTGAATGTAATGCAGAACACGCTCCATAAAAGACGGTTGGGAAACCCTTGTCTTTTAAATGCTTTTTTTATGTTAAAATATATAAAAGTTTAAGGAGGATGAATCAATGAAGATAGTCATAAATAATTTCAGGCCCCATATGGTAATGCCTGAAATATTCGTAGAGGAAATGAAAAGAGATTATCCGGAGGATTTGCTTGTTGTATGTGAAAATAAAGAAGAGCTCATGGCTGAACTTCCGGATGCGGATGTATTGTTCGGCCTATGGTTTACAAAGGACATGCTTGAAGCGGCAAAACAAATCAAATGGGTTCAAAGCCTAAGCGCCGGAGTCGACCACATGCCTATGGCGGAAATGGCAAAACGGGGCATACTGCTTACAAACGGGCGGGGCATCCATAAAATCCATATGACGGAGTATGCCGTTGCGGCGATGATTATGATGGCGAGGAATTTCCATGTAATGTTTGGGAATCAAATCAAGGGGAAATACGAAAGAAATGTTTCGCAGGGACAAATACATGGATCTACGGTCGGGATAATCGGAATGGGAAGCATAGGGACTGAAATAGCAAGGGTCTCGAAAATCTTGGGCATGAATGTTTTGACAGTGAAAAGCTCAAGCGGCAATGTTCCTGAATATGTTGACCGCGCTTATGAAAGAAAAGACATGGTCAAGGTCTTTGAGGAAAGCGATTATGTGATAAATCTTCTTCCATCCACAAAAAGCACAATAAATTTCATAGATGGAAAATACTTTTCCGCCATGAAAGATACGGCCGTATTCATAAACATGGGGAGAGGCAATACTGTCAATGAAGACGACATGATAGATGCTCTCCGGTCAAAATCCATCAAAGGTGCAGTGACTGATGTCTACAACAAGGAACCCTTATCTGAGGAAAGTCCCTTGTGGAGCCTCGACAATATTATAATGACTCCCCACATATGCGGAGAAAATCCTCATTACATGGAAAGGGCATATAAAATTTTCAAAGAAAATTTGAAGGCTTTTGCATCAGGCGAGGGTGAAATGGTCAATCTTGTCGATGCAAACAAAGGTTATTGAATCAAGCTGGTAAAGGAGAATGGACATAAAGCTTAAACAATAAATGAAAGCCCGGAAAGGGCTTTCATTTTTACGTTTTTGGGTATCATGAAATTGAAGAGCTTGATTCTCAATTGGCCAGAGTGAACTGGCCTGCGGTCATTTCGAAGGAATTCTTCAGACCGGATGTGGTGTAGACTTTGAAGTCCCTGGTTATGAATATGCCTTCCACATCAGGATATGATTCGAGAAGCTTGAGGCCGTCACTTAGTCCGAGCGCGAATGCGGCTGTTGAAAAGGCGTCGGCATCTATTGATTTGACGGCTATTATTGAAACTGCCGAAAGGCTGTTTTCAAAAGGATATCCGTCGAACGGGCTGAGTATGTGGTGGTATGAATTTCCGCCCGATTCAAAGTAACGTTCGTATATTCCGGATGTGACTATGGACTTGTTGCTCACGCTTGCAATTCCTATATAATCGCTCCGCTGGGCTTCCGGATCTTGAATTCCGATATGCCATTTTTCGCCGTTAGGGTTTTGCCCGAGGGCATAAATGTTTCCGCCCAGATTGATTATTGCATTTTCTATGCCTTCCTGTTCGAACATTTCGGCAAGCTCATCGGCGGCATATCCTTTTGCGATTCCGCCTAAATCGAGCATCATGCCTTCATCCTCAAGGAATACGGTTTTTTCATCGGGATTCAATATGATTTTTGAATAGTCTATGTGAAGGAGCGCTTGGTCGATTTCATATTGATCCGGCAATCTTGCGTTTTCCTTGCCGATGTTCCACAATTTTACCAGAGGACCTATTGTTATGTCGAAAGCTCCCCCAGAAATTTTGCCGCAGTATATCGCTTTTTCAATCACTTCATAGGTGTCTACTGAAACATGGACCGGGTTTTTTCCTGCGGCTTGATTTATTTGGCTTATTTCACTGTCAGGAAGATTAAGGCTCATTCTGCTTTCAATGTCTTCAATCTTCGTGAAGGCCTTGTCGAAGATGTATTCTTCGGCCGAATCATATATTTTTATTTGCACAACGGTACCCATGAAAAGGTTGCTTTCTGTGGCTGGTGGATTTCCGGCCGAATTTTCTGCGCAGCCGAAAAATGAAAGAGCTGTAAGAGCAAGCATGATAAAAAGGCATAAAAATCTATTTGTTTTCATAAAGGCCTCCATGTTGGACATTGTAGCTACATTATATTAGAATTGTGTATTATAAGCAAAAAAAATCGGGGGATAGGTTTGCATGAAGAAAATGGATTTCATCATAATAATATTGTTGCTTGTTTTCTCGGCGATTTCTCTTTTTGCTTTGGGCATTTACAGGGACAGGCCTGTGGACATTAGGCTTGTCGAAATAAAAGTCGACGGAGAAGTATATGAGTCGTTTGAGTGGACGGAAGGGCTTGAAAAGGAAATAAAGCTGGATACGCAGTTCGGTTTAAACATAATTTTGGTTGACAGGGACGGCCTGAGAATGAAGTACTCTGATTGTCCAGACCAGGTATGTGTGCGTGACGGAACAATAAATTCACCCGGGGAAATTCTGGTCTGCCTTCCCCACAGGCTGATTGTTGAAATTAAAGGCAAAAGAGATGGAGATGGTATCGATGACTTTTCATATTAACGGGACTGATAAAACCGTTATTGCGGGGGGAGTGCGGATTGGCGGAGGAAATGTTCCTGTAAGGATAGCGGGTCCTTGCGCAGTCGAATCCCGAAAACAAATAATGGAAATAGCTGAAATCGTAAAAAAGGCCGGCGCCGAATTTTTAAGAGGCGGAGTTTTCAAGCCCAGAACAAGCCCTTATGATTTCCAGGGATTGGGATGGGAAGGACTCGAGTACCTGAAGGAAGCCGGCGAAAAGACAGGACTTCCGATAGTAACGGAAGTTTTGGACCCTTATCATATAGACAGGCTTGTAGGTCAGATAGATTTGATACAGATAGGATCGAGGAACATGCACAACTATGCATTGCTCAAGGCGGTCGGCGAAACCGGAAAACCGGTTATGCTTAAGAGAGGTATGAGCGCCACCATAAGGGAATGGATACTTGCTGCCGAATATCTGGCATCTAGCGGAAACGGCGATATAATCCTATGCGAAAGGGGAATACGAACTTTTTCAGACTACACAAGAAACACTTTGGATTTGTCGGCTGTGCCTGTAATGAAAAAAGAGACTGGACTGCCTGTTGTTGTCGATCCCAGCCATGGTACGGGATTGAGGGAATTGGTGGTTCCCATGAGCAAGGCGGCGCTCTCATGCGGCGCGGACGGAATAATGGTTGAGGTTCACAACAATCCTGAAAAGGCGCTCAGCGACGGTCCGCAGTCCCTTATGGAAGCCGGGTACAAAAAGCTTGTCTCTGAAATTGAGACGTTCAGGCACAATAAATAAGTTTGAATATGAAGATGATTTAAGGCGGTCGATTATATGTTGAGGAAAAAAAAGTTCTACGCCTTCGCCTGGCGTGAACTGATAAAAAGGATTGGCGAACACAATATATTCGGCTATGGAGCCCAGATGGCATACTTTTTTGTTTTGTCTATTTTCCCCTTCATGATATTTTTGTTTGGAATCCTTTCCAATCTTTCTATGTCCTATAGCGGATTTTTTGACGGAATCGCCAAAATTGTCCCAAAAGAAGTGGTGATGGTGATGGGTGATTATGTTTCGGACCTTGTTCCGCAGGCAAGCATTAACTACCTATCAATTTCGGCGTTAATCACTATATGGTCGGCATCGAGAGGAATTCATGCATTGAGACAGGCCATGGACAGGGCATATGGCGTAATATCGGTGAAAAAATTTTGGAGAAAGAGGGTCCTTTCCATTGTATACACAATGACATTGATGACGGCCATAGTATTCGCATTGACGCTTCCGAGCATGGGCAAGGATTTTGTTAACTTCATTGAATATACTTTCAGCCTTGACTTGGGGTTTGTTAAAATACTTTTGGCCTACAGATGGCCTTTTATAATAGGTTTTTTCTTTATTGTAATCTCATTTTTCTACTATGTTTCATTCGACCGGCACGACAAATTGAGAGAGGTAATTCCCGGGACGCTTTTCGCCATGATTGGATGGGTTGCCCTGTCTGCTTTGTTTTCCGAGTTTGTAAACAATTTCGGCAGATACACATTGATATACGGCAGCCTGGGAGCAATGGTAGTTCTTATGGTTTGGTTCTACATGAGCAGCATAGTATTGATGCTTGGCGGTGAAATCAATTCCATTTACCATTCGTTCAAGTTTTTTGAAACAAGTGCAACCGAACCTTTGGCTGATAATGAAAATACCTGCGATAAAGAAAACCAAGGATAACTGCATTTGAGCCGATATATTGATCAGGAAATTATAATCAATTAATCTGGGAGGAAAGGCATGGGAAACTTATTTGAAAGCATAAAAAGCATTATCGAAACAAATGTATACATCAATCCGTCTTTGAACGACCGCATCAAATCCATGATCATGGAAAAAATTGGCGGACAAGCTTTCCGAACAGAGGTCGAGAGGATAGAAAAAGAGAAAGACTACACATGCAAAGCTGTCCTTACCCTTATGAAGGAGATAATGATTGGTTTTTCGGGCGGAATTGAGCCTAAGGACTGGCTAAGTTACACATACCAGCATGCTCTTGAAAAATCATTTCCAAATGCCGTACAGATAGAAATGAACAGCGAACTGGACAGCGCCTCGGAATTGTATTTTGATGTTTTGTCGGCAGTAGCCGAACGTCAAAAGAAATCTGAAGACGGAACATGGCAGAGCAAGTACGCATTTGAATTTTTAAAAGAGTCTGAAATAAAAGATTTGGAAAACAGCTCCGAATACGAAAAATTTATTGAAGTTTTTAAATATGACCATGTCTATGAAATGATGAAGCTGAATCAGGAATTATTGGGATACAGCACCCTCGACCATATACTGGGAGTTCACCACTTGGCGCTTTTCATCGCAAGACAGCTCAAGGAAGCCGGAGTGGCGATTGACCTGGGCAGGGTTTCAGGAGCCGCGGCGGGTCACGACATAGGCAAATACGGGTGCAAGGGTTCGGAAATGAAAAGGGTGCCGTATTTGCATTATTACTATACCGACGAGTGGTTCAGGAAGCATGACATAGTCTACATACGAAACATTGCGGTCAATCATTCGACTTGGGATCTGGAGCTTGAAGCGCTTCCGATAGAATCCCTTGTGTTAATATACAGCGATTTCAGGGTCAAACAGAAAAAAGTCGAAGGAAGCCTTACAGACATGCATGTATATTCACTCGAGGAGTCCTTCCGTGTCATACTGGACAAGCTTGACAATGTCGACAGCATGAAGAGAAAGAGATACGACAAGGTATACAAGAAGCTTAAGGATTTTCAGGCTTTCATGCGGTGCAAAGGCTTGGAGATTGATGTTGAAAAGCCGCCGGCAGATTTAAGGGGCGGGGGAACAGAAAGAAAAAGTGATCTGGCAATGCTTCAGGGGGATTCGATAATAGAGAGCATAAAGATGCGCTCCATCGGGCATAACATAAAGCTCATGCACTCGCTAAGGGACGAATCGTCCTTGAATGCAATTCTTGAGCAAGCCAGAAGCGAGTCGGACATAAACAATCTGAGGGGATACCTTAATGTAATCGAGGAATACTCGACATACTTGACCCAGAAGCAGAAGCTTTCCACTTTGAATTTTTTGTATGACCAGCTTACCCATAGCGAGGACGATATAAGAAACCAGAGCGCATCGCTTATGGGTGTCCTTATTGCCACATTGGATGAAGAGTATAGAAAAGAGGTTCCGGAAAGCGTAAAAATAAATCCTCCTGAAATTTCAAGTTACCAGATTTTCGACAAGTATTTGCAAATGGCATTGTATCCTGACATTGAGACTGTTCCAATCCATCAGTATTGGATAGGTTATTCTGCCCGCAAGATGGTCGAGTCGCTGTTTGAGAAATGCAGACAGGCGCAAAAGAAAAACTATCTTGAAACTGTATCTGGAATGTGCGGGCAGCTTGAAAAAGAAACAAGCGTCAACAAGCGAATGTATTTTATTGAAATACTTAAAAGGATAGGGCTTGGTGCTTGCCAATATGGAAATGTTGAAAAACCCTACAGATTTTTGGAAAAATGCATTTATGACGACAATATACAAATTAGAGTGTCGGCAAAAGATGCTGTCAATAATATTTTGGAAAGCGGAGAGGATTCCAATCCGTTTTTTGAAAGGCTCAGAAGACAAATCCACGACAAGTTCGGATATTCAGGATTGCCTGCTGAAAATTTCCTCAACCATAGAATTGCAATAGGGGCGGGGCTGCCTGAAGATGATGTGAAAGATTTTAAATCGAATAGAAAAAGAGACGATGAAAAGCTTTCATACCTCTTCCTCAGCAATTTAAAGACTGCAACCCCGTGGATAATAAAGAAGATCCATGTCGAGGTTATGCTTGAGAAAGCTATGGAGGACATAGGAAAGAACGGTCTCCATACAGCAATGCACTATTGCAACCTTCTTAAGGTTTCGGCAAGTCCAACGGTGAGGAACAAGGCAGGCGAGTCCCTTGTTAAAATTTACCACCACCTTTCTTTTGACCAGCGAAATGATATAGCTGTTGAATTGATTCGCGCACTTGAAATAGAAAATTATCAATTCACAAAGTATATACCGGCATATCTTGGAAGACTGGTACTTTACTTAAAGCCGGTTGAACTTGATGAATTCATTGACGACATGGTTATAAAAGCGAAAAGCTCAAATCCTCAAATAGAATCGCTTCTTTTTGAAACCATAGGGGTGGCTATAGAGAATTATGCCGAATACAGGAGACACTTTTCTGAAGCTAGAGAAGCATACGAGAATCGTCAGATAAGGCTTCTTGGCATACTCATGAACGGGATTGTAAGCTTTAATCAAAGAGTCAAGTATGTGGCTTTCGGGGTGATTGCAAAAAACATATTCAAATCCAATGGTCTTGACCTTCAAAAGACACACAGGATTTTCGAGCTTATAGCAAAAAAACTTTTGACGCTTCTTGATCTGGACGCCAAGGATGAAAGTGTGCTTTTCCTCACCAATGCCGCCGGTCTAAACGACATTTACAGATTTATTTCAGATTACACCCACCTTTTTGGAGGCATGCATATAAACAAGAACAATAAAATTGCATTTTTCCCGGGGACATTCGACCCGTTTTCTCTCAGCCACAAGGAAATTGCAAGAGAGATAAGGGACAAAGGCTATGAAGTGTATCTTGCAGTCGATGAATTTTCATGGTCGAAGAGAACACAACCGAACCTAATCCGAAGAAATATAATTCGCATGTCGGTTGCTGACGAGCTGGGTATATATCTTTTTCCTGAGAACATGCCTATAAACATAGCGAATCCCGAGGATCTCGAAAAGCTGTCCGGAATATTTGAGGAATCGAAGGTCTATATTGTAATAGGGAGCGACGTGCTGCTTAATGCCAGCGCATATAAAGCGGACGGTCCGATTCGTTCATTCAACCATATAATTTTTGAAAGGAAGGGGCTTGTAGAGACTGAAGAGGATGACATAAGACTTGACGAGGCATGCAAAGGCTTGAAAGGCGAAGCAGTGAGACTTGTTTTGAAACCGGAATATGAGGACATAAGTTCAAGCTTGATACGCAAGAACATAGACGAAAAAAGGGACATATCCAACCTTATAGACCCGATGGCACAAAAATATATTTACGAAAAGGGTTTATATAGAAGAGAGCCTCAGTACAAGACAATCATGAGAACCAAATCCAAGCAGGTGGAATTGCTGACTGAATTTGACACGGAGATTCTGAAAGAGTTGTCGAACAGCTATTTTGAAGACAGTTTGGATGCGTTTCAGAAGCTGAAGCTTTTCACCATGAAAAACAGCCCCAAAATGCTCATAATAAGGGATTTGAACGATGAAAACAGGATAATTGCTTTTTCGTTGTTCCATTTGGTTAAATCAAGCAGCCTTTATCAGGAATTCAAACATGACGGAGTGTCTGAATTTATCCGTGAAAACTCCATCGGACGCATAATAATGATAGACGGCCTTTTCATGGATCCCAGAAAAAGAGAAGGAACATACAGCCAGATACTTTTGACCGAAACTTTGGGAGTTTGCTTGAAGAAAGACTACAGCTACGCTATATACTATAATACATTCAAGGAGCACGAAACACCCGAGCTGCATGAAACCCTCGAACTGAACGGGTTTCAAAAGGTTCCCCACAAAATAGGGAGAAGAAGTGTCTTTGTTGTAAAAATGATATCTCCAAGCATAATAACACTTGATGCCAGCAAATCTATAAAAGAGCCCTACCAAAGCCATCCTATGGTGCAGGAGTGCATTATGGAAGCCAGGAAAAAACTTTTGAAGTCTCTGACCAGGCTGTACCCGGGGCATTTGATGCTGTCTTTCGACAGGGGCATGATTTACGACAAAATGATTGAGATGATATGCAGGGAAAACGGAGTGCAGGTCAATCCGGTTTATCCCAAAACGACCGGGGAAAACATGTGTGTGCCTTTCGGAAAGGTCTTGAACGGGCAGATAGTTCCCAATACTGTTACAAAATCGATGCATACGGAACGGTACTTCGAACCTTTCATGAAAACCAATGAGATGAAGGCCTACCCCTACTATGTCGAATTGGAAAATCAGGTTAAAATAATCCGTTCGTTCAACCGCCCAGTATTCCTTATAGACGACCTGCTCCATAAAGGATATCGTTTCAAGGCTGTAAATCCTCTGTTCGAAAAAGAGAATATAGAGGTAAAGAAGATAATTGTAGGAATACTTTCGGGCCGGGGAAAAGAATTGATGGAAATAGAGAATAGGGATGTTGAGACGGCTTATTTCATACCGCGGCTGAAGACTTGGTTTAATGAAAATTCAATCTACCCATTCCTTGGTGGAGACACGCTGTGGAGAGGGGAATACCACGAGAGAAACATGATTCCATCGGTTAATCTTATTTTGCCCTACATGTCGCCCTATTATATAAGGGGAGCATCAAAACAATCAGTTTATGAATTGTCAAAGACATGCCTGGAAAACGCATATGAAATTGTTACAACAATAGAGAAAGTCTATCAGATTGTCAACGAGAGAAGCTTGACAATGGCGGCGCTGGCAGAAGTTTTCATGTCCCCCAGATTTCCCGACCACGGAAGGGACATGCATCATGACTTGAACTTGAGCCCGTCGATCTATCTTATGAATGACATGGAGATGCTTGAAAAGCTCAAAAGGATAATCACAGAAAAATAGGGGGGCTGACATGTTTTATTACAAGTACAAAGCAATGGTGCTTTTCACGGATAAAGAAATGAAGTTGAATTGCTTGGAACCTGTTGGTGAAAAGTGCGCTAAGAGGGAAGGGGACGCTCTTTACTATTTGTCGCGTTCGCCCTTGGGAAAAACAAGAAGAAGTTTTTTGCTTAACCATCCGGACTTGGTTGATATCAAAAATGAAACCGTCGATTTGTTTGATGAACCTTCAAAGAAGGATTATCCCGATTGGCCCGGCTGGATTTTGGAAAGAATAAAAAAAGGGCTTGTAAAATCAGTGAACACTTCCTATCCAAACTGGACAGATTGCCTTCACACTGACACCAATGGACCCTACAGAATAAACCTTGTCGGTCTGGGAGACGTAGGAGGGACCCTTTTGACAGGGCTGAGGCTTTTGGGCGGAGATATTGTCAAAAGCGTGGGAATCTACGATCCAAAACCATCAAACAAGGACAGATGGTATTACGAGACATCACAGATCTACGGACCTTCCGGGGAGATGCCTTTTCCTGAAATAGAAAAACTAGGGGAAGAGGCCCTGTTTGACTGCGACGTGTTTGTATTTTGCGCCAGCAGGGGAGTCCCACCCGTTGGAGACGAGAAAAAAGATGTAAGGATGGTCCAGTTCGAGGGCAATGCCGCGATACTCTCAATCTATGCGAAAATGGCAAGGGAAAGAGGGTTCAAGGGAATATTCGCCGTGGTGTCCGATCCGGTGGATCTTCTATGCAGAAAGGCATGGGAAGTTTCCAATACGGATGAAAATGGCAATATGGATTACGCAGGCCTTGGGACAGACCAAATAAGAGGGTACGGATTAGGCGTAATGCATGCCAGGGCGCGTTTTTATTCGCATCTAAAAGAAGAAACAAAAGATTATGAAAGACAGGGAAGGGCGTTCGGACCTCACGGAGAAGGACTGTTGATAGCAAACAGTATAAGCGATTACGACGAAAAAATCTCCGATGAATTGACGGAAGCGGCAAAACACGCAAACCTTAGAATCCGTGAAACGGGCTTCAAGCCTTTCGTTGCTCCAGCGCTTTCATCAGGCGCATTGTCAGTACTTGCAACACTTAGGGGAGAATGGCACCACAGCACGCATTTCATAGGAGGCGTGTTCATGGGTTCGAAAAACAGGCGAAGCCTCATGGGGATAGAACCAGAAAGAGTGGCTTTGCCGCCTTCTTTAAAGAAAAAGCTTTACGAGACTTATGAAATGCTGGAGGACTTGTATGAATAGGCAGATGGTTTTAATTCAATCAAAAAAAACTTCCGCTGTATTGGAAGAAATGGTGGAGTATTCAACCGAGGGATTTGATATTCTTAAAATTCCAAGTGGTATGGAGTTGCCCGATTTAAGAAATTCAAAGATAATTTTTGCGGCAGAGCTCGATTGTGCGGGTTATTGCATGGATTTATTCGAGATAGTCAACACTTTGGTTGCAAGGGGCAAAAATGCTCTTGAAAACAGTACTGCTGTGCTTATGCTTAGAAGCAACTCACAGTTTAATACAAAAAGTACCGCGCAAAGCATAATTTTCAATTTAAACAGGGCGGGATGCCGTTTTCCGGGACATCCTCTTGTCGAATCAATTGAAGAATACATGAATTTTGAAACATGGAAAAAGCATATGGACGTGTCTCTCCATGACATATGCATGGCAAAATCAAGGGAATTGGTGGAAAAGCTTGACAATTACGAACCCCAAAAGATAATAAAACCCAAAATATTGGCCTTGCATGCAAGTTCGAGAAGCACATCAAACACATTGATGTTATGGAAAATGGTAGAAAAAAATCTCAAAGATGCGGAAATAGAAGAATTGCATGTGGAATCGGGCCAAATACTTGATTGTAGAGGGTGCTCATTCAAAGAATGCATACACTACGGGAATCAGGACAGCTGCTACTACGGAGGGGTAATTACCAATGAAGTATTGCCGGCGATAGAAGAGGCGGACGTTCTGGTTTGGATTTGTCCCAATTACAACGACGCCATATCGGCAAAACTAATGGCAATAGTAAACAGGCTAACGGTTTTGTACAGGAAGACCCGGTTCGACAAAAAAAATATTTTCGCAATAATTGTATCAGGCAATTCCGGAAACGATTCGGTGGCAAGGCAGCTTATAGGAAGCCTAAATGTAAACAAGAACATACAGCTTCCGCCAAATTTCGCATTGACTGCAATAGCGAATGATCCAGGAACTGTTGTCAACTATCCAGGAATAAAAGGTGCGGCCAAGGAATTTGCAAGCCACATATTGGAAAAAAGCAAATCATGAGGAGCTGGTTTTATGAAAAGAATAATGGAAGAGGAAGGATACATAAAGAGAAGGATTGCGGAAGGTCATGAGTTTGAACCGTTTTCAATAATAAAGCTTGACATGGATGACGTTGATGAGATGAAGAAACTTGAATCGGAAATAATAGCGGGATTGGAGTCCCCCGATGCCTATTCGCCCGATGAAAAAGAGGATATATTGGAAGACATGAAGAACGGTGCCATGATTTTCGGCGTTTTTGTTAAAGGCAAGCTTAGAGCTTATCGCTACATATCTTTTCCGAAAAGGACGGAGGCGAATTATGGGAGGGATATAGAATTAAAGGGGAAAGAGCTTGACAAAGTGGTCAATTTCACATCCACCATTGTACATCCTGAGTACAGGGGAAACCGTTTGCAGAGGAAGACAATGAAGCACGCACTTGAGCAGCTAGGAGGCACTGAATACAGATATCTTATTTCAACCGTTTCACCGATAAATTATTACAGCTTAAAAAATATGATAAGGTCAGGATTCGTAATAAAGAAAATCAAACGGAAATACGGAAAAATAGCCGACGAGATAGACGGAAAGATGAGATATATACTTTTCAGGGACATAAATGACAATATGGTAAAGAGGTACAGCAAGACCATCGTTGTAAACAATACCGAGATAGACTTGCAAAAAAATCTTATTAAGAACGGCTACATCGGATACGATGTGGACGAGCTTGACGAATTCGGAGATTACAAGATTTTGTTCGGGGTTCCTAAGATTGTAGATTCCGAAACTACGAAAGAGGATTAGAGAGAAGAATGATAAAAAAGCATAAAAAAGCCCGGACAGAATCCCAGCAGAGGGAAGAAGTACGGGCTTTTGTCTTTGCTTTAATTTTTTGTTTTCTTGTTTTTCTAACATCTGTTCTTGTCTTTTGTATTCAAGTCTTTCCTGCCCGCTGCAAGCTGTAATCAGTTGTCAGTTGTCAGGAAATACAAAAGCATTTAAACCCCGAATGCCTTCAGGACTCAAATGCCTTGCAATAAATTTTGCATTTTCTTTTGCCTTTAATCTTTTACTGCCAACTGCCTGCTGCAAGCTGTTTCCACTTTCTATTTATAAG
The DNA here is from genome assembly GCA_964484935.1 of uncultured Peptostreptococcaceae bacterium. Classification (GTDB taxonomy): domain Bacteria; phylum Bacillota; class Clostridia; order Peptostreptococcales; family BM714; genus BM714. The sequence continues at coordinate 18,503 of CAZAFW010000011.1, forward strand.
AATTGATGTCTAAATCGTCTATCCATATTCTTGACGACATGTTTGAAAAGACAATCTCCACTCTGTCTACATCGTTTGTTTCTTGGCTGACACTGAGGAGTTCCCAGTAATTTTTGCTGCTTGGCTTGAAATTCACACTTCTTTTGAAGGCTTGTGTATTGCCTTTATAGCCAAACAGCAGAACCTTGAACGGCTCGGTTGAGTCCGAAAGAATCCACATCGATATTACAGAATTGTTGTCCATGACAAGGTCTCTTATGGTCAATTTGGATTCCGCGTTGGAATTGCGGCTCTCGATTTTAAGAGAATATATTCCGTTCCGAAATACTGTGTCGTCTTTTGAAATGGAATCTTCAAAAGGATACTCTACTGAAAGGGAATCGAATTGTTCTTTTATCTGTTCCGGATTGGAATCTATGTTTATGGAATCAATGTCGCTTACTATATTGTAATAGTTGTCTGAATACGTCCGCTCCCAATTGTCGTCTTCATTTTTAATTTTAAGGTAGACAGTGAATTCTCCTTCTTCAAGCTTTGTCTCATTGAACTTGAACACCGGCCCGCTTGCGGTCAATACATCTTTTCCGTTTTGTTTTACAGTCCACTCATACGATTGTATGTCGATTTCGGAATCTTCGAGCTGGAATATCCATTCATCGTAAAGACGTTCGTGTTCAAATGAGGCGACAGGCAGGTCGTCCTTGAAGAACAACAAATTGTTTTTGCTGCATACAGTCAGGATTATTCCGAGAAGTGCGGCAATCAGAATTATTACGACAACGTTTCTGTCCCTTTTGTTTTTTTTATTTTCTTTAGGGCTTTTTGGAGTTTCATCAATTGTTTCGTTGGAATTGAAAAGATCTTGATAGTCTTTATCATAATCGTAAAAGGCGAGGCCCGAAATAACGCCGTCATTCTCATTTTCCACGCTGTAGTCTTCGTTTGCATGCTTGGAAGCGCTTTCTGTGTCTTCCGGATTTTCATTCGGAATATTGTGAGTGTCATAGGTCTCTTCTTTTGTTTTATCCTCTTCACTGCCGCTGCTGTAATGCGGGTTTGCGTTTACAATAGAGTCTTCAGATCCGTAGTCTTCAAAAATTGGCCCATCTTCGCCAACTCCATCTTCATCACCATATTCTACATCATCGCCATCTTCATCTGTAAAAGCATCTCCGGTTTTTTCAGGTACATTCGGGAAAATATTTTCGCCCAATGATATTTTTGGAGAGTCTGAAGTCAGCCCGAATGCATTAATGGGATTGTAGATGGGAAGAGGCCTTTCATCAGACGATTTAACGGAATCCCTGACATCTTTCATCAAGAGAGCGGAATTTGCATCGTCGAGATAAAGGTTGTATAGGTAAATAGTTTTGAAATCCCTAAAAATATCTTTGATTGACAAATATTTTCTATTGTTTTCTTTTAAATCCAAGAGGAAATTTTTTAATTCGTTGGGCAATCCCTTGAGTTTTTCCGCCTGAATTTTCAATTCGCCGAAAATGAAAAGATTCAATGTTTCATTAACTGTATTGCATATGTCTTTGAAACTGCCGGCTTTTTCAAAGGAATCGTCTACAACAAGCAAATCGTTGAACTTGACTGAATTTTTTTCAATAATGACTTGAGATTCATTTATCAGCGAGTTGGCCGGCTTTATGTCAAGGCAATCGTAATCGGTTATTTTGTTCAGGTATTCGTATACGAAGTTTATTCTTGTTTTGAGTATGGGATTGTAATATTGTATGTATTTGGAAATGGGAAAACCTTTTTTATACGAAGTCGCCAAAATTATCTCGTCTTCGTATTCTTCTGAAAAGACAAGGCTTTCTATGCAATTCCTGAATTTATCCAGTGAATCGGCATCATGAAGAAATTCTTTTTTGATTAAGTTGAGGAGGACAATGTTTTCCGGATTTTCTTTTTCGCTTGCGAGGGTGATTTTTTGATAATTGTCATCCTTGTATGTATTCAAAATATTGTATTTTTCCATGTGGGAATTTATCATCGGTTTCCTCCTTGCATATATATGGTTTCATTGCAGCCATGGCTTAAATTATTTTAGTGTCAAATTGATGTGTAGAACACTTGTTTGTGTTAAAATAGTAATGATTGAAAGGGGGTATGTCATGGCTGAAATAATTTTAAATCCATTTTTTATAATAGCGATAATTGCATCAATTGTAATAATTCTACTTTTAATAGTGATTAACCTTCTTGGAAAAGTAAAAAAATTGCAACAGGAAACGAATTTTGAGACATTGGCAGGCAAAATTGATTTTCAGGAGCAGAATAGCGCCCGGATAGAAATGGGCTTAAAGAACGAAATAGCGGCAAACAGGATGGAAATGAGCATAAGTCTCAAACAATTTGAAGATTCGCTGCTTAAGAGGATAGGTGAAAACATGTCCATGGAAAAGCAACAGTATGATTCTTTCACAATTCGCATAGAGCGGATAAGAAACAGCAACGATGAAAAGCTTGGACAGGTTATTGACAAGATAGATGAAAAGCTGGAGAAGATAAGAATAGACAACAGCCAAAAGATTGAAAGAATGAGAGAGACAGTCGATGAAAAGCTGAGCAGCACTTTGGAAACAAGGCTTTCGGAATCGTTCAAGTCTGTAAGCGCAAATTTGGAGCAGGTTCAGAAGGGCCTCGGGGAAATGCGCTCGTTGGCGGCGGGTGTGGGAGACCTTAAAAAGGTGCTTTCCAATGTAAAGACAAAAGGCGTTTTGGGAGAATACCAGCTGCAGGGCATTTTGGAAATGATATTGGCTCCGGAGCAGTATGGAAAGAATGTAAAAACACATCCGGAAAAGGGCGGCTATGTCGAGTTTGCTGTTAAATTGCCGGGCGGAAGCAAAAAAAATGCAGACATATGGCTTCCCATAGATTCAAAATTCCCCACGGAAGAGTATATAAAGCTATCGGATGCATACGAGATTGGGGATGTGGATGAAATCGGTGCAAGCAGAAAAAGGTTGGAGAATTTAATTAAGAGGTATGCAAAGGATATAAGGGATAAATATGTTCATCCGCCTGAGACCACGCCTTTTGCAGTCATGTTTTTGCCATTCGAGGGTTTGTATGCTGAAGTTTTGAGAACCCCGGGCATATTCGAAGAAATTCAAAGGGAGTATCGGATAACCATAACTGGACCGACCACTCTTTCGGCTTTCCTGAACAGCCTTAGAATGGGATTCAATACTCTTGCAATAGAGGAGCATTCAAACGAAATATGGGAAATTTTGAGTTCTATACAGCAGGAGTTTGGTAAATTCGGCGATATTTTGCAAAAGACAAGGAAGAAACTCCAGGAGGCAAGCAATTCAATAGACAGTGCGGAGACAAGAACCCGCGTAATAGAAAGCAAACTTAAAAGAGTTGGAGAAATCGACAGACCATACAATGAAGTGTTGCGTGACGAATCAAAAGAGGAGTTGGACCAATGATAAAAGACAATGCAGGCGAAATGATGATGATTGACGGAAAGACAGTCAGTATGAAAAACGGAAAAAAATATGAAGCAGAGGGCATAAAGATATACGAAGTTGTTCGTGTGATCGAAGGAAAGCCCCTTTTTCTGAAGGAACATATGGGAAGGCTTGAAAATTCCTTTAAAGTTTTAAATATGGAAGTTCCTCAAAAGATAAAAAGCCTAGGTGGTAGAATCAATGAATTTCTGAATCAGGCTCGAGTTTTAAACGGGAATATTAAAATAATTTGTGATGGAATCGGAGGGACGGAGAACAGGACAATAATATATGAGGCTGTAAGCTCTTACCCCGACAGGGCCTTGCGTGAAAATGGCGTTGTTGCAGCCACTTTGGAAAAGAGCAGGACTTCGCCCGGAGCAAAGACAATGCAAGATGATTTGAGAATGCATGCAGAAAACGCGAGACTGGAAAAAAACGCTTATGAAGTTGTTTTTGTAGATAGCGAAGACAACATAACTGAAGGCAGCCGTTCCAACATATTTTTTTTCAAGGATGGCATTTTGCACACACCTCCTTATGAGAAGGTTCTACCGGGAATCACACGAATGAAGGTTTTTGAATTTTGCGCAAAAAAAGGCATCGAAGCCAAGGTCCACCCAATAAAGAGGAAGGATCTTAATAACTTCGATGGAGCTTTTTTGACCGGTACGTCAATAAATATGCTTCCCGTGAAATCAATAGACGAAATCGAATATGCCGTTACGGGATTTGCAATAGAATTGCCGGCGCAGTTTGAAAGATATATATTGGAAGATGCTCTTAACGCATAACTAAAACCGGAGTTTTGGAGTAATGGACCACCTTGCTTGTCACACTTCCCAAAAGGAACCTTTTGCTTGCGCTCATTCCGTGCGTGCACATGATTATCATGTCGAAAGAATCATTTTCGGCGAAATCGATAATCGATGAAGCTGGGTCTCCTTTTGTTGATTTGGTCTCGACTGGAACATTTTTTTCATCGAACCAGTTTTTTGCTTTCTTGAGTATGGAATCGGAAAAACTCAAGCTCTCGCTTTCCATATCGACTGCGGAGTCGACATTTGAAATGTGGTATTTAGGATTTGAACCTATTGCATAGTCAATGTTGGCAGGAATAATTTGATTTACATACAGAATTGTTATTTTAGATCCGTACTTGTTAAAAAAGTCTGCAGCCATTTCGTAGGAAGCTTTGCATTCTTCGGAACCATCGATTGGCAAAAGTATCTTTTTCATTGATGACACCTCCTTTGAATAATTTTATGTTGGTTGTTGTTTTTTCGTTTGTTTTGATTTCATATAATATATATACCTCCTATACGGTATGTAGAAACATAAAAGGTTAAATAATCAAGGAAGGGGTGGCATAAAGTGGAAAGGTTTGAACGCACAGAAAGTATGGTTGGAAAAGAAAAACTTGATATTCTTAAGAATGCGGAAGTTTTTGTTTTCGGGGTCGGCGGAGTCGGCAGTTATGCTGTTGAAGCGCTAGCAAGAGCTGGCGTGGGGAGGATTGGAATTGTCGACCACGACGCAATACATATTTCGAACATAAACAGGCAGATACACGCACTAAGCGAGACGGTGGGAGAGAAGAAAGTATTTGTCATGAAGAGCAGGATAGAATCCATAAATCCAAATTGCAAAGTATCCGTTTTCCCTATAATGGCAGACGAATCCAACATTTCTGAAATACTTGGCCGAAAACCGGATTATGTAATCGACGCAATAGATACCGTAACATGCAAACTGGCTTTGATCGAGTACTGCGCCGGCAATTCTATTAGAGCAGCCAGCTCGATGGGGACGGGAAACAAGCTACATCCGGAAATGCTTAAAGTCGAGGACATCCACAAGACGAGTGTATGTCCGCTTGCTAAAGTCGTAAGAAAAGAACTGAAAAAACGCGGCGTAAAGAGTCTTAAAGTCGTATACTCAAAGGAAAACCCGATTTCCAATTCAAAAGGCATCATAGGAAGCATTTCGACGGTGCCGCCGGCAGCGGGAATAATGCTGGCATCAATTGCCATAAATGATTTGATGGGAGAATAAGGTTTACATAAAGAGGTTGACATAAAATCCTGGTTTGAGGTATGATGTTTATGACATTTGCCAATTAATTGGCTCAAAACAGACATAAAACAGATTCGGAGGATTAAGATGAGTAAAAAAAGAGCGGGGATTTTGTTTGTATGTACTTTGTTTTTGCTTTCAACTTTAACAGCAATGGCAGGGACTTACACTATTTCCGGAGTTTACAAGAACGGTTCACAAGGGCAAGAGGTAAGTCTCATTCAGGAAGCAATGGAAAAAGCCGGGTATTTCAAATACGGGAGCTATACAAGCTATTACGGAAGCATTACCGAGGCCGCTGTAAAATCATTTCAAAGGGCAAACGGATTGGAAGCCGATGGAATAGTTGGACCAGCTACTACGAGCAAAATGAAAGATTTGGAATTGCTGAAAGTTGTTGTTTCAAGAAGCTCAAGCAGCAGAAAACACGGAGAATATCTTGACTGGTGGAAAGAAGTTAGACCCACACTCCAGAGAAACAAAACCGTGCTTGAAGTGCAGGATTTTTATACTGGCATAAGGTTTGATATCAAGGTTACCGGTGGCACCAACCATGCGGATGTCGAGGCCTTGACAAAAGCGGACAGCGAAAAAATGAAAGAAGCCTGGGGCGGCGAATTCAGCTGGGAAAGAAGACCTGTTCTTGTTTACCATGGCGACAGGGTCATAGCTGCATCAATGGCAAATATGCCTCATGCGGGACTTGACTCAGAACCTTCGAGAGTTTGGGTTTCAAATAGAAGCGATGGATATGGAAGCGGCTACAATTACGATTCCGTAAAAAACAATGGAATGGACGGGCATGTGGATTTGCATTTTAAAAACAGCACGCGCCACATGGATGGCAAGAAAGACTCGCGTCATCAGGCGGCAATAAGGGTAAGCGCGGGGTTGTAATATTGAACGCATAGACAAGCAGTTTTTCATATGGGAAAGCGGATATAATCCGCTTTCTCTATATTTTTGCACAGGCTACCTTGCAAAGCAAGGTAGCCTGTGCTATTATGCAAATGAAAGATTCGGAGTTTAATGTTGAGACTGGAGGGAATGGAAATGGAAAAACGTTTATATCGATCGAGAAGAGACAAAGTTATTTCAGGTGTATGCGGGGGTATTGCAGATTATTTTGACTTGGATTCAACCATAATCCGCCTGGCATGGGTAATATTGATTTTCCTTGGGGGAACGGGCCTGGTGGCATATATAATCGCAGCAATAATAGTTCCCGAAGAACCGGAAAATGTATTTCATGAACCAAAGGATTTGAATCCGGAAGAACCGGAAGCGCATCAGATAGAGGATGAATATGATTTTGAAGAAAAAAATACAGCGGATATTTCTAAAACGAACAAGAAGAACAGAAATGCAATCGGTGCATTGCTCATTTTCCTGGGAATTTTCTTTTTTGCGAGAAGAATGTTTTATTGGGTTGATTTTGGATACATATGGCCCTTGCTGCTTGTTGGTGCAGGGATTTACTTCATAGCAATGAAAGACTGACAATTTTTATAACAACAATGTAAATGGATCCAAGTTCCATAAAATTTGTTTGCACATTTGATGAAAGTCAGTGGTCTATAAAGCCTATAAATTCAGACTTAAAAAAACAAAGAACAAGCAACAATGATTTTAAAATTATTGTAAGCAGTCGTTTCATCAATAATTTTTTCGGATCTTTAAGAGGGGCTTGCAAGCGGCAAAATCAACCAAATGGGGTCGGAGGTAATTCAGTTGAAGCATTTAAAAAATTCTGACGAAGAACTGTATAGATTTATTGAAGAAGAAATGCAAAGGCAGAAGTCCGGTATCGAGATGATAGCTTCGGAAAGCTTCGTACCAATGGAAATAATGGAGATACAGGGAAGCATATTGACAAACAAGACGATGGAAGGTTTTCCGGGAAGACGCTACCATGCCGGACATGAGGCAATAGATAAAATCGAGACACTGGGAATAAAAAGAGCAAAAGATCTCTATGGAGCGGAGCACGCAAACATACAGCCGCATTCCGGATCGCAGGCAAACCAGAGTGTGTACGCGGCGCTTATAAAGCCGGGAGACACCATATTGGGAATGAAGCTTGACCATGGGGGACACCTTACACATGGCAGCAGCGTCAACTTTTCCGGAAAAATATACAATTCAGTATCTTATGGCCTCAATTCCGAAACGGAGACAATTGACTATAATGAAATAGAAAGAATGGCCAAGATGCACAGACCGAAAATCATAATTGCAGGAGCGAGCTCTTATCCAAGATTCATTGACTATGAGCGAATATCAAAAATTGCCAATAAAGCGGGTGCATATTTACTCGTCGACATGGCTCATGTAGCCGGACTTGTCGCCGCCGGAGTTCATCCGTCTCCGGTTCCATATGCCGACATTGTAACAGGAACGACCACAAAAACCCTTGCCGGAGCGCGGGGCGGATTCATTCTTTGCAAAAAGGAACTGGCAAGGAAAATCGATTCAGCTGTATTTCCGGGAGTTCAGGGGTCCATGCACATGCATATAATGGGAGCTAAGGCATTCACCTTCAAGAGGGCCGGAACGAAAGAATACAGGGCGATTATGGAGCAAGTGGTCAAGAATTCAAAAGCGCTTGCAAAACATCTTGAAGGCTTCGGCTTCAGGATGGTGACCGGGGGCACGGACAACCATCTGTTGCTTGTAGACCTCAGGCCAAAAGGTTTGACAGGAAAGCAATTCGACCTTGCCCTTGAATCGGCAGGAATAACAGTCAACAAAAACATGATTCCAAACGATCCTGAAAAGCCAATGGTTACGAGTGGGGTGAGGATTGGGGTTACAGCCATGACCATAAAGGGCGCTAAGGAAGAGGACATGGCTGAAATAGCCGGTCTCATGAACAGGGTGGCCGAAAACATAGACAATGAAGAAGCAATCAAGTATGTAAAAGAAGAGGCTGTTAAAATCAGCTCGAGATTTCCATTGTACAAAGGAATGTTTTAGGCAAGTATTTTTACATAACTTCCTCGTTATTAGAAGGCAGATAAGACTTTCGGTTTGATGACCCGAAAGTCTTTTGTTTTTTGAAAATATTGAAAAATGCTTTTAAAAAATAAAATAATTTATCAAATTTATAAAAAAGGCATTGCAAAACATGAAACATGATGTATAATTCAATTATAAGTGGTCCGACCATCGGACGGTAGAAGGGCAGTATGGTATAGGGTATAAATATTTATAAAGGGAGTGGTTGTATGTTGAAAGATTTTCAGAAGATAAAGAAAGCCACTATTTCAGAAACTATAGTCGAGCAGATTAAAGAAATGGTTCTTGACGGCCAATTGACACCTGGGCAAAAATTACCGTCAGAAAGAGAGTTCACAGAAATTCTTGGTGTCAGCAGGTCTTCAGTTAGAGAGGCAATGAGGTCATTGATGTCAATTGGTTTGGTAGATATTCGAAGTGGCGAAGGAACATTTTTGAATGACAATACCAATTTGCTGACAGACCATTTTCAATTGCAATGCTTGATGAAAAAGTACAGCATACTGGAATTGGTTGAGGCTAGAAAAATGATAGAAGTAGAAATAATCAAATTGGCTGTTGTGAGGGGAGACTCAAACGACGTTGATTATATTATTGAAAAACACTTGGAAACTAAGGAAAACAGAAATTCGCCAGCTGAATTCATAAAGGCGGATTTCAATTTCCATATGGCAATTGCAGAGGCTTCAAAGAATCGTTATTTGGCTGAAATGTTATCTGCGACAAGGGAATTGTTGTTGGAAATCAATACAGACGTAATAAGAAAGCCTGGACAGATAGATAAGGTTATTAAAACACATGAAAGCATTATTGCGGCAATTAAAAGTGGGGATATTTACAAAGCCCAAGTGCAAATGGGTTCTCATATAGACATGGTTGCGGTTGTTATGGGGGAAATAGAGTGTGGAAAAGATGAATCTTGCATCAGCAAAGAGGATTTATTAAAAACGTTAGAACATTAACGAAGAAGTTAAAAAGAACTGTTTTTTTTATATAAAATTTCAGAATAATCAGGCATATGCCTGGAAAGTGGGGAAAGCAAATGAAATTAAAAGAAATTGAGGGAATCAAAATGGAGGGCATGCCGTATTTTAAACCGGAATACTGGGTATCGCCAATCAATTATGAACCAGAAATAATCAGCAAATATCCCAAAAATATGCTTATTTATGATGTGACTCTTAGGGACGGAGAGCAGACGCCGGGTGTCGCATGGAACGAAGACGAGAGAGTACGTGTTGCACTTGCACTTGAAGAAATGGGTGTTAAAAGAATTGAAATTGGAATGCCAGCGGTTTCAGATACTATTGGCAAGGCGGTCAAACGACTCATGAATATGAATTCAAAGCTTGATTTAGTTGCTTTATGCCGAGCAAACAAGAAAGATATAGACCTGTGCTTGGACATAGGGTTCAAGTCCATTATTGTTGAGCACTCAATCAATCCGTATTTATGCGAGCATGCCCTTAATCTTAGTGTGGACAAGCTGTTGGAAAGACTTATAACTTCGGTTGAATATGCAAAGTCTCAAGGACTGAACACTAACTTTTTCGGTTGGGATGCATTCAGAACTTCAATCCCATATCTTGAAAAGATATTCGGTACGGTTGTTAAGGAAGCGAAACCCGATTCCGTGACGTTGACAGACACTTTTGGAGTGGCTTTGCCGTCTGCAGTAAAACTAACAGTTGAGAAAGTAAGAGAAGCCATTGGCGATGTGCCTTTGGAATTCCATGGGCACAATGAATTTGGATATGGAACTGGAGCGGCCATGGCTGCTGTGGAAGGCGGAGCCTCCGGGATTCACTGCGCAGTAAATGGCCTCGGCGAGAGAACAGGGAATGTTCCGACAGAAGAGGTTGTAATGGCTTTGGAATTGCTTGTAGGAGTTGATACCGGAGTGGATCTTAGTAAAATTCACGGAGTTTCCCAACTGGTTTCCGAAATAGGAAAAGTGCCTATTGCAAAGAACAAGGCAATTGTCGGATCCAATTTATCAAAGGTTGAGTCCGGTTTGGTTACAGACGTTGTCTACCGAATGAAAAAAATAGGAATTGATACTGGAATGTCGCCATTCACTCCGGAACTTATAGGAGGAGAACCCTTTGAATATGTAATAGGAAAGGGAAGCGGCAAGGCGAATATTATAGTATACCTTGAGAAGAACGGGTATGACCCTGAAGCAGTGACAAAAGAGCAAATGGGTGAAATTATCGAACTCGTTAAAACTGAAAGCCGTGTAAGAAAAGCGATTCTAAATGAAAAGATTTTGATGGAAATTGTAAAAAAGGTTTTGGGATAGAAAAAAATAAAAGGAGGTGCAAAAATGCCAGTAGTAAGAATAGATTGGAGAGAAGAACCGGCAAAAAGAGGTGCGGAGGAAAAGAAAATACTTATTGAAAAGATTACGAATGCAATTCATGAAACTGTAGGCGTTGACAAATCAAGAGTAATCATTTTGATTAATGATTTTCCGGGAGAAGGAGTTGGAGTTGGCGGGAAACAGTCAGTTTAATGATTTGACTAAAAATTCGAAAGGATGTATTTAGGGATGAGCAAATTTACAGTAGTTGTTTCCGATTCGCCGTTTCCCGACGATCAGCCGTTTATTGACGAATTGAACAAGATTGATTGTGAGGTTATTTTTGCGGATTTAAATGACAAAGAGGGATTTTATAGTCTTTGTGAAAAGGCAGACGGCATGATAGTTACCTATGCCGATATAGATTCCGAGGTCATAGAAAAATTCGGAAAATGCAGAGTTCTTGCGAGGACAGGAGTTGCAGTTAACAATATCGATGTGAAGGAAGCCACAAAGAAGAAAATTTATGTTACGAATGTAGTTACCGCACAAGTGGATGATGTATCAAATCATGCAGTCGCGTTGCTTATGTCCAGTGTGAAAAAGATACCACTTCTTAATGATCATGTGAAAAGTGGCAATTGGAGTCTGAAGATTGCTCAACCGATTCGGAAACTTTCTGGCAGCACATTGGGTTTGGCGGGTTTCGGACACATAGCCAAGGAGGTGGCGTCAAAGGTCAAGGCATTCGGTATTGATGTGATTGCTTATGATCCGTATGTGGAGAAAAAAGTTTTCGAAAATTACGGAGTAAAAAAAGTTGAATTCGAAGAGCTTGTCGCAGAATCTGATTTTATTTCAATACATTTGCCTTTGAATGAAGGAACCAAGGATATGTTCAGCTTTGAAGAATTCAAAAAAATGAAGTCTCATATGTATATTGTAAATACAGCCAGAGGTGGAATAATTAATGAAGATGCACTTATTGACGCATTGGACAATCAAAAAATAGCAGGAGCCGGGCTTGATGTTCTGGCAACGGAATTTCCGGGCAAGGATCATCCTCTTTACAAATACCCCAATGTGATAATAACCCCCCATTCGGCATATTATTCGGAAGAATGCGTGAAAGATCTTCAAACAATGGCTGCTAATGAAATTGTAAGAGTATTAAGCGGGGAAAAGCCGTTTTCGCTAGTTAACAAAGAGTTGTTGTAATTATCGGTTTTAAAACTACCAAATAAAGTTTCAAAGGAGGATTACAAATGTTTAAGAAATTTGGGATTGCATTAATGGTTTTTGTTCTCGTATTCAGTATGGTAGGTTGTGGAGATAAAGCTGAGCCAGCGGAAGCGGGTACGGAAAATGAAACAACATCTCCGGAAACAATTACTTTGAAAGCTGGTATAACAATTAATCAAGAGCATCCATATTATTTTGGCATAGAAAAATTCGCGGAAATAGTGAGCGAAAAAACAGACGGTAGAATCAGTGTTGAAATTTATCACAGCGGACAGCTTGGCGGTGAAAGAGATTTGATAGAAGGCTTGAGAATGGGAAGTGTGGATATGGCTGCCGTGTCAAGCGCTCCTGTGTCAAGTTTTGTTCCGAAAATTGCAGTGTTCGATTTGCCGTACTTGTTCACAAGTAGAGAAATGGCCTACAAAGTCATGGACGGGCCTGTAGGTGAAATGTTCTTTGAAGAATTGCAAGCTCAAAAAATCAAAGGACTGGGATGGTTTGAAAACGGATTCAGAGATATAACTAACAACAAGAGGCCTATTTATACACCGGAGGATTTGAAAGGTATAAAGATTAGAGTAATGGAAAGTCCTGTTCCAATTGCAACTTTCAATGTTGCCGGTGCAAACCCGACTCCAATGGCTTGGGGTGAAGTATTCACAGCCTTGCAACAAGGTACTATAGATGCGCAAGAAAATCCGCTTCCTGTAATTTATACTCAAAAGCTTTATGAAGTCCAAAAGTACTTGTCTCTCACAGATCATTTCTATGCACCTGCTTTATTCATCATGAGCGGAGACTTGTTTGACAGCCTTAGCGCAGAAGATCAAGCTCTCTTCATGGAAGCAGCGGCTGAAGCTACAGCATATGAAAGAGAAGTAAGTCTTCAACAGGCTGAAGATTATGTCGATTTGTGCATCGAAGAGGGAATGGAAGTAAACGAAGTTGACAAGTCATTGTTTGTTGAGGCTATGGCTCCTGTATATGAGCAGTTTGAAAAAGAATTGGGCAAGGATCTTATTGATGAAATTATGAACACTAAATAAACAATATTTTAACATTTCCTGGCGGGATGAAAGGATTGTTTGTGCAGAATAACTCCTCTCCAATCCAATCATCCCGCGTTTTAAAAACAGTCGAAGGAGTTTTGCATATGACTTATGAAAAAATGCTCGATACACTGAATAAAATCATTTTTGCAATACTTGTAGTTCTTGTTTGCATAATGATGGCTGTAGGGGGAATGCAGGTCTTTTGGAGGTATGTTCTGAAAAATTCGCTTTATTGGTCTGAGGAGGTCATGAGATACCTTAATATTTGGACTATATTCCTTGGAATCAGCATTGGAATACCACGAAACATCCATGTTGCCATTGATGCTATTATAAGAGCATTCAAGGGCCGCGTGAAATTTTCCGCTGTAATGTTTGTATATCTGTTGACTCTTGTATTTTTTGTAGGATTGTTTGGCATTGGAATAAAATTCACTATATACAATATGGGTCAGCTTTCACCCGCAATGAGGTTTCCTATGAGCATGATTTATGTTTCTTTGCCGGTGGGAGGATTTTTATCCATATTATTTACAATAGGGGAAATAATCAAACATTGTAAAAGCGGGGTGACACAATGAGCATAGTGGGCATTACTTTGATATTGGGAGTTTTTTTCTTTTTGCTAATAGGTGTTCCAATCGCTTTTAGTTTGGGGCTGACATGCATTTTAGCTATTTTAGTCAGCGACAGGATACCTCTTATGATTTTCACACAAAGAATGTTTACAGCAACAGATTCTTTTCCGCTTATGGCAATAATATTTTTTGTTATAGCTGGAGAGTTAATGTTGCAGGGTGGAATTTCAAAACGCTTGGTTAGGGTGGCTTCGTCGCTTTTGGGTTGGCTTAGAGGTAGCATGGCATTTATAAGTGTTGTAACCTGCGCTTTTTTTGGGGCGATATCGGGTTCGGCCTTAGCCACAACAGCAGCAATAGGAAGTGTTATGTTCCCCGAAATGGTTGAAAGAGGCTATAAGGACGATTTTTCAGCGACAATACAGGCGGCAGGTGGAACACTTGGTATTCTGATTCCGCCAAGCATCCCTTTGGTAATATACGGGGTACTGACCGGCGTGTCTATAGGAGATCTATTTATAGCGGTAATTCCGGCGGGTATATTAACGATGCTTTTATACATGGCGTTTGCATATGCTACGGTAGTTCATGAAGGAATGGCGCCAAAAGAAATGAATCCTGAAAAAATTGGTGTTTGGGAAAGTTTCAAAGATGCAATATGGGGACTTCTGACACCGGTAATAATCCTTGGAGGAATATACAGCGGTGTTTTTACGCCCACTGAATCTGCGGTTGTGGCATCTATTTATGCACTAATAATAGGAGTATTCGTTTACAAAGAATTGAGCAGAGAAAAATTCTATAAAGCCATGGGTAACAGTGCGGTTGTTTCCGCTTCGATAATGGTGATAATTGCTACAGCCACTCTTTTTGGATGGATTATGACCAATCAAAATATTCCCGTCATAGTTTCCAAGGCGATAATTAATTTAACTGATTCAAAAATTGTTTTCCTTCTTTTAGTAAACATAATATATTTGGTAGCTGGAATGTTCATGGAAACGTCTACAATCATATTGCTTTTGGTTCCGCTTTTTCTCCCTGTGGCGCTTCAGCTCGGGGTTGATTCTTTGCATTTTGGAATAATCACGATCCTCAACCTTTCACTTGGTTTGGTTACGCCACCATTTGGCGCTGCTCTTTTTGTTGCATCTGGAATATCAAAAGTGTCAATAGAAAGGATTTATTTCAGAATATTGCCATTTATTTTGGCTGGCATAATTTCAATTGCAATGATTACTTATATGCCGGCATTCTCGGTTGGATTCATGAATGCTATAAGATAAAAAAGGAAGGCAGGAAAACTAATGAACGAGGAATTGCTAAAGGAAATAAAAACAATAAATATCCCGAAAGATATCGACGGTATTTTTTCTCTTAAAAACTATGTGAGTGTTATAACAGGAGGAGCTTCAGGCTTGGGCGAAGCAATCGCCATAGGAATGGCAAGCTTTGGGTCTAATCTTGTTTTATTCGATATGAGCACAGATGGTCTCGAGAGGGTTAAAAAGAGAATTGAATCTTTAGGAGTCAGATGCAAGTGCTATAAGATTGATGTGACTGATTGGAACGAGATATTGGAAGCGCGCAATGATGTGATTAAAAATTTTGGCAGGGTGGATGTTCTAGTCAACAGCGCGGGAATAAATATAAGAAAGCCTGTGCTGGAACTCAAGCCGGAGGAATTTCGCAAGGTTGTCGATGTGGATTTGACAGGGACGTTCCTTTGTTGCAAGGCTTTTGGTGAAGTTATGACAAGGCAGAAGAGTGGAAGTATAATCAATATGGCTTCAATCAATGCCCACATAGCAATGGAAAGACAAGCCGGATATGCTTCAAGCAAAGGAGCTATTGTTCAGCTGACGAAAGTTCTTGCATTGGAATGGGCAAAACATAATGTTAGAATCAACGCATTGTCGCCCGCTCATCACAAGACTCCGCTGGTAGAACAGATGGTTAGGGATCAGGATTGGTATCAGGAAATGGTTTCAAGAATTCCTTTAGGAAGATTCGGAGAAGGATTTGAAATTATCGGTCCTGCAATATTTCTTGCTTCCAAGGCATCGTCATTTATGACTGGGACTTCATTGATCACTGATGGAGGATGGACAGCTATTTAAAGCATAAAAAGTTTTTAAAGGAGGGGCAGGATGGAACTTAACCTTAAGGGGAAAGTCGTATTGGTTACAGGTTCTGGAAAGGGAATTGGAAAGGAAATAGCAAGAAGGTTTGCACAAGAGGGTGCCAATATAATATTGAACGATATAAACAAGGAAATATTGACCGCCTCTGTTGCAGAACTCGAATCCTATCCGGTTGAGGTTTTTTCCGTGCTTGGCAGTGTTGCAAATGAAAATGATGCTTCAAGAATGTTTGTGGAAATAAAAAATCGTTTCGGCCGCATAGATATATTGGTTAACAATGCAGGCGTCCTAATAGACAAGCCAATGCTGGAAATGACTCTCGAAGAATGGAAATTTGTTTTTGGAAACAATCTGGATTCGATTTTTGTTGCGACAAAAGAATCGGTCAGACTTATGCTTGAAAAGAACTCTCCTGTCATAATCAATGCCGGTTCTTTTGGGGCAGTAATACCTGCAATGGGATACAGCGCTTACAATGCCTCAAAGGCTGCTATAGGAAATCTAACCAGAACCATGGCAGCGGAATTGAATCAAAAGGGAATTCGAGTTCTCGGTTATATTCCGGGAGTCACAAAGACTGATATTATCAAGCAAATGTTGGAAAAAGAACCCAAAAGATTGGTTGAGCAGATACCATTGGGGAGATTGGCAGAGCCGGAGGAAATAGCTGAATTCGTAGTTTTTTTGGCATCGGATAATGCGGGTTATATCAACGGGAGCATGATGGAAATATCCGGAGGAAAACTCTGTGTTCAGAATCCCGGAAGATACATAGCAGAGTAAATGCTTTTGCGAAGCCAATAGAATTAAGCGAGTAAAATAATTCTTTGAGTTGTGTTGCCAAAAGGAGGAAAAAATCATGTCGAAGAAGAAAACGACTGTGCCTGTAATGGGAAACATGAAAAAAGAGGGTAAAAAAATAAGAATGGTGACGGCATATGACCACCCAACTGCCGTTTTGGTTGACAAGACTGATATAGAATTGATTCTGGTAGGAGATTCGCTTGGAATGACTGTTCTTGGATATGAAGGAACTGTAGGAGTGACTATGGAGGATATGATTCATCATATCAAGCCAGTTGTAAAAGGCGCTCCAAATACATTCATAGTTGGGGACATGCCCTTTGGGGCGTATAACGTGAGTTTGGTTCAGGCAATTTCAAATGCAAACAGATTGATGAAGGAAGGCGGATGCGACTGCGTCAAACTTGAGGGTGGATTGAATATGGCTGATAAAATAAAAGGCATAGTAAATGCTGGAATTCCGGTGATGGCGCATATTGGGCTTACTCCCCAGACGAGTTCACAGTTGGGTGGATTCAAGGTGCAGGGCAAAAGCGCTGAAGCGGCAAAAGTGTTGTTGGCGGAAGCAAAAGCGGTGGAAGCCGCAGGGGCATTTACTGTTGTAGTCGAATGTGTTCCGGCACCTCTTGGAAAATTTATTTCAGAAAGAATTGAAATTCCAACAATAGGCATAGGAGCGGGTCCTGACTGCGACGGACAAGTGCTAGTCACACAGGACATGATAGGGATGTTCGATCAATTCGTTCCTAAATTTGTTAAGAAATATGCGAATGTCGGCGAAATTATCGTAGAGGCTTATGGAAAATTTGCTGAAGAAGTTCAATCGAAACAATTCCCGGCTTCAGAGCATTGTTTCACAATGAAAGAGGATGCTTTGGAAGAATTGAAAAAAATCATGTAAATTGAAGAATTATATTTGAATTTCAATCTATTGTAACAGGCAAAGGAGAATTGAAATGAAAATAGCGATTATTGGCGCCGGAGCAATGGGAAGCCTTTACGGTGGGAGGTTATGCGATTCAGGCAATGAAGTTTATTTGTTGGATATTTGGAAAGAACATGTCGACAAGATAAATGAAATGGGATTGATAATCATTGAGAAAGGAAAAGAAACCTTAACGCATCCTGTTGCTGTAACTGGAGCAGAACAAGTCGGAATAGTTGATTTGGCGATTATTTTTGTCAAGTCAATTCATACTGAAAATGCGGTAAAGGAAAACAGGGTCATTTTTGGAGATAATACATTAGTTTTGTCGCTTCAAAATGGACATGGAAATATCGAGAAAATTGCAATGTACATCAGCAATAAAAATATAATTGCTGGAACAACGGCTCATGGTGCCACATTGATTGGACCAGGCCGCGTAATTCATGCAGGTATTGGCGAGACACATATAGGTTCTGTAGGGGAATCGGACGATGAACGAATCAAGGAAATTGAAAAAGTATTGAAAGAAGCTGGGTTTGAAATAACCATATCAAAAAACGTTATGGAGTTGATATGGGCAAAACTTTTCATAAACGTAGGAATCAATGCCTTGACGGCAATCCTTGAAATTAGAAACGGGCAATTGCTGGATTATGAAGAAAGCATAAAATTGATGAACAAGGCAGTAGGCGAAGCAGTTGAAGTTGCAAATCATTCTGGCATGGATTTCGACGAGTTTAAGATAATGGAAAGTGTCGCAAAGGTCGCAAATGCAACGGCGAAGAATAAATCATCGATGCTGCAGGACAAACTAAAATCAAGGAAAACCGAAATTGACACAATAAACGGAGCAATTGTCAGTGAAGCAGTAAAATGTAATGTTAAAACACCTGTAAATGAAGTGCTTACGGATTTGATAAAACTGATAGAAAAAGCCTATTAAAGAGTAGGATTGCTTGACTGTTGCGGGCATTATAGCTTATAATGTAAAAAATCAATAATCGCCCGAGAAGAAGAGGAGTAGGTCTATAATCATCAAGAGAGGGGAATTCACCGGCTGCAAGATTTCCCATGACAATGCAGGCTGAAGGTCGCTTCTGAGGCGTTTCCGTGAAAACATTAGCGGAAACCGGATAATCCCGTTAAAGATTTTGAGTGCCGGTCATTAGTGGCCGGAATTAAGGTGGTACCGCGAACCCTTCGTCCTTATAAGGACGAGGGGTTTTTATATTTTTGACTACCAAGGTGGTGATTTGATGAATATTATTATAAGGCCTCCATGTGAAAATGATGCGGAGGCAATCAATGAAATCAGGCGGCAGAAGGGTGTGATTGAGAACATACTCAGTCTCGGCAGTGAAAGGATAACCCAAACAAATTCTTTTTTAAGCGGCGCTGGACCAGAAACCCACTTGTATGTAGCCGAAGTTGAAAACAAGGCAGTTGCGATGGCAGGACTTTCTGTGGACACTCGCCCACGCAAGAGACATGTCGGGACGATTGGAATAATGGTTTCGAATAAATTCCAGGGCATCGGAATTGGGACCATGCTCATGAAAGAAATACTGGACCTGGCCGACAAGTGGCTTATGCTTCCGCGTTTGGAGCTTCAAGTGTATGCGGACAACGAAAGGGCCATAGCTATGTACGAGTCTTTGGGATTTGTCAGGGAAGGAGTCAAGAAATACGCTTCCATAAAGGAAGGAAGATATGAAGATGAAGTTATAATGGCCAGATACGGACCAATAATCCAGAAAGGGAGTATGGGAAATGAGCGATAATAATCTAGAAAAGAAGTATGACCCGAAGTTGTTTGAAGAAAGACTTTACCTCCAATGGGAAAGAGAAGGAAATTTCGGAGCCAAGCCAAATCCGGACAAGGAGCCTTTTACAATCGTTTTGCCGCCACCGAATATAACGGGGCAGCTCCACATGGGGCATGCCCTGGACCAGACCATACAGGACATCCTGATTCGTTTCAAGCGAATGCAGGGCTTCGAGGCTCTTTGGCTTCCGGGGACAGACCATGCAAGCATAGCTACCGAAGTCAAGGTCGTCGAGAAGATAATGAAGGAGGAAGGAAAAAGCAAGGATGAAATAGGCCGCGATGAATTTCTTGAGAGGGCTTGGGAATGGAAAGCGGAATACGGGGACCGCATTGTGGATCAAATGAAAAAATTGGGCTCGTCATGCGATTGGACGCGTGAGCGCTTCACGATGGACGAGGGTTGCAACAAGGCGGTAACCGAGGTTTTCGTCAAGCTATACGAAGAAGGACATATATACAGGGGTAACAGGCTGATAAACTGGTGCCCGGACTGCAAGACGTCCCTTTCTGACGCCGAGGTCGAGCATGAGGAGCATAATGGCAGCTTCTGGCATGTAAGGTATCCAATGAAAGATGGAGGCGGATTCATTGAGATAGCGACCACTAGGCCGGAAACAATTCTCGGGGATACTGCGATAGCGGTGAACCCGAAAGATGAAAAATACGGCGATTTAGTAGGAAAGACAGCAATAATACCACTTATAGACAGGGAAATACCGGTGATAGCCGATTCGTATGTTGACATGGATTTTGGAACCGGAGCCGTAAAGATAACCCCCGCGCACGACCCCAATGACTTCGAGGTCGGGCAGAGGCATGACCTAGAGCAGATAAATGTAATGAACGAAGATGCTTCGATGAATGAAAATGCAGGAAAATACGAGGGCATGGACCGATACGAGTGCCGAAAAGCGCTTGTCGCCGATTTGGATGAGGCCGGTTTCCTTGTAAAGACTGTGGAGCATCAGCACAACGTGGGAACATGCTACAGATGCCACACGGTAGTTGAGCCTCTTGTGTCGGAGCAATGGTTCGTCAAAATGGACGAGTTAGTCAAGCCTGTAATAAAATCGGCAGACGATAAGGATATTGAAATTGTGCCTGAAAAATTCAAGAAGGTCTATATGCACTGGCTCGAAAACATAAGGGACTGGTGCATTTCAAGACAGCTTTGGTGGGGGCACAGAATACCTGCCTATTATTGCCAGGACTGTGGAGAGACGGTTGTAGCGTCAAAGGCGCCGGACAGATGTACAAAATGCGGAAGCTCAAATTTAGTTCAGGACGAGGATGTCCTTGACACATGGTTCTCATCGGCTCTTTGGCCGTTTTCGACACTGGGCTGGCCCGACAAGACGGCTGATCTGGAGTATTTTTATCCCACAGATGTATTGGTAACCGGATACGACATAATCTTCTTCTGGGTTATTAGGATGGCTTTTTCAGGCTATGAGCAGATGAAAGAGAGACCCTTTAAATATGTTCTCGTACACGGTCTCGTGCGCGACGACCAGGGAAGGAAAATGAGCAAATCGCTGGGCAACGGGATTGATCCTTTGGAAGTCATCGACCTTTATGGCGCAGATGCCCTAAGATTCATGCTGGCATCGGGTAATTCGCCTGGAAACGACCTTCGTTTCTATATGGAGAGGGTTGAGGCAAGCAGGAACTTTGCAAACAAGCTTTGGAACGCTTCAAGATTTGTGCTTATGAATCTTGAAGACGAATTGCAAATAGACAGAAGCAATTTGTCGATGCCGGATGCATGGATACTTTCAAGAACTGAAAAAGTGGGGGAGGAAATAACAGGCAATCTGGAGCAATTTGAGCTTGGATTGGCCTCCCAGAAGCTTTACGACTTCATATGGAACGAGTTCTGCGACTGGTATATCGAACTCGCTAAATCAAGGTTCTATGGAGATGACGAAAAAGCTAAAAGGCAGGCGCAAGCGGTGATACTGAAAGTGCTCAAAGACCTTCTGAAACTCTTGCATCCCTTCATGCCGTTCATAACAGAGGAAATATGGCAGCACCTGCCCGGCATAGAAGGAAGCATAATGCTTCAGGACTGGCCAGGCAAAGAATCGGGATTTGCCAATGAGGCGGCTGAAAAAGGAATGGGTCTTGTAATGGGGGTCATAAAGAGCGTAAGAAACATAAGGGCGGAGATGAATGTTGCACCTTCGAAAAAAGTTCGCATCGTACTCATTGCGGGAGATTATGAAAAGGCGATAATAGATGGAAATATGGAAACTGTTCTTTCTTTGGCAAATGTAACAGGGGTTGATTTCAAAGAATCGAAGGATGAAATAGACTCGGACTCGGCAACATCAATATTCGAGGGCGTTGAAATATTCATTCCGATGGACGATTTGGTGGATTATGAAAAGGAAATGGAAAGGCTTTCAAAAGAAAAGGCAAAAGTCGAGAAAGAGCTTGAAAGGGTATCCCAAAAGCTTGTAAATGAAGGATTCCTCAAGAAGGCACCGGAAGCTCTAGTAGAACAGGAAAGGGAGAAAAAAAGAAAATTCAGGGATATGTATGATAAAATAGAAGAGAGGATAGAGATGGTTAAGGTAAAGCTTTAAGTTTGAATCAATAAGGCGGTTACTCAAGCCTGCAAAGCATCCATTTATATTGGTAAGCCGGATTTCATCCGGCTTATTAACTCTTTATCGGCTTTGATTTTTCTTTTCATAATCAAAAATTTTTAAGGTGGTGTTGGTTTGGATTACAAAGAAGCTCTTGAATATATTCACGGCACTTATAGGTTTGGAAGCAAGTTGGGATTGGAAAATATAAGAAAGCTCCTTGAGAAGCTGGACAATCCCCAGGAAGGTTTGAATGTAATTCATGTTGCCGGTACCAATGGAAAGGGGTCGACATGCGCATTTTTGAATTCGGTTCTTTCCGAAGCGGGATACAGGGTAGGTCTTTATACATCCCCCTATCTTGAGTTGTTCAACGAACGCATTCAGATAAACGGAAAGCCGGTAGAAAATGAAAGGCTTGCTAAATTGACTCAGCGGGTAAAGGAGAAAGTGGATATTTTGATTTCAGAAGGGAATGCCCATCCGACTGAATTTGAAATAGTTACTGCTGTGGCGTTTTGCTATTTCAAAGAGGAAAATGTCGATTTTTTGATTTTGGAAGTTGGAATGGGAGGACGGCTTGATGCAACAAATGCAATAGACAAGTCGCTTGTATCGGTGATTGTGCCAGTTGCTCTCGACCATACACAGTATCTGGGCGGGACAATAGGGGAAATAGCCGCTGAAAAAGGCGGAATAATAAAGGAAAACGGATTAGTTGTATCAGCCACCCAATCTACCGAAGCAGAAAATGTCATAAAGGATATTTGCAGGGAAAAACATGCAAAGCTGGAAATCGTCAAGACATACAATTATCAAATAGTCAGGCGAAGTCTAAAGTCCTATGAATTCAAGTCCACTGGCCTGAATGGTTTCGGCAAGCTTAAAATAGGTCTTTTGGGCGAACACCAGATACGCAATTGCATTTTGGCTGTGCGCGTATTGGGTATTCTTGTTTCGGAATACGGAATCGAAATTGATTCGGAAGCCATAAGGCGGGGCTTGGAAAATGCAAAATGGCCTGGCCGTCTGGAAGTGATTTGCGAAGATCCATGTGTGATTATCGACGGCGCGCACAACAGGCACGGAGCAATAGTGCTGGACAATTTTTTGAAATATCATTTTAAATCAAAAAAGAAAAGGCCGGGCAAGATTATAGGGGTAGTGGGTGTTCTTGGAGACAAGGACACAAATGGAATTATTGAGGAGACGGTGTCTTTTTTTGATGCGGTTATTGTTACCGAACCAGAAAATAAAAGAGCCATGGAAGTCGATGACCTCAAAGCTCTTGTTGAAAAGAAAAACGATATGGTTGAAGCAATAAAGAATGTGAAAGAAGCAGTAGAAAGGGCTTTGGAATTAGCAGGACCTGAAGATTGCGTCGTTGTATATGGGTCACTATATTTGATTGGGCATGCAAGAACTCTCATTGCTCGAGGGTAAGCATTTTTATTATAGCGGTGTAAACTTCCGTGGAAGTGTTTTTCCAATTCGAGCATATTTCTTTTGCTTGTTTGTTTGAAACCACATTAAGCTCAAGATTCATAAGCATTAGTTCGTTTTCCATTATTTTTAATTCCACGATATACTCGGAATCGCTTAATTTTGAATGGCTGCAGCTGACTTTTGACTTGACGGAACGGTGTTTTTTGTAATCTAAAACCTTTTCATCAATAATTGAAACTAATCCTTCAGGCAAGCGGTTCTCGAAATATTCAAGAGAGTCTTTCCCCTTTACGGTTACAAGATAGAAGAAATCGGATTCGCTTTTGCTGTATTCGAGCATTCCTCCGTCGACCAGTTCTGAAAGATATTGCTGAAGCGTGAAATAATCCATTAAATCGAGTGAAACCACGAAATCCGTTATTTCAGCGTTTGTCAATGGATAGTCAATTTGCACGAAGAAATGCAATAGTACTAGTTTCTTTTCGGCTTTGTCTTTTGAGTCTTTTTTAAACATTGGAGTCTCCTTTCTGATGGTGCCATTGACAGTATAACACAATTAAAAAAAACACGCGATTTTGACTGGATTGATTTTTGAAAAGGGTGAAAAAATATGAAAAATGCAGAGGCACTTATTGAAATAGCCAAAGGTGAAGGAGCTTCGCTTGTTTCTTTCGGTTATGTTGGAGACCTGGTTCCGAGCGGATACGGCGACTTGACGCATGCAGTATCATTTGCTGTGCATCTCTCGGACAGGGTAATCGATGATATAGACAACGGACCAACCCACATGTATTTTCAGCATTACAGAACAGTCAACAGGCTAATAGACGAAATCGAACTGAAGATAGGAAAAGAAATTGAAAGTATGGGCTACAGCTACTTTCCGGTTGCATCTTCGCAGTCTATAAATGTAAACGGTGCCTATTATGAAGGTTTTTTCTCCCACAAGACGGCTGCCACAAGGTCTGGATTGGGCTGGGTCGGCAAAAACGGATTGCTGGTAACACCGAAATTCGGACCAAGGGTTCGTCTTGGGACGGTATTGACTGATTGGGTATTGCCGGTTGAGGAGCCCGTTGTGAAGTCTGCCTGCCTTTCATGCGACTTATGCGTAAAAGCTTGTCCGGCGGTGGCATTGACAGGCAAGAATTGGGAAGCGGGAATGGCAAGGTGCGAAATAGTCGATGCAAAGGCTTGCTCCGACCACATGTCCAAACATTACAAACACATAGGAAGAGGATCCGTGTGCGGCATATGCATTGCCGCATGTCCCAAGGGAAGGATATATAAAAAATGAAAATAGGAAACTTTAAAATAAGATCGGTTGTTATGGCGGGATTGATTTTGTCGATGGCGCTGTCGGGCTGTGCAAATAAGGAAAGCGCTGCGAAGGAAATCGAGGAGGTAGCCGAAAAACCGGTTGAAACTGGATTCGAGGAATTGATTGAACCCGAAGAAGAGGAAGCGGCAGGCGAAATTCTGAGCGATGCGGATTTAAAGTCGATGGGCGTAAATGAAATGGGAAAGATAATGATAGTGATGTACCACAGCATTTCGGATGAAGAAAAAAGCTATGTAAGGTCAAGGGAAAACTTCAGGGAAGACTTGGAGATGCTGTATGAAAAGGGCTACCGCCTTATAAGCGTATCGGACTATATTGACGGGAACATCGATGTCGGTGCGGGGATGACTCCCGTGGTATTTACATTCGACGACGGAACGCTTTCGAATTTTAACATAATCGTGGATAATGGAGAACTTGTGATAGACCCGGACTGCGCTGTTGGAATGATAAATGCCTTTGCAGAGGAACATCCTGACTTTGGCAGGACATCGGCATTTTGCCTTTTCGGGACAAATCCCTTCAGACAGAGCGAGTATCTGGAATACAAGTTGAAATATCTTGTCGAAAATGGCTTTGAGATAGAAAGCCACAGTTTCGGGCATGAAAATTTTTCGGAATTGGGGACTGAAGCCATAATGCAAAGCTTGGGCAAAATCGACCGCTTTATTGAGGAAAAAGTGCCAGGATATAGAATAAGGGCTTTGGCTCTTCCATATGGAGGAAGACCTAAGGATGACGAGGCGAGGGCAGCCATAGCCAAAGGGCGGTTCGAAGGAAATGAATACAGGAATGAAGCTGTTTTTGCAGTGGGATGGCAACCCGAACGGTCACCGATAGATATAAAAACGGATTTTCAGTATCTCAACAGGGTACATGCAAGCAACGAAAAGTTCGGGATCCGTTATTGGCTGGAGGATTTTGACAATCATCCCGAAAAAAGATTTGTGTCCGACGGAGATCCTGAAACATTTACATTATATGAAAAGGATTTGGATTCTTTATCATATGAAAAAGTGGGAGACAGAGAAATCAGAGTTATCGAATAAGAGTGAAAAGGAGGCTTGAGCAACTCTTTTTATTTGACAATTATTTAACTAAGTTATAAAATATCATTGTACAATAATAAATCGTCCGTGTTGGCCGGCTATTGGATTGGGTGGAATCTGATGCTGAATTAATTGATTAAACGAGATAATATGGAAATATATATGGAGGTGCAGGGTTGAACAAATCTATTGGAATCATCGGATGCGGCAACATGGGCCGAGGAATTTTGGAAGGTGTTTTGAAGAACGGTTTATTGGAATCGGGCAAGGTGTTTATTTATGACAAGGATTTCAAAAAGACCGCCGAAATGAAGGAAAGACTTGGTGTTAACGTATCCGAAAGCAGTTTTGAATTGATGAAAGATGCGGATGTTGTTGTTCTGGCAGTCAAGCCGAATATTTACAAGCCGGTTCTCGAGGAGATAAAGGGATCCGTTCGGAAAGACCAGATAATAGTAACTATAGCAGCAGGAATAAATTTGGCTTTCGTGGAAGAGATTTTGGGACAGGACAAGCGAGTTGTAAGAACGATGCCCAATACTCCGGCGCTTGTGGGAGAGGGAATGACTGCTGTCGTTCCGGGCAAGGGTTCGGGTGAAGACGATTTGCAAACCGTAGTGGAAATTTTTAAAGGTATAGGAAAAGTAGAGGTTGT
The DNA here is from genome assembly GCA_964484935.1 of uncultured Peptostreptococcaceae bacterium. Classification (GTDB taxonomy): domain Bacteria; phylum Bacillota; class Clostridia; order Peptostreptococcales; family BM714; genus BM714. The sequence goes on from CAZAFW010000011.1 coordinate 45,031, forward strand.
TCCTGAATATTTGATTGATGCGGTAATAGGAATAAGCGGTTCAGCCCCGGCATATGTCTACATGTTTATTGAAGCAATGGCCGATGGAGCAGTCCTTGGGGGAATGCCAAGAGACAAAGCCTATAGGTTTGCATCCCAGGCTGTGCTTGGTTCTGCCAAAATGGTTCTGGAAAGCGGAATGCATCCCGGAGAATTGAAAGACATGGTTTGTTCGCCGGGAGGCACGACAATCGAGGCTGTAAAAAGTCTTGAAAAAAACGGCTTTAGAGGCGTAGTAATGGATGCTGTAGAAGCTTGTATGAAGAAATCAATTAAAATGTCCAAATGAATGGACGAAAATACTTAGGGGGAATTATATGAGTACCAACAAGGAACAGTGGGGAAGTAGATGGGGTTTCATCGCCGCAAGCATTGGAATGGCAATCGGAACAGGAAACATATGGCGTTTTCCGAGAGTCGCGGCATCTAACGGTGGTGGCCCCTTTTTGATTGCATGGACAGTAGCTTTGCTTGTATGGTCAATACCGCTTTTGATAGGTGAAATGGTTATCGGAAGAAAAACAAGACTTGGTGCTATAGGAGCATTCAGAGACTTTCTCGGCAAAAAATACACTTGGATGGGAACATGGATAGTAATGGTTTGCCTGCTTATCATGTTCTACTATTCAGTGGTCATGGGATGGTGTTTCAAATATTTCACAATGTCTGTAGCAGGGATTTTCAAGCCCGGAATGGATACTGTTTCTACAGAAGCAATTTGGAATACGTTTACAACAACACCTTCTCAGACGATTATGTTCCACTTGCTGTCTATGGCCATAGGTGGATTCATAGTATATAGAGGCGTTACCGGTGGAATTGAAAAAGCCAGCAAAATAATGATTCCAACATTATTCGGACTGATGCTGGTGGCACTTTTCAGGGTTATGACACTTCCGGGTGCGCTCAAAGGGCTGGAATATCTCTTCAATCCCCGCATTGAAATGCTTGCAAATCCGAAAATTTGGCTGGAGGCATTCACCCAATCGGCCTGGTCGACAGGAGCGGGATGGGGCTTTATAATTACTTATGCGGTTTACACTAAAAAGAAGGAAGATGTTGCCGGAAACTGCATGATTATGGGAATTGGAAACAATGTGGGCGCTTTGGTTGCCGGAATGACCGTTTTGCCGGCAATATTTGCATTGTCGCCGAGTCTTGAATTTGCAAACGAGGCTTTAGCCTCTGGCAACACTGGCATCACTTTCATATATTTGGCGCAGCTTTTCACACGTATGCCTGCGGGAAGATGGATTTCAGCAGTTTTCTTCCTTGCAATGGGTGTTGCGGCGCTTTCATCGCTCTTGCCTATGATAGAGGTTGGAGTAAGGAGTTTCATGGATGCGGGATTCTCACGCAAGAAAGCCACAAAAGTGGTTGTAACAATGGGATTTTTGCTTGGAATTCCTTCTGCATACAGCTTGAATTTTTTAAACAATCAAGACTTTGTACTTGGCGTAGCTCTTTTGGTGAGCGGTCTTTTTGTATCCTTCGCAATAACAAAATACGGAGCCGAAAAACTGCGTAAAGAGGAAATAAATACTCCTTGGGCGGATTTCAAAATAGGAAAATGGTGGAGCGTGTGCATTTCCATATTTCCGCTGTTGTTTATAGCCATATGCGGCTGGTGGGTATGGCAGTCAATCACATGGTATCCTGATTCTTGGTGGAATCCCTTGGAAATTTACAGTACGGGTACAATTATTGCTCAATTCATAGTATATATTGCGTTTGGTCTCTTAACCAACAACTGGTTGGCGGACAAGACGGACAAGGGCGAATTTACAAAGGAAGCTGTATAAGGGAGGAAGAATCATGTCTCAGACGGCAATAGTAATGATGGTTTTGGTTTTGGGCTTTTATGGAGGATCATTTTTCATCCTTGTAAACAGGGCTTTTAATTCAAAGTCATAAAAGATGCGCCTTCGCCAATATTTTGGCTGAGGCGCTTTTCCTTTTTTTCTTCTAAGCATTTTCAATATGGGTTATAATAAAAAAAAGTAGAATTTTCGAAAGGGGATGTCTAAATGAACATTGACTGGCAACAAATATTGGTAGCAATTTTCTTCATTATCATTGTGACTATACAGTTTTCATTGAACAAGATAATTTTGCTTCTTAAGGAAATAGACAAGAGCCTTAAGAAATTGACAAATGGCGATCGAATACACAGGGAAGGATAGACATGAAATTATCCCATATTTCTGAAAATGTTCAAAAGATTTCGGAAGCAATATCAAGCGTTCTGGATGTCGATGTAACAATTTCGGATGAGACGCTTACCAGGATTGCCGCGACAGGACTCTATGTGGGACAGCTTGGCGACAAAATAAGCAAAAATTCCATTTTTGGGTATGCTCTTAAAAAAGGCAAGGATTATATTATTGATGATCCAAGAATAAATCCCGTATGTAAATTTTGCGACAAAAGGGATGAATGCAAGGAAGTTGCAGAGGTATGCTCGCCTATAAGGCATGAGGGCGCCATAATCGGTGTTATAGGACTGATAGCTTTCGAGGAAAGCCAAAAGGAGAGGCTCCTCAGAAATAAAAAGAATCTGCTTGTTTTTCTCGAAAGAATGGGAGACTTGATATCGGCAAAGCTTTCAGATGTTGAGAAAAACGAAAAAATTGAAATTTTGGCAAAAGAGTTGCAAGTCATTATAGATTCTTTTGACAAGGGTGTTGTATTTGTCAACCGGGATGGAGTCATCATGCATTCGAATGAAAAGGCGGAAGAAATACTGGGAAGAAGCGGGGCCCGAGAATACGGGAGCAGCCTGGAAGACTTTGTTGAACATGTGGTTAAACTGAAGGGCAATCAAAACAAAAAACACCATTTGAGAAACCGTGAATACGTATTCAAAAAAGACAACGAAAGGACCCTTCTCATTTACGACGTCAATACAATGAAAACTGACAGCGAAGTGGTGGGTTTGCTTATAAGCTTTAACAGCAAGGATGACGTGCTGAGCGTTTTGAATGATGTCACAGGAGTTGGTCCGGATATAACATTTGACGATATTTTAGGTCACAGCGCTGTCTTGAACATGTCAAAGGAATATGCGGAAAGAGCTTCAAAAAGCACTTCCACAATATTGATACAGGGAGAGAGCGGAACAGGAAAGGAATTGTTTGCCAGGTCCATACACTATAAGAGCGACAGGAGATTCATGCCTTTTGTGACGGTGAATTGCGCTGCAATCCCTGAAAATCTTTTGGAAAGCGAGCTTTTCGGTTATGAGGAAGGCTCTTTCACAGGAGCCCTTCGGGGTGGCAAAACCGGTAAATTTGAATTGGCCGACAAGGGGACAATATTTCTTGATGAAATAGGCGACATGCCCTTGCATTTGCAAAAAAAACTTTTGAGGGTTCTGCAGAACAGCATGATAGAGAAAGTCGGGGGCAAGCATTATTACAAGGTGGACATACGCGTGATTGCTGCAACCAACAAAAATATCGAGAAGCTTGTAGATGAAGGCGCGTTCAGGGGAGACCTGTTTTACAGGTTGAGCGTAATCCCTCTCATGATACCGCCCCTGAGGGAAAGAATGGATGACATACCTATACTGGCAAATTCATTTGTAAAGAAATACAGCGAAAAATTCCATAAGGAAATTCAGGGTATACAAAATGATGTTCTTATTGCTTTCAGGGCTTACGATTGGCCGGGCAATGTGCGTGAACTTGAAAATGCCGTCGAGTATTCAGTGAACATGTGCAACAGGCAAAGCGTTTCTTTAAAAGACATTCCAAGACGCATATTGCAAAGCAAGGATTCAATGGTTTTCAAAGATGGAACAGTAGGAATAAGAAGGCTCGAGAACTTGGAAAGAGCCGAAATTGAAAGGGCCGTCAAGAAATACGGACACAACGAAAACGGAATCAGATTATGCGTAAGCGAATTGGGGATAAGCAGAGCTACGCTTTATAGAAAAATAAAAAAATACAATTTGTAGTATCAAAATGAGATGCGAGTATCAAAAAGAGACGCACATCTCATTTTTTTGTGTCATTTTGATACTTGAGAATTTGGAATGGCTGCATTGCTGTGTTTAAGCTTTGGCATGATAGTTGCAACATAATAGTGCAACTAATGATATGGGAGGCGTTCAAATGGAATTGAAAGATATGGTAATAGGCACACTTGAAAGGGAAGTTGTTCCCGCGATGGGATGCACAGAACCCGTGGCGGTATCGCTTGGATGCGCAAAGGCAAGAGAGGCGGCTGCCGGCAAATACGGATTGAAATCGCTGGATATAAAGGTCAGCGCCAACATATATAAGAATGGAATGGGAGTAGGGGTTCCGGGAACAAACGGAGAAATAGGACTTGCGATTGCAGCAGCTCTTGGAGTTACCGGCGGCCATTCGGAAAAAGGGTTGAATCTTCTTTCGGATATTGATGAAGAGGCGCTTGCGGAAGCCAAAAAAATGGTGGAGAGTGGAATGGTTCATATCGAAGAATCCGATGTAAAAGACGGAGTATATGTGGATAGCGTATTGACCTATGAAAAAGGCTTTGCCCGTTCTATAATAAAATCAAGACACGACAGATTCATAAAAGTGGAAACTGACGAGGGTGTAATCTTTGAGGAAAGCTCAGAGCCTGGAGTGAAAAAAGATACATTTGACAATGGCGCAATCTATGAAATGACAATCAAGGAATTGATTGAATTGATTGAATCCATGAGCCTCGAAGATCTTGCTTTTATGCTCGACGGAATAAAAATGAACAAGAAAATTTCATTCACGGCTATGGACAATGAAATAGGCATGGGAATAGGCTATAAATATAAAAAGAAACTCGAAAACGGAGAACTTTCCGACGATCTCTTAAATAGGGCTATGGTATATACGGCATCCGGAGCAGATGCAAGAATGTCAGGAATTAGTATGCCTGTAATGAGCAGCAGCGGAAGCGGAAACCATGGACTTACCGCAACCCTTCCACTTGCGGCTTATGCTTCGCTAAATGAGGTATCGGACGAAAAACTTTGCAAGGCGCTTGCAATAAGCCATATGGTTACAAGCTACATCAAAAGGTATACAGGACGCCTTTCGGCTCTTTGCGGATGCGGTGTCGCAGCCGGTACGGCAGTCAGCGGAGCCCTTGTATGGATAATGGGAGGCACACAGGAGCAAATAGAAGGCGCCATAAGCAACATGATAGCGAGCATTTCAGGAATGGTATGCGACGGAGCAAAGCTTGGCTGCGCGCTCAAGCTTGTGACTGCATCATCAAGTGCAGTTTACTTTGCCAACATGGCAATGGATGGAATCATTGTACCGCAGTACAACGGCCTCGTAGGGAAAACGGTTGAGGAATCCATCAAGAGCATGGGTAAATTGGCTGCCGATGGAATGGTTATAACCGACAAGGTAATACTCAAGCGAATGGTTGAGATGGATTTGCAGCGCTGCTAGACTAATATAAAAAGGATATACAGCATGTACATGTATGCCTCTGATTGACAAAGGTTTGACCCTGCTTTAGAATAGTTATTGACAGAATAAGAAAGAGCTTTGTTACTATGGAGGTATTTAATGGACGTTGAATCCAAAAGAAAAGAAGTGTTGTTCACTCGCGACAAAATACAAAAAAGAGTCGAAGAAATGGGACGACAAATTCGCTCTGATTACGAGGACAAGAAAATCATGACGATTTCGCTGCTCAAAGGGAGTTTCGTTTTTACAGCGGACTTGGTCAGGGAAATAGATTTGCCTATTAGGGTAGAATTCATGATAACCTCCAGTTACGGTCATGCGACCGTCAATTCGGGAAAAGTTAAAATAGTGCAGGACATTGAAGCCGACTTGTCCGATTATGACGTGCTCGTTGTTGACGACATAGCGGATTCTGGAGTGACTCTAGATTTTATAATGAAGCACTTGGCTGGCAAGAACCCGAAGAGCCTTGCATCCTGTGTGCTTTTGGACAAGCCGTCAAGGCGAACAACTGATATAGAGGCGGACTATGTTGGCTTCACAATACCTGATAAATTCATTGTAGGATATGGTCTTAACTACGGCCACCATTACAGGAACGTGCCTTATATATTCGCATTTGTAGACTAAACTCAGATAGATGAGAATTACCAATTTCGGCGAATGCCTGTGCCCTTTGGGTACCATATTTGAACCGCTCTGTCACGTATAAAGCATACGCTCCAATCGTGGTTCAAATAAGCGCCTTGAAATAAGAAATTCTCATCAGTCTGAGATGTGATGGAATTACTAATTTTAGTATATCCACAAGTTAAGCGGACTAAAAAGTGATTTGCTTTTTTAGTCCGCTTTTTGCTTTGCAAAATCAAAATATGATTCTTGGAGTTTCTTATAGCAACAATTGAAGGGTCAAACAAAAGAACAAAAGAACAAAAGAATAATTGATATTTATGGAACGAAATTTCTATTACTTGCATCTTTAAGATAAGGAGGCAAATCATACATGGAAAAACAATACGAAAAACATTATAAACAACTTTATAGAATTGCCTACAGTTATCTTAGACACAAACAAAACGCTGAAGATGCGCTGCAGGCTGCGTACGAAAAAGCTTTTGAAAACCAAAAGCAATTGCAAGACCCTAAAAAGCTGCGCAGCTGGCTTGCAAGAATAGTAATAAACGAATGTAATCAAAACCATAGGATAAGAAAAAGGCAAACCGAGATTGAGCGCAAGGTGGAGGCAAACAGCGAGTTTGGGGTCAATTCCGACTATGACATTTCCATTGAACTGAAAGATGCCATGCTGCTTTTAAGCGAGGAAGACCGCAACTTGATATCCCTTAAGTATCTTTTGGGCTACAGGCAGAAGGAGATTGCAGACATCTTGGATTTGCCTGTCGGAACAGTCAAATCCAGATTATCGCGTTCAATAGGCAAGCTTAGCGAAATAATGGGAGGTGGAGACGATGAATGAGCGAGAAATCAAGAAATTGCTTAAGCTTGAGAGAAGGCAAATAGAAAAAGAGCTCATTGCCGACAGGAAATTGCGTGTTTGTTCATCCCGCAGAAAATTGATATTGATTGTTGCCATAATCCTCTGCTTTTCAGGCATCGCCTTCGCCTATCACCAAATGAGCGTCTATGAATGGTTCATGCTGGAAAGCCTTGGCTATGACCAGATTCTTGAGCAAAATCCGGAGTACAGGCTTGACA
>CAZAFW010000012.1:0-47217 GCA_964484935.1 uncultured Peptostreptococcaceae bacterium
CTTACTACTTTCCACTGCACTTAATCCTTTCCACTTACTACTTTCCACTGCACTTCCTGCCCGCTGCTCTTGCTTTTCAAGCATTCAAATCTATATGACAATACCCTCCGGGATTCTTCTTGAGGTATTTCTGGTGGTATTCCTCAGCCCTGGCGTAGTTTTCAAGGGGAAGCACCTCTACCTGCAGCGGTTCCTTATACTTCCCTGCAACCGATTCTATCCATCCCCTCGCCCTTTCAAGATCGTCCCCGTCTTCCGAATAGACTCCAGACCTGTATTGCGCCCCCCTGTCGGGCCCCTGACGATTAAGCAGCGTTGGGTCGATTATCCTAAACAGCCTTGAAAGCAGAGTCTCGACGCTGGCAAGACTCTCATCATAGGTGACCTTGACCGTTTCGGCATGCCCGGTAAAATTATGGCACACATCCTCGTAGGTCGGGTTTTGGGTTTTCCCGTTCGCGTAGCCCACCTCTGTTTCAAGCACTCCCGGGACTCTCGAAAAGTACTCCTCGACTCCCCAGAAGCAACCCCCCGCAAAGTAAATGGTCTTCATCAAATCATCTCCTAATCAGATTCCTTTTCTCATATATTCTTATTCTACCACTTCATACTTGCCCATAAACAATATATCCCCGTGGACTTCGTCGACAATCATGAAAAGAAAGGGTCTGTCTGCTATAAACATTGCAGGTTCCGCCTCCGCGCTTTCAAGCATCTCTACGACAGTTGCCCCGGCCGCCTCGCTGCCTTTTTCGTTGACTTCGATCACCGCCTTGTGGAGGACCCTGCTTATGAATATGCCGTCCCTTATTCCAGAGAAATCGGCCCCCGCTCCAAAAGCTTTTTCCATTCCCATTGCAATCAAGGTATCGTTTAGCTTTTTAATTCCATAATCCATCTTGAACTTGGGAATTCCAAGTATAATATTTTCCGTTTCCCAGATGGATTCCTTCATTTTTTCCCAACAATCTGCATCAAGATTCTCTATCAGTTCGTCTATTGTTTGCCCACCCTCAGGCAAAACGAAATACATGGACAGCTTTTCGTTTCCGTATGGCAGCCTTGCAATTTTGAAGTCCTTAGTCTCTCCAAAATCGACCGTTGTTTTGTTGCTCATCATCTCGACTGTCTTTTGCTTTCCGGATTCTTCGTAAAACTGTGTCTCATAGGTTCTTTCCTCGTCGAAGGCATTAGTCCACTCGCCCTTGAAATAGACCGCGTTTATAAGGTACATGACAAGGTCCGGAGGGATCGGAGGATCTATCATTTTGTCTATCTTGCCCTTTGTAGCGTCCTCTATCCATCCGTTTATTATGTCCGCGCTGTCAGGCTTTTGAAAATCCATTTCCTCAACCCAAGCGTCGAAGACTTTTTCGCTCTTTTCCAAAAAATCGGTCCCGATGGGTTCTCCAGCCCTGTACCATATTGAATTGGATATGTCTATTTCCACGGTTTCGTCCGCCTGCATCAAATATGGTATGAGGTTTTCGAACGATCCGTTCGTTTTTTCATCGGAAACATCCCCGTAGCCCAAGGATTCCTTCATTTCATTCCGGGTTTCTCCTCCCGCCCCGTTGTAAGTCATTGTCAGCGCAGTCGAAACACTCAGAGGCGAAATGAATATGTTCCCTCCGCCTTCCTCCCTGTTGAGCTCTTTGAACAGTTCAAACGCGAAGGATGTCATTCCTCCTATTACTTGTCCGTCAATTTCATTCTCGTCGTAATCCCTTTTGCCGTCCCCTGCCGGAATGGCGCATGAAGTCAGGACTGTAAGCGCCAGCAGTATCGATAATACAGCTTTGAAATGTTTCACTATGATTGATTTCCTCCTTTATGGAATTGTTTTCGCCCTTGTTCCTTTAGACGAAACAAAACGCGAAGTGTTTCACAAAGGCTATTTTTCTTTTCAAGCGTCTATTTTCCCCGGGTTGTTTTCCTTCAGCTTGCTCAAAGCGCTCTCGAATCTGAAAACCCCTCTTATTCCAGCTTCAGGCCCTTCTACGCCAACAAGGCCCAGTCCATTGTCAAACATAACTCTTATGGCGGCCATTATGCTTTCGTTTTCATCTAAAAATGGTATCTTCTCCATGCCTCCTGTAAATGCCCCGAATTCGCAAACTTCCTTCAGAGGGGTCAGATTGAGGTAGGAAGTGAAATTCTTCAGTCCGAAGAAGTCCTCGACAAAAGAATTCGCCGGGCTGAAAATCATTTCTTCCCTCGTTCCCGCCTGTACAACTTTCCCCTCGTTTATGAGCACAATCCTGCTTCCCAGCTTTATTGCCTCCTGTATGTCGTGGGTTACAAAAACGATGGTTTTTTTTAGCTTTTGGTATATTTTGAGGATCTCGTCCTGAAGCACTCTTCTGGATATTTCATCCACCGCGCCCAGAGCCTCGTCCATCAGGATTATGTCGGGATCCGCCGCAAGAGCCCTCGCCAAGCCAATCCTCTGCCTCTGCCCTCCGCTCAGCTCCCTGGGATATCTTTTAAGGAAGCTTTCATCCATCCCTACAAGATCTATCATTTCCTGTTCCCTTTTTCCCTTGAAGCTTTTATTTTTACCTGTCAAGTCCAGAACATAGCCTATATTGTCCCCGACGGTCAAATGAGGGAAAAGCCCTATCTTCTGTATGACGTATCCGATGCGCCTTCTGAGCTCTATCTTGTCCCATTCGCGTATTTCGCGTCCTTCCACGTATATGTTTCCGTCGTCGGGCTCAATAATCCTGTTCACAAGCTTAAGCATTGTCGTCTTTCCGCAGCCTGAGGGTCCAAGAAAGGTTACGAATTCTCCTTCGCGAATGTCGAGGCTGAGGTTTTGTATTACGGGCTTGCCTGTTTCATAAGACTTGTTTATTCTTTCAAAACGTATTATAGGCATCAAAGCAACCCCTTGCCCTTGAGAAAATCTTCCGCCACCTTTTCAGGATCCATTTTTTCATTTTCGACCAAATAATTGAGCTCTGTCATTTCGTCGTCGCTTATTTGTCCGGTCAATTTTTCCAAAACCGCTTCCAATTCGGGATACATATCGAGGGTTTCCTGCCTTACGATGGTTGCGGCGTTATAGGCGGGGAAAAACATCTTGTCGTCCTCAAGCACCTTTAGGTCGAATTGCTTTATTAGCCCGTCGGTTGAAAAGGCGTTTATGACGTCTACCTGGTCTGTTCCTATGGCCTCGTATTTAAGCCCTATGTCAAGCTCCACCATGTCCAAGAAGGCAAGTCCGTATGCATCCTCAAGCCCTGGAAAGCCGTCCTCCCTTTCATAAAAATCGTATTCGGCTCCAAAAACAAGGGCGCCACCTTTTTCAGCCAGGTCGGAATACGTCTCTATTCCCATTTCCTCGGCTGCCGACCTCTTCATCGCAAGCGCGTACGTGTTGTTGAATCCGTACATGCCGAGCCACTTCATGTTGTATTTTTCCGCATAGGCATCCTTTACCGCTTCATAGAGTTTCTCGGGATCGTTAATCAGCTCCTCCTTGAGCACAAAAAGCCATCCCGTTCCTGTATATTCGGGATAAATGTCTATTTCGCCGCTTTCCATTGCAGGCTGTATGTTGGCTGTCCCGCCTCCTATTCCAAGCTTCTTCTCAACACTTATGTCTGTGCTGTTCTCAATCAGAAGTGTTATCATCTCGGATAATATGTACTGCTCTGAATGAGGCTTCGAGGCTACGACAACCTTTTTTTCCGCATCGTCTGAACACCCTGAAATTCCTGCCGCAAGAAACGCGCACAAAAGCAGGCTCAGTATTTTTTTCATCATGCCACTCTCCTTTTTTCTGTTCCGAAGATTTTTTTCCGCACTTTCTTTTCAACAATCCCCAACAAAAAGTCCGACACTATCGCCAAAAGGGCCACCAAAAGGCTGCCTGCAAAGGTCATTTCAGTGAAATTGGTTGTTATACCCCTCCATATTGCCACTCCAAGCCCTCCGGCTCCTATGAAAGAGGCTATTCCGCCAAGGGCTATGGTCATTACCACCATTGTCCTGAAGCCGGCTATTATGACGGGCAGTGCAATGGGAAGCTGAACCTTAAGCAGCAATTGCCACTCCGTGCTCCCCATGCCCAGGGCCGATTCCACAACATCCTCGTCGACTTCCATTATGCCGACATATGTGTTTCTTATCATGGGCATAAGTCCGTATACGACAAGGGCTATCAATGCGCTCCTGTTTCCTATTCCTGTGATTGAGACCAAAAACCCGAAAAAGGCAATCGAAGGGACAGTGTAGAGGAAATTCACAAATCCCATGACAATTTCCGCCATTTTTTTATTGCGGGTCATGTATATTCCTGTAACAAGCCCAATCAGGCTTATTATAAGTATTGCTGTGAATGTCAAAACTATGTGCTCTATAACCAGCTTCACGAAAAATTCCTTTCGTTCCACATAAAGAATGAACACTTTCCAAATAAAAGACATACTCTACCCCCATTTTTATTGTATTGCGCATTCCTTCAATACACAAAAGCATATTCTATAGATGCTTCATTGGATTTTAGCGGTCTTTTTCACTGTAGAATTTTCTTTTTATTTAATTGTCAGTTTTTCCAGCCTATTCACTTTTTCAGCGAGATATTCAGCATCAAGGCCTACGAAATTGCGCTTTTCTATTTCCATGATTATATATCCGCTGAAATCCCCGACAGCTCTTTTTATGAAATAGTTTTTAAGCTCCGCTATTTCCGAAAGCGAGTCAAGCAGTGCTGCAATGATTGAAACATCATCCATTCCATAATTCTTTATCTGAAAGTATGACATGAAAAGAAGCCTTTCAAACGAAATATTCTCCACGATTAGCCTTAAATTCTTGTCTTCATCATAGTAATAGACTTTTTCGAGCTCATAACCGATTTTTTTTAATATCTGTCCGATTTTGTCTATGCAAAAGGCAGCAGTGTTCGGGTCATTTATTGAAGGGGAAATTGCCCTTAGCGCTATTTCCACAAGCTTGCTTAGTCCCAAATCGACATCCTTCTCCCTGTCCCTTTCCTCTCCGATAAAAACATACTCGAGAATCTCCGAAAAATCATTTTCGCTTTCTTCCCGGCCGGAATCCTTTAAATCGAAAATCCTAAAAATAGGCGAATCCTCCTCCGCATACTCTCCAAGCATTTTTTCCGTTTTTATAAGCTTGTTTCTTTTCTGCCCGTAAGCCACCAGGGCCTTCTCGTCAAAGCCTTGAACATATCCAGCCCTGTCTGATTTTACAGTAGTAGGCTCCATGTCCAAACAACTGCCCAAATCTTCGGTTGGTCTGTTTTTTATGCTTTCGTAGGCGCGGATTTCCCTGACCTTTGATTCCACCAGTTCAATGATTTCCCTCGTTATGCGCTCAATCAAGGAGTTTATCTGTATTGACTTTGCGACATGGTGCAGGAAGTACGCGAATATGCCCAGACAAAGTATCGAAACAACGACTCCGATTCCCGAGGAAACTATAAGGGTTCCCGAAGCCTTATCCTTTAAAAGAAAGAGTGAAACGATCGAATAAACGAAGGAGCCCATGAAAAACCCGAGGATTCTCAATGTCACTCTGTTTTCCAGAAAATCCTGCAGAACACGCGGCGAAAACTGTCCGGAATACATTGTAAGCACAACCATTATTGTTGAAAAGGTTATTGTTGTCATAGTGAGAAGCGAACCTGTCAAAACCGAAAAAAGCGTTTTCCCCAGCTCGACGGATGTAAAAAGATAGTCCGGAAGATACTGGGCCCATACAAAACCTGAGTCAAGTCGGGATACCACAATAGCCAAAACAACAGCAAATACACTGTAAGTGAAAGGTATGAAATATGCTTTCTTTCTTAATTGTCTGTAAAATTTCATTTTGCCCAACCCCCTCAATACTTATAATACCCTTCAAGGACAAACTGAACACAAAATAAAAGTTCCGGCTGCAAAAGCAGCCGGAACTTTTATAATTTGGTCGGGATGACAGGATTTGAACCTGCGCCCTCTTACTCCCGAAGCAAGCGCGCTACCAAGCTGCGCTACATCCCGAAAAAAGGCACAACACTATGATACATAATTATAAGCTTATAATCAATAGCAAAATGCCAATTGCCTCTTTTTTTATCAAGCTTTCATCGCGCCATCGATGCCTCAAAAGCATGCGGTTGCGCAATTTGCATTTTCTCTTCCATTCATTTTATTTCTTCACGTTTTCGTCACAATGATAGTGTAGTATAATCAAAAGAATGAAAGGAGGATCAAAATGCAAAATTTATTTTCGCTGGCCATTTCCTTGGCCGCAATTCACTTTTTTTCAAAACCAATAAGAAAATACGCCGCCTTGTTCTATGCAACGGCATTGGCTTTTTCTGCCACAGCTTTGGCATACCCGGCATTTCCCATATCATCAGTTATCAACGACGGTTATCTGGGCTTGTCCCTATGGATCATCGTAATGTTCGTTGGGATACGCAATCCCTTCAAAAGGCTTTCTAAAAAAGTGCGTTTGGTAAGAACGCAATTATCCATTGCCGCCTTTATTTTCACCTTCGCGCACTTCATTCACGACTTTATTCTAAGCTTCGAGCTTTCAATCGCAACCGGCATTCTGTCTCTTGTTATAATGGCGCCGCTTTTCGCCACATCTTTTGAAATTGTGCGAAAGCGCCTCAAGTGCTCTACATGGAAAAAGTTTCACCGCTGCGCTTACGGGGCATATGTTTTAATGTTCATGCACGTCATTCTAGCAACCGGCAATACGGTCAACCTTCTTTACTATTCGGCAGCGCTTTCACTGTATCTCTTTTTCAAGTTCAGGCGAGCTTGCGTGGCAACCCGAACTTTGAGGTATGCCTTGCTTACGCTGGTTATCTTCAACTTGATTGCAAGCCCATTGATTAATCCATTCGTTGAAGAAACTGCCACAGCGCAGATTACCCCCGCCGCCTCAAGCTTATCCGGGAACTTGTACCGAGACGGGACCTACATTGGAACAGCCGACGGATACGGTCCTGATTTGACCGTAGAAGTGGCAATTGAGAACAATGAAATCTCAAGAATAGACATTGTAAACCACAACGAGCGCGGAGAGTCCTTCTACATGCCGGCATTCGAAGCCATTCCAGAAAGGATAATGGACACCCAGTCAGTTTTGGTCGATTCCGTAAGCGGAGCCACCTACACTTCCTATGGAATCATGAACGCAGTCAACGATGCTCTTTCCGGCGCACTTGAGTCTGGAAATCTTGAAGAAACTCCTTCTGAAATCGAAAACCCCGAATCTTCAGGAAAAAACAGCGGAAAGGGCCTTAATAGAAAAAACGGTCAATAGCATGAAAAATGCTTCGCCTGAGGCGAAGCATTTTTCATCTGTACATTTTATCAATATCGGCCTGAACCTCTTCATTCGAAAGAAACTCGTCGAAATCGCCCACACGGTCATAAACCCCATTTGGCGTTATCTCTATTGCCCTGTTTGAAATGGTCTCGACAAACTTGTGGTCGTGGGAAGAAAAAAGCAAGACCTCGCTGAAGCTCTGCAAGCCGTCGTTTACCGCCTGTATGGACTCTAGGTCCAGATGGTTGGTCGGCTCATCCAGAATAAGGACGTTTGCCCCCGAAAGCATCATCTTGGAGAACATGCACCTGACCTTTTCCCCTCCTGAAAGGACAGGAACCTTTTTCATTGGTTCTTCTCCGGAAAAAAGCATTCTGCCGAGAAATCCCCTTATGAAACTTTCTTCTTTTTCTTCGGAAAACTGCCTGAGCCAGTCAATTAGGCTGAGGTCAACCCCTTCAAACCACTCAGCATTATCATTTGGAAGGTAGGCCCGGCTTGTGGTGACTCCCCACTTGAGTTTACCCTCGTCAGGCTCAAGCTCTCCCGCAAGAATCTTAAAAAGCGTTGTTACTGCCAATTTGTTTCTTGACATGAATACGACCTTGTCTTTTTTATTCAAAGTGAAGGAAATGTCGTCAAGAACCTTGACCCCGTCTATGGTCTTTGTCAGCCCCTCTACAAAGAGTATGTCCTTTCCCGTTTCCCGATTCGGCTTGAAGCCTACGAAAGGATATCTCCTCGACGATGGAACTATGTCCTCGACCTTTATCTTGTCGAGAAGCTTTTTCCTTGATGTCGCCTGTTTTGCCTTGGATGCATTGGAGCTAAAGCGGGCTATGAATCTTTCGAGCTCCTTTATTTTCTCTTCGCTCTTCTTATTCTGGTCCTTCATCAGTTTAAGGGCCAGCTGGCTAGACTCGTACCAGAAATCGTAGTTGCCCACAAACATTTTGACTTTGCCAAAATCGACATCAACCATGTGAGTGCAGACCATATTGAGGAAATGCCTGTCATGCGATACTACAATTACTGTGTTTTCATAATTTATCAGGAATTCCTCAAGCCAGCTTATTGCCGCAAAATCCAAGTGGTTGGTCGGCTCGTCCATGAGAAGTATGTCGGGGTTTCCGAAAAGAGCCTGGGCAAGAAGCACTTTCACCTTTTCTCCCCCTGAGAGCTCTCTCATAAGGAGTCCGTGGGAGTCCTTCATTATTCCAAGCCCGACAAGAAGTTTTTCGGCGTCGGTTTCGGCATCCCATCCGCTTAGCTCGGCGAACTCGCCCTCGAGCTCGGAAGCCTTGATTCCGTCCTTTTCCGAAAAATCCTCTTTTGCATAAAGAGCATCCTTTTCATTCATTATCTGATATAGGCGTTCATGACCCATGATTACAGTGTCAATGACCCTTTCTTCGTCGTATGCGAAATGGTCCTGCTTAAGGACTGCGAGCCTCTCCCCGGGAGTTATGAAAACATCTCCCGCAGTAGGCTCAAGTTCCCCCTGGAGTATCCTGAGCAATGTTGATTTGCCGGCTCCGTTGGCCCCTATCACTCCATAGCAATTTCCCTTTATAAATTTCAAGTTCACATCTTCAAACAATTTTTTATCCGAAAATCTTAAAGCCAAATTATTAACGCTTAACATTTTTTCACCCTTTTATCCTTTTGAAATAATTTTTTTACCCTTTGTCCACATCTGATTAGTTTACCGTAAAACAGAAGAAAATGCAATCCGTCCAAACCAAAAGACTCCACTTGGGCCAATTGTTGTATTTCTGAATATTCCAACTTCCACTTGACCTTAGGATGCCCCCGGTTTATGATAAAGGAAATACTTTCGAAAGGATGTGTACATATGGAAAAATCCAAAGATAAGAATGACTGCATAAAAGCCCTTATTATCAGGGAATACAAGCCGGGCGACTTGGGTTATATCGACTATATGCACTGCAAGCTGTATGAAAAAGAATACGGCTTCGATGTTAGCGAGTTCGAGCCATATGTTCTGCCTGCAATGGGCAAGTTCCTGGAGACAAATGACCGCAGCGGGAGCATGGTCTGGGTGGCTGAGGAAAAAGGTGTGATTGTGGGCTCAATTGCAATAATCCAAAACAGCGAAAGGGACGCGCAGCTCAGATGGTTCATAGTAGACCCCTCAGCAAGAGGCACGGGTCTTGGAAACGCATTAATAAGAACTGCTCTCGACTTCTGCAGGGAGAAAAAATACGATTCTGTTTTCCTTTGGACCGTTAAGACTTTGGATGCGGCCCGCCATCTATATGGAAAATACGGCTTCGAAATAACGGAATACGTTTCCCGTTTCCTTTGGGGAATCGACCTTATCGAAGAACGTTGGGAATTATCTCTTTAAATAGGCCGGCTAAATTATAGAAAGGCTCTTGCATTCTAATCGGATGCAAGAGCCTTTCTAATTTCGACTTCATTTCAACTTCTTCAACTATTTACTCTTTTTCGAAACGAGCAAGATCTTTAATAAAGCCTTCTACCGCTTCCGGCTTTGTAGCCCACGATGTGACCAGACGAATGGCGGTGCTTCCTTGGTCAAGGCGTTCCCATTCATAAAATCCGTATCTTTCCATCATTTCCTTTATAACCTCATCAGGCAAAATCGGGAATATCTGGTTTGTGGCTGATTGGGCCATGAATCCGTAGCCCAATCCTTTTATCCCTTCAGTAAGCTTTGCGGCCATCTTGTTGGCATGGTCAGCCAGTTTAAAAAATAGATCTTCCTTAAGCAGTTCCTCGAACTGGACACCAAGTATCCTTCCCTTTGCGAGCAGGGCCCCCCTCTGCTTCATTGCGTATCTGAAGCAAGGCTTCAGGGCTTCCTTGTTTATTACTATTGCCTCTCCAATGAGGGCTCCGTTTTTTGTCCCTCCTATGTAGAAAGCGTCCACAAGCGAGGAAAATTCTTCAAGCGTCAAGTCGTTTCCTTGGGCGCACAGGGCCGACCCCAGCCTTGCTCCATCCGCAAACAGATGCAATCCTTCTTCCTTGCAGCATTCCGAAACAGACATAAGCTCTTTTTTGGTGTAAAAGGTTCCCACTTCTGTTGAATTCGAGATGTACACCATCTGAGGCTTTACCATGTGCTCAAAATAATGCTCTTTAAGGACAGCCCTAATTCCGGCAGGCGTCAGTTTTCCGTCCGTACTCTGAATTGTATTTATTTTATGCCCTGTAGCCTCGACCGCTCCGGTTTCGTGGCCGTTTATATGGCCCGAATCAGCCGAAATGACCGATTCGTATGGTTTCAGAATAGACGAGATGACAATCAGATTTGCCTGTGTCCCTCCCGCTACGAAGTGTACAGAAGCATCGGGGTTGCCAATTCGTTTTCTGATGATTTCTGCTGCCCTCAAGCAGTGAGAATCCTCCCCATAGCCGTCCTCCTGGTTCATGTTGTTTTCCGAAAGAGCCTTAAGTATTTTGGGATGGGCACCCTCGCTGTAATCATTCTTGAAGCTGTATAGCATCTCCTTCTCCTCCTTGGTCCCTATGGCTGAGTCATTGAAATTTTATGTTGATTTAATGTGTATAATTGCTGTTTGAGCCAATTTGCATTGAGCGTCCGTTTCACAACGGTATAACTGTTTTCCATATTTTTGTTGCAGCTTCACTTGACCAGGTCGGCGGATTTTCCATCCACCGACTTTAATAAGTCCGCGGGCGCAAGCTCCATCTGAAGCCCTATCATTCCTCCGCTGACAACTATTTTATCAATCGCCTCGGCTCTTTGTTCAATGAATGTCGGGAAAGGCTTTTTCATTCCTATGGGAGAACATCCTCCCCTTATGTATCCCGTCAGATGAAGTATGTCCTTTACGTGAATCATCTGAATTTTCTTTTCACCCGCAACCTTAGCCGCCTTTTTCAGGTCGAGCTCACAGGCGACCGGAATCACAAACACGAAGTGGTCTCCGCTTGAGCCTTGTGCGACAAGCGTCTTGAAAACGGTTCCCTTCGCCCTTCCTATTTTTGCGGCAACAGACATTCCGTCGATTTTTCCATCCTTCGCTTCGTATGTAATTGTTTCGAATTCAATTCCTTCTTTTTCAAGCAGCCTCATAGCATTGGTCTTTTTTGTCTTTGCCATAGCGCACTCCTTAAAATTTCTTTCAATACATAGTCTGCCTTCTTACGCTTTTTTGTGAAAGCGAAAAAACAAAACCCCACACAAGGAACGCATGGGTTGTCTTTTTATGCTATCTGTTCTTCTTTCTCTTGCCTTCCCGTATTCTGTCGAGAGATTCCTCTATGTGCTTGTACATGAGGCTCCTTCCCTCTTCCGGTTTCATTTCCTCGAAGCATCTGTACAAGTCCACATGCTCGCCCATTTCCTTGTTTAGGACATATTCGCTGAGGTGCTCGAGTATGACTTCTCCCCTCTGCGCAATCAAATGGTCCGCAATCGAATCAAGAAAATTGAAAAGTATCTCATTGCCGGCAATCTCGGCTATCTTCATGTGGAACCTAAACCCCATGTCGAAGGAATAGTCTTTCTTTTCCAGCGCCTCCACGCCATAGTTAAGAATGGCCTTCAGGTCTGACCTGTCCTTTTCTGTGGCCCTCTCTATTGCGGCATAGATGAGCTGGGGCTCTATCCAAAGCCTTGTCTCCATCAGGTCCTCTATGGAGCTTTCATTCTCTATCAGTAGAAAAAGACCCAAGTTTTTTATGTTTCTAAGCGCGTCATCGGCCACAAAGGTCCCTATGCCGGGCTTCGACACCAAAAGCCCTGTAAGCTCGAGTGCCTTGAGGGATTCCCTCATGGAGCTTCTTCCTATACCGAATGTTTTCGACAATTCTATTTCTCCGGGGATCCTGTCCCCGGGTTTCCACTCGCCGCGCTTTATAAGTTTTGTTATCTGATTTGAAACGGCTTCGTAAAGATTTGTCTTTACAACTCTTTCTATCATCTGTTCCTCCCCAAAAACTTCCTTGTTAATATTATACACTATTTTTATTCCCCGAAAAACAATCCCCGGCTATTCTTATCTTTTTATGCCGCTACTTTGCACAAGAAAAGGGCGGCGGCATGGCAGCCGTCGCCCTCTCTTGCATTTTTTGCCTTTTTGATTTGCAGTTTTTTACAACAATCAGACCTTATGCCGCTTTTTCCATTTCGTCTTTCTTCTGGAAGGGTCTTGCGATCAACATGGTCGCAACTGATGCAATAAGTCCAAAAATTGTGAATGGAAGAGGAGTTCCGAAGCTTCCTGTGCCTTTCGCTATTATGCATACCACCATGGCTATTACCATAGATGCCAAGACAGTCGAGGCATTGAAAGGCTTTGTATCTTTGGTGAAGTAGCCTACAAATATGGGACCGAAAAGACCGGCTGCTGAAAATGCGTATGTGTATACCAGCCATCCTAGGACATTTGGGAAGGCCAGCGACAATGTTGAGGTGACAGCCATAAGTATAACCGTAAGAATCCTTGATATCCTTACCATCTGCTTGTCGGAAACGTTTGGATTAATTGATTTCTTGTATATGTCCGTAGTCATGTTTGTAACAGTCGTCTGAGCCGCGCTGCTTATTGTTGACATTATTACTGCGCAGACGAGGCCTGCGAAGAGAACCAGCATCCAAGTCGGAAGTTGGGTCATGAACCATGCCGTTGCGCCTTCGCCGTTTGGAAGATTGGGATTCATGGCTCTTACGGCAGTCCCCATGAAATATGCCCATACAATTGCAAGAATCAATGAAACTCCGGACAAGAACAGCGAAAGATTGACTTTCTTGGGATCCTTGATGGAACAGATTCTCTGATAGTAAATTTGGTTTGTGCATCCACCCGGAAGAGCGGAGGTAAACCAAAGGGCGACTGTTACCCATCCGACGCTTACAAATCCGCCGGGGAAAGATATGTTTTCTACAGGGACATTGGGGCTGCTGAATATGGCGCTTGTTCCTCCGCCCATATTGCTTGCGAAAACAACGCAAAGGCCGCAAATTACAATCATGAAGCAGGCGAAAATGAAGTCTGTCCATGCAACCGTCTTAAGACCCGACGGCATTATGAAGAAGAGGCTGATAATCGAAATCCCTATTACAAGAACCGGTGCAGAAATTCCTGTGATTCCGGAGTAAAGTATTCCGAAAGCCCCAAGCTGCGATGTAATCCATCCGAATGGCACTATGAGTGCGAAAAAAGCTCCGAGAATTGAAAGCGCCTTGTTTTTTCCATAAAAATCTTCGAGAATATCGGGAATGGTCGTGAAGTTTCGGCTTCTGATCCATGGCGCAAGAAGCATCAGCACAAAGAAGGGAATTGATGCCGCTATCCCGTATGTGACTGTCGAGAGACCGAGGCTGTAGCCCCTTCCTACAAGAGCTACCAAAACGCCTCCGCCCATTGCGCTTGCAAACTGGGTCCCTACAATTACATAGGTTGGAAGATCCCTACCTCCAACTGACCAGTCATCAGCCGAGACTGCCTGTTTCTTGCTTTTAATGAAAGAGTACAGAAACGGGACTAACATTATAAACAAACTGCTTAATAAGATTAATACATTATTGCTCATGTTTTCCTCCTTGAGATATCATATTTATAATTTCATAAAAATTATACTTTTCAAATGGCGCCGGCAAAGGAAAACACCAATGCCGGCACGCGGCAAAATTTCTACGCCTCTACAACTTTTGTTTTGGTGCAGTATTTTTCAACTACGTCTTCAAGAACTTCAATCCCCAAGCCGCTTTCTGTGCTTACGCATATGTTTCCGTCCTTTATCTGTTCGGAGAATGTGCTTATGTCAGCTTCAAGCCGTGTCGGCGAGAAGTAAGCATGGCCGTATTCATACAGGTTTCTGGTAGATGCCCCAAGGGCCAAACTGGCGGCCTGGGTTACTCCTTCCTCTATCATCGAATTGAAGAGGCAGTCTATGCCGAAGAATCCGGCAAGGTCTATGATCTCCTTGGTCCTGAAGATACCACCGTTCTTGCTGACCTTCATGCTGAATACATCCACGGCCTTTTCTTTTATGAGTATCTTTGCGTTTTCGAGCGACATTACACTCTCGTCGGCCGAAAGTGCCATGTCTGTCTTTTCCTTTATCTTTACAAGACCGTCTACATCCCAAGCTGCTATTGGCTGCTCGAAAAGCTCAAGCTTGCAGGAATCTATACCCTTTATGTAGCGAATCGCGCGCCTGACGTCCCAACCCTGGTTGGCGTCGGCAATCAGCGGATATCCCGCCCCGACTGCCTCTCTTATGGCGTGGGTCCTGTCTATGTCAAGCTCTACGTCAGATCCTCCAACCTTGACCATGATGGACTTGTATCCCTTGCCAAGCATTCCGATTGCATCCTGCGCATTCTTTTCCGGAGAACCTCCGCCTATGGAACCCATTATGGGCAGCTCCTCGCGCAGTTTGCCTCCAAGTATTTCGCAAACCGGAAGGCCGGCGAATTTTCCGAGTATGTCGTAGCATGCCATGTCAAGGGCCGCTTTGGCCAAGTGCATGTCCTTGGTGATTCCATCCATCACCTCGTGAACCTTGGCTATGTTGAGGGGACTTCTCCCGATGAGGGCAGGCGCAAGCGCCTCTGAAATCACAACAAATACCGTTTCAGGGCTTTCTCCTGTGAACAGGGGCATGGCGTCCGTTTCCCCGTATCCGACAATTCCTTCGTCGGTATGTATCTTTACCACTACGGGCTCGGTGTTGTAAAGCGTACCGTAGAGTTTGGAAAGCTTGTATGGTTTAGGAAGCGGTATGCTCAGTTTCTTTATTTCTATTTTTGTTATTTTCATCTATTCTCCCCCTGCTTCAATCCTGTCTCAAGGAATTTGTTTATCTCTTCAACGCTCATGCCCGCAAGTCCCAGTCTTTCCAAAGTTCTTCCGTTTTCTCTGAAATTCCGTTTCAGGAGGAATCCACCGAGCGCTGCTACCGTCTCCATCCTCTCGGTGGCAACGCCGGCGAGCTTTCCAAACTCCATCATGGGAAGAAGTCCCATGGGTATGTCCTCAAGAACATATCTTGTGTCCACCCTTTTCTGCCCCTGAATTCCGCCGTAAGCCTCTGTGTTCCTTACAGCTTCTGTGAGATTTTCGCCCTTTGATCCGTATAAAAGTTCGTACCACTCCATTACCGGCTTTAGCTCTATCCCGAATGCCTCTCCTACAGCAATTCTTTCCTTGTCTATTTCTATCACGAAGTCTCCGATTGTGGGAGTGATTCCGTCCCAATAGTATTTCCAGTCTCGTCCGGACTCTATCATGGATGTGTTTAGAAGTGTGGGCCCGGGATGAACCACGCTGTTAAGGTTCTCAAGGCTTGTCTGCAAAACGTTCTTGCCTGCATACATCATGGGATAAGCCTCATTTATTTTTTCGAGTACCACGCTTGTCTTGTTGGAGGGAAGAGCGGCAACCATCAAACGATCCTTTATTCCAAGTATGCTTACCTTTCCCGGCTCGCTGAGCCTGGCTGCATAAATGAGAGACATGGCCTCGCTTATTATTATGTCTGCAGTGCAGCCTTCCTCTTCAAGAACCTTCTTGAATTCAAGAGCTCCGCAAGTCGCACCCGGATGAATGAAGAGAATCTGCCCGTCCCTCATGCTCCCGGCCAGGCTTTTGGCAATAGCCCTGTGGGCAAGTGCCGGAGCTACAACCATTACTATGTCCGCTCCTTCAAGAGCCTTGTCAATGTCGAGTGTGGCAAATTCAATCTCGCCGAATCCCTTTACAACCCCGTCGACTTGTATCCCGCCTTTTTTATTTATTGCCTCGATTGTTTCAGCTGCTATGTCGTAAATCCTTACCGGAAAACCCATTATAGCCAAATGTCCTGAAGTTGCCTGGCCTCCGTTTCCTCCGCCAATTACCGCCCAAACTGTTTTCTTTGCAGTTTCCTTTTTCATTTTCTACCCCCTGCTATGTATATAATGTATTATTGTCTAACTGTCTGACAACCATACTGTATAACATGTCTTTCGCTTTGTCAATATATTTTCTGAAAAATCACGCAAAAAAAACGCCTGCATGTTTTTCACCACAGACGTTCTTTTCATTGTTAAATGTTTCTGCCGCCGGCTTCCCGCGCTTTTTACTTTTTGCCCGTTTCAAGATACCGGTTGATTTCTTCCACGCTCATTCCGTCAAGCCCAAGGGTCTTGAGGTTTCTTCCATCTTCCCTGAGATTCTTCTTTAAGAGAAAGCCTCCCATTGAGATAACTGTATCCATGCGTTCTGTATCGACATTTCCGAGCCTTCCCAATTCCACCATGGGAAGGAGCCCCATAGGAATATCCTCCAGCAAGAATCGCGTATCCACCCTGTCTGGACCTGAAATTCCTTCGTAAGCTTTTGTGTTTCTTACGGCCTCGGTCAAATTTTTCCCTTCAGCTGAATACTCCAAAATATACCACTCCATTATGGACTTGAGTTCAAGTCCAAAGACCTTGCCCACTTCGCGTCTCTCTTTATCTATTTGCAGAGCAAAATCACCTATTGTAGGCGTTATTCCATCCCAATAATACTTCCAGTCCCTTCCCGACTCGATCATTGATGTATTGAGTATGCTCGGTCCCGGATGAACAACCGGATTTAAATTTTCAAGGCTCGTATGCAGCACATTCTTGCCTGCATACATCATCGGAAAGGCTTCCTTAATTCTTTCAAGAACGTAATCCGTTTTTATTGACGGAATAGCCGCTACCATCAATTCACCTTTTTTCCCGAGTATCTTTACTCTTCCCGCTTCAGCGAGCCTGGCAGCAAATATAAGAGACATTGCTTCACACACAACAACATCCGCAGTGCATCCTTCATCTTCAAAAACCTTTTTGAATTCCAGTGCGCCTCCCGTTGAGCCCGGGTGGATAAATACAATCTGCCCATCCTTAAGATGCCCAGCCATATTACT
Organism: uncultured Peptostreptococcaceae bacterium; assembly: GCA_964484935.1. GTDB lineage: Bacteria > Bacillota > Clostridia > Peptostreptococcales > BM714 > BM714. The sequence continues at coordinate 17,206 of CAZAFW010000012.1, forward strand.
CGCTATTGCCCTATGGGCGAGAGCCGGCGCAACAACCATCACTATGTCCGCCCCTTCCAAAGCCTTTTTTATATCAGTTGTTGCAAATTCAAGCTTTCCGAACCCTTTGACATATCCTTCGACTTCTATGCCTCCTTGTTCGTTCAATTTGTCAACCGTTTCATCCGCTATGTCGCAGAGCCTTACCGGGAAACCCATTATTCCAAGATGGCCAGCCGTAGCGTGTCCCCCGTTTCCTCCGCCGATGACTGCCCAGCATGTTTTTTTCGCTTTTGGTTGATCCATTGCATTTCCTCCCTCGCCTTGTTTATGTATAATTGTCCTACATTCAGAATACGGTTTTTGCCTCATGTTGTCAAACAATTTGGATTCTTTTGAATGCATCAAGATCATCGCCAATTGTACTTGAACATTTTAAGTCATATAATATAGTAAACAGATAAAAGGAGACTTTCCCATGGACAAGGAGCTTCTATTGCAAGATTTGATCGACGACTATAAAAGCATATCAAGGCAGGGCATTGCCCCCTGCATGACCGATATGAAACCTGTTTTCAGAGAATACATGCACAAAAAGCTTCTGACCGTTTCATATCCTGTTTTGGGTTCATACCTCAACCCGAGAAGAACAATGCAGGGAGGCTTCATAACCGCGGCCTTCGACAACACCTTCGGGGCGCTTTCATACTATTCCGCCGGGAAAAAATTCATGGCTACGATAGACATACACACCCGCTACCACTGCCCCATATTCAAGGGAGACGAATTGACGGTCACCGCGCGCATGGTTTCACTCGGAAAAACGATAATAAGCATGAGAGGCGAGGCCGTCAACAAAGAGGGCCGACTGATAGCGACCGCGGGTACGGATGTCATGATTATGGATTCCGACTTGCAACAATACAAGCCATTGGCTGAATGAAGTGAATTGCAAATGACAAAACACCTTCCATACGGAAGGTGTCAGACTGTAGAAAAACACCAATTTCTGCGTTGCCATGCAAAACCCGTTTGGTCACGTATGTCTCTATACGCTCCCATCACTGGCTTTTTGCGGCGCCTTGAAATAGAAGGTTTTCTACAGCCTGTGATATTGAGCCTTTTTCACACCTTCCGTACGGAAGGTGTTTTGTCATTTTAGAGCATTTTTTCAATGCAAAAAAAGATTCTCAAAAATTCTTTGGGGACGGTACTTGACAAATACCCCTTATGGGTATAATATGTTGGCAGAGGTGATCAAATGGCAAGAAAGGCCAGGGAAAAGATTCCTTTCGGGACATATCTTGTTGAGCAATTCTGCATTGAAGGCAAGGTTTTGTTCGAATCCGATACGGACCGCCGCATTTTTCTTGAAATATGTTTTGAAAAAAAGGCGCAGTTCCACTTCAAGCTTTATGGATACTGCCTTTCGGACGAACGCAGCTACAGGCTTGTCATCTATGACAACGGCAGCGATATTTCAAAAATAATGAAATCAATAAACATAAGCTACGCCTACCGGGTGAAGGAGCGCGGCAAAATTTTCAAGGACCGTTACAAAAGCGCATTGTTGAAGTCCCCTGAAAATCTTCAGTCCGCACTGTATTCAATCAGTAAGGAAAAACCCTGTTGTGATTTCAAAACGGACTTGACCGAAAAGCTGCTGGACAAGGAAATTTATTTCACGCCCGAACATGGAAAACGGGAGAATCTTGTCACCTTCGACAGCAGAACAAACAGGCCTTGCCTTGACGAGCTTCCCTCCTGCATAAGCAGGGAAGATTGCATAAATTCTGTCAAGCAGGGAGTGATGGTCCTGGAAAGAGCGGCCGAGGTCCGTGGGCTTACTGTCGAAAAGCTTTTGGCCGACAAAGGACTCCGAAACATGGAACTTCTCAAACTGAGAAAGACTTCAGCCCTGTCACTCAGGGAGATAGGAGAAATTTTCGGCGGGCTGGGCGAATCGTCCGTATGTAAAATTATCAGTAGAAACAGAAAGGATGGAGGGAATTAAAATGGGATTAAGCTTTAGTTTAGATGACAACTCTAAGGGGAATGAAGTCAACGCAGAAACGCTTTACGACACAATCATAATTGGTGGAGGTCCTGCCGGCCTAAGCGCAGCGCTTTATGCCAAGCGTAAGGGCATGACAACCGGAATCATCGCAGGTCAAATAGGTGGTCAGGTATTAGACACTTCATCTGTAGAAAACTATCTTGGATTCGAGAGCCTTTCGGGACAAGACCTCATGAAAAATTTCGAAGATCATATTAAAGTATATGAAATACCTACAACAACAGGATCACTTGTTGAATCTATTGAGGATGGAGCTTCTTTCAAGAAAATCCATACTGATAATGGAAAGGCCTACAGAGCAAAATCAATCATTATATCCACAGGAAGCAAACCAAGAATGCTTGGTGTTCCTGGCGAGAAGGAATTCCTAGGCAAGGGCGTAGCATACTGCGCCATCTGCGACGGTCCGCTTTTCGAGGGACTCGATGTAATTATCTCAGGTGGGGGAAACTCAGCCGTCGAGGCTGCAATAGATCTTGCAAAGATTGCAAGCAAGGTAAAAATTGTGCATAGAAGTCAGTTCAGGGCAGACCAAGTTCTTATTGACAGACTTGAGCAACTTGATAACGTTGAAATTCATCTTCAAACTCAAATTAAGGAAATCCACGGCGAAAGGCTGCTTACCCACATTATTGCCTTTGATAAAAATGAGGGCAAGGAAGTAAAAATTGAAGCAAATGGTCTTTTTGTTGAAATAGGTTATTTACCAAAGAGCGAAGTTTTTGAAAGCTTAGTTAAAATGAATGACAGAAAAGAAATTATTGTAGATAGAAAAGGTGAAACAAGCAGCAAAGGTATTTTCGCCGCAGGCGATGTAACAGACGGTCCCTACAAACAAATTGTCATTTCTGCCGCAGATGGTGCAAGTGCTGCCCTTAGCGCAAATGACTATGTAAACAAACTATAAGTGAAAAATGGAGGAATTAAAATGACTTTTTTAAATGAAGATATCAGCAAACAAATCAAAGCAATTTTCGAACCTATGAAGGAAGATGTAAACATCGCATTATTTGTTGACAAAACCGGATGCGAGTCATGTGATGATGCAAAGGGATACATGAAAGAAATGTCCGAACTTAGCGAAAAACTTTCTCTTTCCGTTTACGATATTAAAGGCGACAAGGAAAAAGCCGCTGAATTGGGAGTGGAAATGACTCCATCAATCGTTTTGCTTGACAAAGAATATAAAAACAATGGTGTAAAATTCAATGGCATCCCAGCCGGTCATGAAATAAATTCTTTCATTTCAGGCGTATTGAATGTATCTGGAGCCGGAGAAGAATTGCCGGATGAAATAGTCGAAAAAATCAAAAGCATAGACAAACCTGTAAATATTAAGGTCTTTGTAACCCTTGCATGTCCACATTGCCCAGGCGCAGTTTCCAAAGCTCATAAAATAGCCCTTATGAATCCAAATGTCAACGCAGAAATGATTGAGGCCAACACCTTCGGGGAGCTTTCTCAAAAGTTCAATGTAAGCGGTGTGCCAAAAATCGTATTCAACGAAGGTCCCGACCTTCTTGGAGACCAGCCAATCGATGCATTCATCGACGCAATGGAAAATCTGTCGGCATAAAAAACCGGCATGTGTTTTTAAAGATTCAAAAAGCCTTGGCGGCAAATGCCTCCAAGGCTTTTTTCTGTTTTGGCAATTTCTTTTAATCACTTTAATTTTACTATCATCTGAAGCTCCACCGCCGCATTGCCGGGAAGCGAATTGGCCCCCACCGCAACCCTTGAGTGCCTTCCCTTTTCTCCGAAAACTTTTTCGAGAAAGTCAGAGGCTCCGTTTATGACCATGGAATGCTTTTCAAAATCTTCTCCGCAATTGACATACCCGGTTATCTGGACAATTTTTTCCACTCTGTCCAAGTCTCCGATCGCGCCCTTGACCGCGCTTATGCAGCGCTTGGCGCAAATGCCGGCCGCCTCTCTGCCTTCTTCAAGGGTAATGTCCCTTCCCACTTTTCCCTTGTAAAGCAATTCAGTCCCGTCCTTTGGAGTCTGTCCCGCTACGAAAACAAGTTCGCCGCAAATGAGAGCAGGCACATATTGCGCGGCAGGTGCCGGCGGATCAGGCAAAATTACGCCAAGCTCCTCGAGTCTTTTTTCTATGCTCATCAAAACCGCTCCCTTCAATAATTTTCGGCAATGAAACCGCTTAGGCTTTCCAGACGGCATTCCTCGCTTTTAAGATTGTGCCTGTCAAGCGCCGCGGCATACTTCAGTCCGCTTCCCGTAAGAATGCATACCGCGCTTGAATCGCCGCTTATTTTTCCCGCACTTCTCAGCTTCCTTAAAGCGGCAAATGGAACTGCCGATGCAGGCTGCCCGAAAAGCCCTGCCTCCGCCATCATCTTCTGCGCTTCGATTATTTGGCCGTCATTTACTGAAACGGCAATCCCTCCATTATAGCCAAGCATCCTCAGTGTTTGATTCCCGCTCGGGGGAAAGGGATTTTCTATGGCATGCGCTATTGTCTCGGTTTCGTAAAGCCTTTCAATTTCCATTCTTCCGGCTTCGTAGGCACGGGCTATGGGTGAGCATCCGCTTGCCTGGGCGCAAATCATCTTTGGAATTCTATCAATAAGACCGCAGGCCAAAAATTCCGCGAAACCTTTCTCTATTCCCCTTATGTTGCCTCCTGCGCTTGTGGGGACAACTACGTAGCCGGGCATGACAAAACCGAGCTGCTCGCAAATTTCGAAAGCTATTGTCTTTGAGCCTTCAACTCTCAGCGGCGAATCTGAATTTAAAAAATATATTCCGTTTTCCTTGCCTATTTTAAGGCTTTCATAGTACATTTGCCCGTAATCCCCATCGACTCTGATCAGGTTTGCTCCGTATATGCTTATAGGCTTCATTTTTTCGCCGGGTATGTCCTTGTTTACCAAGACGAATGTCTCGAGTCCGGCTGCTACTCCGTATGCCGCTACCGAAGGGGCCATGTTGCCTGTTGAGACTGTGCCTATTTTGTCGTATCCAAGCTTGACGGCATGCTGCACCCCTGCATATGTGCCCCTGTCCTTGAATGACCATGTCGGATTTTGGCTTTCGTTCTTGAAATGCAACTTGCCTATTCCAGCTTTATCCGCAAGGCTCTTTGATTCCACAAGGGCCGTGAATCCTTCCCCCAGCGAAAGGTCTTCATCGACTTCCAGGAAGGGGAAAAAATCGGAATATCTCCCAAGCAGGTTCTGCTTCATTGCGTTTCCTTCATTTATCTTTCCGCTTGCGATGCGCTCAAGCTCGAGCGGCTCCTTGCATTCGTCGCACCTGTAGTGGGCTTGATTTGCATCGAACGCCTTGTCGCACCTGGTGCATCTGAAAATAGCATTTTTCACTTGAATCTCTCCCTTTTCCGTATGGCTTTCCTATGCTTCCATTATGCTCACAGAAGCCCCATGTGTCAACAGCGCCCCGGTTTGTGATAAAATGGTATAAGGACCCGGTTTCCAAAACTCAAACCCCAAACGGAGGAGCACACAAATTGAAAAATTTTGAAAAAGCATGGAAAATCTACGAAGAAGCCTTCCCGGAGGACGAGCGCAGGAGCCTTCCCCAGCAAATGGACCTGCTTGAAAACCCACTTTACAATTTCATTTGCATTCATGACGACGGTCAATTGGCGGGTTTTATAGCTTGGTGGGAGCTGACCGGATTTGTATTCATAGACCATTTTGCCATAGACGGGAATCAAAGAGGGAAGGGCCTCGGAGGAAAATTCCTCAGGGGTTTTCTGTCGGAAAAGGGCACCCATGCAGTGCTTGAAGTTGAAAAGTCATCTTCGCCTGAGGCAAAAAAAAGAATCGCATTCTACGAGAGGCTGGGTTTCCACCTCAATGAATACGATTACTTGCAGCCGCCTTTTTCGAAAGACAAAAATCCGGTCCCCTTGTTGTTGATGTCGCATCCCTCAAGACTCGACTTAAGCGCTTTTGAAAAAATAAAGTCAGAGCTCTACAGCAAAGTCTATTCCGTTTGACTTTCCGCCGTACCCAAAACCTCTTTCAGTAAGGCATGATTGACATCCGCTTTTTCTTTCATCTTCAAATTGTTCTCGACGAGAGTGGCTTTCATTTCTCCGTAGTTGTCCATCAGCTCGCTGAAAGCTTCCCAAAGCCTTTCGGAGTCAATTGCTTCAACTCCTCCAATGCCCAATTGCTTTGCCGAATTGACGTATGATTCAATTTTGGGGTCATACTCTATGCCCACGAAAGGTATGTCCCTAAGCCCTGCCCATATCAAGGCGTGAAGCCGCATTCCCACCATTGCGCAATAATCTGCGGAACCGCTCAGGAATCCTTCTACCGTGTTGGGTATCAGGGGAATTTCAATTCCTGAGCACTCTTCAATCTTCTCTTTAAGCTTTTCATCCTTTCCCTTTTGCATCGACAGGAATTCTACTTGGTACCCGTTTTCGACGAGTCTTTTTGTGAATTTGGACATTTCACCGATTATGCGGCTGCTGTTTTCCCACGGCCTCACATTTATTGCAACTCTTCTGCTTCTGCCGCCGCCCAAAGATTCATATCCGTAATATGAGAGGTCCGAAGCCAATACGACTTTGGCACCCACTCCGAGATTTTTCAGGCTTTCCACCGTTTGCCCGTCCCTGGCCACAAATGCGTCTATTCCGCTCAGAACCCTTCTTGTGATATGCCTGTAAAAAACTCCCTTGACCGGCCCGAAGCCGTTGCCCAACAGGACTACTTTCTTTTTGAGCAATGTGGAAATCCTTATCAGCGCCAGATAATACACAAGGGATCTGTTGCTTGTGACGTTTTGTATTATTGATCCCCCTCCTCCGACAACTATGTCGGAATCTAAAACAGCCTTTACTATGGAAGAGTACTTGTTTCTTCCAACCGTTCCTATTCCGTGGGTCTCCTGTGTTTTAAGGGCGCAATAGGACAGAGACCTTATCTCCATGTCCGGCCTTATTTCACGCATGATTCTTATTGTCTGGTTCAGGAGAACCTCGTCGCCTATGTTGTCCGAGCCGTAGTATCCAATTATCAGTGCCTTCATAAAATTCCCACCTTGTATTCGTTCTATAAAATCCTACCTGCCAAGCCTCTTTTCTTTGGAGGCGAAGGCCGTCAAAGAAAGCGCAAGCCAAAATTGGAAGCAAATCCTGTAGTCGAACAAAGTATAGTCTATGAGTCCGTGCAAAAGTATTGCAAATATGATTGTCAGGGAAATCAATTCCTTGAAGCTTACCCTGATGCCGGTCTTCATTATGGCTCTCACGTTATAGAAAACCGAACTTGCCGCCATGTACATGAACAGCACAAATCCCACAATTCCCGACTCCAGCCACACCTGCAAATACAGATTGTGGGAGTGGGTGGCATTGTAGCCCGGCATTTTGTAGTGGGCATAGTATTGGTGAAAAGACTGGTATCCGTATCCCAAACCGGTCAATCCGTAGTCCTTGACCATTTCAAAAGCGTTTTTCCATATTTCAACCCTGTAGTAGAAGGATGAATCCTGAAACCCGCTCAATATGCTTGCAAGCCTTTGTCTTACCACCGGAGGTGAAAATGCCGCTCCGGCAATCCCCAAAGGTACGAATGCCGCTATGAATTTCCAATTGTATGCGAAGAGGAATATCCCCAGCCCTGCGGCGTATGTTATCCATGCCCCTCTTGAATATGTGAGAACAATCTGATGCGTTATGGCTATGCACAGCAGGGCGAGCAGAAATTTGCCCCTTTTGCTCTTATTGCTTGCAATGAGCGCAAGCCCTATGAAAAATGTGTTTACAAGGTATTCCCCGTATATGTTTGGATTTGTAAAAAACGAATATATTCTCGTCTCCAAATCGGGATTTATCGACCTGTCGATCCACAGGTCCTGGTTGCCGGCGGAAGCCCCCGACTGGTAATATCCGTACAGAACCGGGATTGCGGATGAAAAAAATATGAACATGAGCAAAACCCGGATTTCGCCCTTGTCGAATTCGTTTGAAATAACAAAGTATGCCCCTATCAAGGAAGAAAGCATGAAAAGCTGCTTGAAGCAGGAAATGGGGTCATAGGAGAAGAGGCTGCCCACAAGGTTTACAAAAAAGAAGGCTATTGCGGAAATGTCGAGTGTGGAAATTAAAACGCTCTTTACTCCAAATATTTTTTTGCCTGCCCATGTCAGGAAAGCAAGCAAAAACACAAGGCTTGAGACCTTGGCGTTTGCAATCGGAAAAATTAGCGCGCCGGCATAAACAAGCGCCTTTTCCATTTTGATTTTCTCAATCATTGTATGTTTCCTCTATTCCTATAATAGTGCCGTAGCAGGCGTAGTCCTTGCTGTAGAGCGCAATCTTCTTTCCGATGGCCAATTTCTTGGCCGCTACTACATATGAGTCGTTCAATTCGGTCGCTCTCGCTTCTATGGTCAAATACAAATCGCTCTTTGCCGGGAAAGACACTATGGCAGGCTCCTCGCTGTCCATTATGGTTTCGCGATGGCTCACAAGAATATGGTCCTTGATTTTACCGAATTCCAATCCGTTTTCGTGGTCCACAACTATTTCTCCCGGAAATATGTAGTCCGAAGCATTGTTTTCAACTTCCTCAACCAAAAAAGTGATTTCCAGATCCACGAAGGCTATCTCCTTGCCCGCTTGGTCGCTTTTAGACTTCTGAATGTATACGAAAGACGAGTATAGAAGGCCCAGCACAAGGATTGCCATAATTGCTTTTTTCCAATTTTTCATCTAAACCACTTCCTTTGGCGCATGTTTTATCAAGCTGATTCCCATGGCGAAATATATATAGTAATAAAATGTCAGAACCGGAATTCCGTAAAGATTGTCGACGAAATTGTGAAGCAAAAATGCGATTAGGGCTATCGATATTCCCATTTGGATCCTGTTTTCGCTTTGGCCCGCAAATTTATATATGAAATAACCGGCAAACAGCAGAAATGCCACTAATCCGAACAAACCGTTTTCAACCAGTGTCTTCAGATAAAAGTTGTCGGTGTAAAAATCAGTTATTCCATACTTTATTGCAATAGAACCTCCAAATTGTCCGTAACCCTTGCCGAAAGCCGGATTTTTGATGAATTCGCCCAAGGCATAGGCCCACTTGGAAAGACGCCCGTCTTTAAGCATGTTGCTTATGGTGTCCGGGCTTACCAGATTGTAGAATCTGTATGCCCCCTTGTCGACCAGGAGCAATAACCCCGTCCCCGCAAAGGACAGATACAAAAGCAGCCTCCTGTTTTTCACAAGGAGAATAATCACTGCGGCTCCTGCGAGCGCCAGCACCGCTCCCCGGGAGTATGTGAAGTATAGTGCGGCAAGTGCGGTAAGCTCGCAGAAAACATAAACCGCCTTTTTCCTCTTGTTCTTTTCGGCCCAAATCAGACCGGCCAAAAAACCTATATGCATTATGAGGATCGAACCCAGGCTGTTGGGGCTTCCCAATACGGAAAATGCCCTGAGCGAAATGACATCGGTTGTGTCAACCCAGTTGCCCTGCATGGGAACCTTGAAAACAATCTGCGCTATCGCGTGCAGCGATATGAATGTTCCTGTAATTATCAATATGTCGATCGCCTTTTTTCTCGAGTCCTCTTTGCTGAATATGCGGATAAAATAAATCCCCCACAAAATAGGCTGATAAATCAGCCTGTATCCGTCCAGAGTGCTTCTTCCAAAATATCCGGAAGCCGCAATGCCTGCAATTCCCGACAGAAAAAACAATGCCGTCGGAACCTTCCACCATTTCGGAAGATGGCGGGAATCAAAGTCAAATGCGATCAAAGAAATAAAGAATATCAGGGCCAGCTCGTCCCATAGCTGCACAAGCAGAGCATTTTCTCCCGAAAACCTGAACAGGTAGTCGAAGAATATATAGAACAGAGGCAAAAGCGTTATGCTGTCGTAATATGGCATTTGCTTTATTCCGCCAAAAGGCGACCTTGCAAATGCCTTGGAAATCATCTTCGCCCCATCACATTCCATTTTATAAATGATTTTTCCGGTCTTGCTTTCGAATGAATCCGGCAATGTCTACTCACCTGTCTTTTCAATCTCCAAAATGGTGATTGGTATTTTCAGCCTTTCGGTTTCAAGCATAAACTCTTTTCCGACTTTAAGAACCTGATTTCCCATGAATGTTTCTCCGGATTTTCTAGTGCCGCTTCCCGAAATTGCGAAGCTTGTGCCGCCGTCGGCATTTTCAACGGAAACAATCGAAGCGGAAAGCCAATCCTTGTCATGGGACAAGCGGCTTCCCTCGAAGGATTCGTCCACATCTATTTCCTTTCCGCCATAGAGGCCTACGAAGCTGACTTCGACCGTCTCCTTTGGCGAAAGGTTTATCTTTGAAACCTCGACAAGTTCTTTAACAACAGCTCCTGCCATGATAAGAAGCAGGACCAGCGTGACAATGTCAATCAAAGCCCATTTACCCTTCATTTTCAACACCCGCCTCAATCAATGCGATATATCCTTCGAAGTAAAACTCTTGACCCTCAAGCACGAAGGCATTTCCCATTTTTACGCTTTGCGATCCGAATTTCATATAGGGGCCGCTTTTTGTGACGGGGATGCTGGCAATGATCCTGTAGGAATCTCCCGCTTTTTTTACCGAAACAATCCTTCCTTCGCTTTCTATGCCGCTTTTGAAAACCGCTTGTCCCTCTATGGCCGCCTTCTCAATTTCAACCGGCCCTTCATATACGACCGACACAGAAACCGTTTCCGTATTGCCGCTTAAATCCAAATCCCTTCCCTCGTAAATATTGTAAAGAACGGCAGAACCGAAAACAACAACAATCAGCAAGAGAATTATTCCCATCTTATTTTTTATCATTCCGGCTTTTCTCCTCTTCAAAAATAAGTTGCATTTGCCTGTATAAAAAACTTTCACTCAAATATTTCACAGCCAAGCTTGTTTCGGTAAAATTTTGAACTTGCACAATCGGTTTTGAGAAAAAATCCAATTCGTAAAATTTCCAGCTCAAAAGCCTTCCCGCAAGGCTTTGCCTGAAAAACTCTGCACTCGTTTTAATTGTGCGGCAGAAGACGCTCGATTTGCTTGGCTCATTCATCCAAATCACTGTCCCTTGAATATATCTTTCCTTCCACAAACAGATACTTGTTGTATACAAGCACCTTTCTTCCTACAGCCGCAATCATGTCGCCGACCATAAGGGCTTTGTCAGTTTCAATGAAATCCGCCTTTATCGTAATGAAAAGGTCGTACTTGTCCAAAGAATCGATGGCGACAGCCTCGTTGTTTTTGTCCACAACATACTCCGTGTGGGGATGGTGGCTTGCGCCGGATATGACGCCTATGTTCGAACCGGTTTCATAGTCGAATACTGCATCGCCCACGTTGGCCTCGTCAACTGTGTACTTTGAAACCTCTTCGACCTTTACCGTATACTCCATTGCCCTTTTAATCCCACCATCCCCGGCCTCTTTCCCCGGAAACATCCTTCCGGCAAACAAAATCACCGCAAGCGCAACCATTGCAAGAACAAACAGATCAATTATGTTTATGGTCCCAAAAAGCCTTCCCTTTTCGTCAATAACCCTCATTTACCTTTCCTCCAAAATTTTATGGTATATCTCTATGTGGTTGTCTACGAATTGCTTCATCGAAAAATTCTCTTTGACCGTTTCAAAAATCGCCTTGCCCATTTCTTCCCTAAAAGCCTTGTCGCCTAGTTTTATTACCCTTTCGGCAAATTCAGCGGCTTTAAAGCTTTCGACTATATATCCGGTCCTTCCGTTTTCCACCACAAGCTCGACTCCACCGACATTGCTTGTCACTATCGGTTTTTTCATTCTCGCGCCTTCAAGCATAGCGTAGGGGAAGGATTCGCTGAGCGATGTGAGCAGGTTTATGTCTATGGCGTTGTAGAACTCGTATGGTTTTTCCACAAAGCCCAAAAAATAAACCTTGTCCGATATACCGTATGCCTCGGCAAGCTTTTGCAGTTGTCCTTTCAGCACTCCGTCTCCCGCAAGAAGGAATCTGTAGTTCTTGTGCGTTTTCAGGACCTCACTGGCAACTTCGACAAACAGCTTGTGGTTCTTGACCGTGTCGAGCCTGCCCATTATTCCGGCATAGATGAGTTCTTGCCCTTTTTCGATACCGTAATCGTCAAGGAATTCTTCCTTGTCCCTTGCAATATCTGTTTTCCCCTCGAAATCCAATCCGTTGTATACAGAAAAAACATTCTCATTCTTTCCGACCTTCCTGCTTAAAAGCATTTCCTTGAAGCTCTTTGAGACGCCTATATAGTAATCCATCTTCTTCAATGAGTTGGCATTTATTTTTCTGAAAACATATGACGCGGCCTTTCCGCCTCTGTAGTCGTCGAGCAAATAATCGCTGTGCACGGTCGTTACAATAGGAATTTCCGGAAATTTCTTTTTTACGAATGTGGATATGAAATTCGCCCTGGCTCCGTGTACATGGATCAGGTTGATTTTGTTTTCCTCGACAAGCTCCCCTATGCTTCCTGTCACGCTGAAGTCGAATCTCGACTTTTGGTTGAGGACCGTAAGGGGCAGTTTCAGTTTTTTTGCGTCTTCCGTAAAATCCGATTCCATAAGTGTTACAAGAAGGACAAAAACCTTGCCGTAAAGTCCGTTTATTAAATTCATCACATGGGTTCTCGCACCGCCTGTGTCTCCACCGCTTATTAAATGCAATACGCGAATTTCACTCACAGAATATCTCCCCTTAAAAAAACTTCATCATTTCGATCGCCTTGTTTTCCCATGAAATAGATTCCAGGTCCACTCCGCATTCTCCGGTTTCTTCCTTTGCAACTTCTATGTTGGCCAAAAACTGCTCATGGCTGTCTGAAACAAGAATCGTGTCGCGCAGCTTTTCCACCTGCTTGAACCTACTTGACACGACAGGGTATCCAAAATAAAGATATTGGTAAACCTTGTTCGAATTTACCGTTTTAAGCCTTGGATATTCGCTTTCGGGCAGAAACGGTATTATCCCTATGTCGAAGGATGCGTAATAGTCCTGTATTTCATTCTTGTCGACCGGCCCGAGATACAAAACGTTTTCAAAGCTTGAAAGCCTGTCCATTTCATCTTTGGAATCGGTCGGTCCGACAAGCACGATCAAGTCGCCTTTGTTGGCCTTTGCAACCTTTAGTACTAGTTCATAGTCGATCCATGAATACAAACCTCCTATGAATCCTATTACCTTTCCTTCTGTCTCGAATTCGATTTTTTTAGCAGTTTCAAAACTGTCCAGATCGACCCCGTTTTCTATCAAAATTCCCTTTCCTCCGGTTTTTCCCAAAAGCGTTTGGGCCGTAGCGAAAACCTTGGCCGAAATTTCCACCGCATGCTTTTCATATTCCAAAAGCAGCCTCTTCCATTTGGAGTTCCCGGCAAAAGCAATATAGTCGTCGCTTATGTCATAAAAAATGCTGTTCTTGAAATTCCCAATTCTTCCTGCTGAAAAAGACCAGTGCGGAGTGGACAAGACAGCCGAGGCTTTTGAAATGCTTTCGCTTTCAAGAAAAGATTCGAGAGCGCTTTTTATCAAGTAGTCGTTGGCTCTGAAAACCCATTTCGACACCCCCTTGAAATACGGGAGTCCGTATATTTTCAGAACAGACACGTCGCCCCTGTCCAATTCATACCTTCCAAGCTTTAAGGGATTAAACGAATTGACCTTTTCTACGTGGTACACACTCATGCCGTGTTTTGCAAAATATTTGGACAGCATATGACTTCGGTGCAGCAGCTCCGAAGCCCACGGGAGCATTGAAAAAACAAAAATGTCATTCATCTTCAAACCTCTTCTTTATAAGCTTGGCCGGATTGCCTCCCGATATGGAATAGGGGGGGACATCCTTTGTCACCACGCTGCCGGCCGCTATTATGCAACCTTTTCCGAGCTCCACCCCCGGCAAGATTATGGCTCTTGCGCCAATCCAGACATCGTCTCCAACAACGACCGGCTCCATTTCCGAATCCCCCTGCTCGATCATGGGAATGTCGTCCCTTCCGTGATTGTGGTTTGATGTGTATATCATGACTTCAGGCCCCATCATTACATGGCTCCCAATTGTAATTTTGCCTGAAAGTTTGGCATCCACTCCAATACCCGAAAAATCTCCAATTGATATTCCCTTTCCGCTTCCAAAATATGCGCCCTTCTCTATGTTTATGTTCTTTCCAGTTTTCAAAAACAGTTTAGACGCCAAAAAGCCTCTCAGTTTTTTCGCCCCAAAACTAAAGGGCCTCTCTGAGCGTGGCATATTGCAAGCTATTGAATAATAGAGTCCAAGGTATAGTCTTTTCATATTATGAATTCCCCTTCCTCTTTTGTCTCAAGGATTTTATTTCCATCTTTATATAACCTATTTCCGGCAAACCCATGTGCTCACTCATTATATAGTATAATACAATTCCCAGCATTATGCTCATGACAAGTCTCAAATAAAGTGTTATTGGAGCCTGGTTGAAGGCAGCTACGCCAACCATCATAACCGCACCGACGATAAGCACCTTGAAAAACTGCAGAAGTATTTCCTTCTTTTCAAGCTTTCCTATGCGTTTTTGTATCAGATGCAGCATAAGGAGCCCGTTAATCGTCACCGCTATGGACGTTGCAAGCGCAAGCCCTTTTATGCCCATTATACCGACAAAGGCCAAGTCGAGGACTATGTTTAGGGCTACACTTGCCAAACTGGTGTAAAAAGGCGTCTTAGTGTCCTTGAGCGCATAGAAGACCTTGTTGGACAGCTCCTGGATAGCGAAGCCCACCATTCCGGCTGCGTAAAAGCACAGCGCGCCCGAAGTAAAGTTTACGCTCTCCATGTCGAATGTGCCCCTCTGATAGAGAACTTGCACGAGTTCCCTGTTGATTGCGATTATCCCAAATATTATGGGCACGAATATGAATATCATAACCTGCACGGCCTTGGATATTCTTTTCTTCAATTCGGGAATGTTGTTTTCAGCGGCTAGTGTTGAAAACTGGGGAAAGAGCACCGTGCTTATTCCGAATATCATAGTTGTGGAAACCGCAGTGTATGCTATGTTGGCAAAATTAAGCGAAGCCAGCTGCCCGTCGGCGAGTGTCGACGCTATGCTCGAATCTACCAGCACATTTATATTGTAGACGGCTGATGAAAAAAGTATGGGGACCATTAAAGCGAAAACAGACCTCATCTCGCTTCCCAGCCTCAAAATGGGCTTATAGCTGAATGACTCTTTTTTTGAAAAGACATACAGAATCAAGACTTGCCCCACCCATCCCAGAAGCGTTGCATAGGCAAGGCCCGAGACTCCAAAATGTGAATTGAAAAAGACCAGATAGGAAACAAGAACCAGATTGTAGGGAATGCTGACTATGGAAGTTATAGCGAATTTTCCCTTAGACTGCAGAAAAGAAATCAGAGAATAGACCAGAGGAACAAGCACCATCACAGGAAAAAATATTCTTACTGTTGAAACGGTCAGTGCCAGCTTATCTCCTTCAAAGCCTATCGCAATAATTTTCGCGTACCACGGGGCAAAAAACATGCCTGCCGCTGAAATGAGAGTCCCGGCCGCAAGCAGCACCGTTATGAGGTTTCCTGTAAAAGTGAAAAGCCTTTCCTTGTCGCCTTCCTTTATGTACTTTACAACGAAGGGTATTGCCGTGGCAGTTATTGCGCTTCCAATCGAAAGAAAAATTGTTATAGTCATCCTGTATGCGGCAAAATATGCATCGCTTTCAACGGAAGTTCCGTAGCGGTATCCAATAAGCATGTCCCTTGCAAGACCGAACAGTTTTGAAAAAACCGTCAGATAGACGACCATCAAAACCGTATTCACTGTTTTGTTTTTTCCCATTTGATCCCCACCCGATCCTGCATTCGAATCCGTTCCCTTTGTATGTGTCTGATAGCCCTATCTCTTTTTTCGGCCGCCCCTGACCTTTGCTCTGCCGGCTTTGTTTTGCCTTTCCTGTCTCTTGCTTCTTAGAGGATTCTTTACGGATTTTTCTATTTTCTTTTCCGTCCCGCTTGCCAAGCTTGCCTCATTTGGATTGTGGACATGTTCTTGCCTTGGAATCCTCATTTTTATCGTCTTTTCAATATCCAGCAGCCTCTCCTCGTCCCTGGGGCTTACAAAGGTCACCGCTTCCCCATCTTCTCCCATTCGCCCTGTTCGTCCGATTCTATGGATGTAGATTTCGGGACTCTCGGGCATGTCAAAATTGTATATGTGGGTTATCCCTCTTATGTCAAGTCCTCTGGCGGCAACATCCGTGGCTATCAGGTACTGGAACTTCAAATTTCGAAATTCCTTCATCACCCTGGCTCTTGCGTTTTGCGAAATGCTTCCGTGTAGCTTTCTGCAGTCGTATCCGCGAATCGCCATCTCTTCCTCAAGCTTGTCCGCGCGACGCTTTGTCCTGCAGAATATTATGGCCATGAATGGTTTTGTTTTGTCGAGCTCAAAAAAAAGCGCTTCCTGCTTCCACCTGTCTGATGAATGCACAACCTTTTGCCTTATGCCCTCAAGGGTGACACTTTCTTTCTCGACGGAAAGCTCCAACGGCGAATTCATGTGCCTGTAGGCAAGCTTCTTGACCTTGGAGTCGAGTGTTGCCGAAAAGCAAAGCAGCTGCTTATCTTTGTTTGTTCCCTTGAGGATCATTTCTATTTCGTCCCTGAATCCTATATAAAGCATCTGGTCGGCCTCGTCCAGCACCAGCATTTTCAAATGCGCAAGGTCTATGCTGCCCCGCCTCATATGGTCGATGAGCCTGCCAGGGGTGGCTACGACAAGATCGACTTTCCCCGAAAGCTTTCTTAGCTGCTTGCCTATGTCCCTGCCCCCAAAAATTGAGAGTATGCTTGCACCTGTGCCTTCCGCCAGCTTTTTCGCTTCGGAGGCTGTCTGCATAGCCAATTCACGCGTGGGAGCGAGAACGAGACCTTGAATGTGCTTGGAATCTCTTTCAAAGGACTGGAGCATGGGAACGAGAAAAGCAATTGTCTTTCCGGTTCCCGTCTGAGCTTGAGCCAAAACGTCCCTTCCCTCGATTATTCTCGGGATTGACATCTCCTGAATTGGGGTTGGCGTTGCCATCCCCTGCTTTTTTAGTATTGTGTTCATGCTCTTGCTTACTCCAAGTTTTTCGAATTTGCCCATTTGAATTTCCTTTTTGTTTTCATTTTAATCTCGGTAAATTATATCATAAATGAATGGGGAAAGCACATTTGCGGCCTTTGGCAACAATGCTTCCCCCTCTTGTCTCCAACTATTTACAATGCCCGTAGAACGGATCGTATAATGTTCTTCCCCGGCTTGCCAAATCAATTTGCCCTTCGGACGGTTTAAAGTGACTCATCCCTTTCGCAATCCTCGAAAAATGCCATGAGGGCTTTTATGTCATCCGAATTGTTGTAGAAATGGAGTCCCACCCGCATGGTCTCATCGCTCGCCACATGGACCCTTATGCCCCGGGCTCCGACAACATCGTCGTTTAATCCATAGGCCTTTGGAAACCTGAGGTATACAATATTGCTTCTGTTTTTTTCCTCGAAAGGATTTACTATGGAAATGTTTTCGCTCTTTTCAACCATTTCATAGAGCTCGTTGGTCAAATTCAATATATATCCCTCGACAGCTTTTTTGTTTAGGGACAAGTATGCTTCCAGTGACTGTTCGAAACCGTACATTCCAAGCCAGTTAAGCCCTCCGGTTTCAAAACGCTGGGCCCCTTTGTTGAAGGACAATTCAAGCTTGTTGAAATCACCTGCCCTGTCAACGGTGCCGACCCATCCTACGTTATGCGGTATAATTCTTTCCAGAAGGCTCTCGCTCATGTAGCCTATCCCGAATCCAAAAACATTGTTCATCCATTTGTATGTCGAGGACGACAAAAAATCCACATGCAGCCTCTTGACATCCATTTCCATGGCGCCAATGCACTGGGTGGTGTCAACTGCAAGCAATATTCCATTCCTGCTGCAAAGCTCTCCAATTTCGCCAAGGTCGTGCCTGAATCCGGAGGAAGGCTCCACATGGCATACCGACACCGCCAAGGTATTCTCGTCAATCATCTCCTCGATCGACTCGAAAGGCACCTCCCCATTTTGGCTTTTTACGAATCTTACTTCAAGACCGTCCTTTTCCCTCGACAACCATGCGTTTCTCATTGATGGAAAGGAAATATCGGCCATTACCACATTGCTTTTCTCGGGTATTTCTATGTTGCTCGTAAAAGCGTTGTTGATGTCGGAGGCGTCTTTTCCGTAAAAAACCTCATGCTCTTTTGCGTTTATCATTTCCGCTGTCTTTTCGCGCATATTGTCGGCATCTTGCCAATACTTGAAATAGCTGCCGAGGTTGACTCCTTCAAGGTGGCGTGAATCCAATTGCCTCTTCATCGCATGGTAGCTCTTCTTTGATATAAGACCCGTGGTGGCGGTATCAAGATAAACCTGCTTTTCCAGCGCTGGATACTCTTTCCTGACTTCTTCGAATATGTTCATATGCTCTCCTTTCAAAAATTGTGTTCGGATCGCCTTCGCTTTCAGGCATTAAGCCCGGCGGAAAAAACAAACCGCTGTTTTAATGCGGTCAGAGTTTTCACTCCAGTTTATTATTAAAATTTCAACATGCGCAAAACGCTATTTGTAATGAATCACCATGCTGGCCTTTGCGATACCATGCCCGGAATTGTGGTAAGAGTGCGGCCTGTCTGCCTTGAATCTGATTGCGCTGCCTTCCTCCACTGCAAACTCGTCGCCGCCTACTTTTATAGTCATCTCCCCCTGAAACACAGTTATGAATTCCCGGGTTCCCAATCCATGGGGCTCGGCGCTCAGATATCCGCTTTCTTCGATCTCCACCTTATATACCTCAAACCTTCTCCCGTCCTCGTATGGAAAAAACGGATAAAGCCTGTACCTCCCGTTATCCTCGACCATCGCAAGCACATCTTCCTTGGATATAATTTCGGCATCGGGCGCAGCTTCGTCCAAAAGGGAATTGAAAGAAACTTTGAGTCCTTTGGCAATTTTCCAAACAGTAGTTATTGTGGGGTTCGACTCTCCCCTTTCAATCTGTCCAAGCATACTTTTACTCACACCTGTCAATTTAGAAACCTTGTCCAGACTATACTTTTGCTCTTCGCGTATTCGTCTGAGATTAACAGATATTATGGAATTCAATTTGTCCAAACCCAACCCCCCCTTGTGCGTTATACGGTACATGGTGTATAATAAATTACACGGTGCTTTATCTTGTTCGTTATGTTCATTATAACATACATTCGAATTGGAGGTTTTTTCATGTTCCAGACCGGAGCTTTTCTTTCATATGTAATAGTGGTCTCCTTCACCCCAGGGCCAAACAACATACTCTCCATGATAAACGCCAGCCGCGACGGATTCAAGAAAACACTTCGTTTCTTGTTGGGAATATTCACAGGATTTTTTACGCTTCTGCTCCTGAGCAGCTATTTCAATCTCCTTCTTTTCAGCATAATGCCCAAAATAAAGGTTTTTATGAGCTTAGTTGGAGCCGTATACATGACTTACTTGGCTGTAAAGATAATGAAAAACGGGAAAACCCCGAAAAAAAATGATGCCGGCGACAAGCGGGACAAGGGGGCAAAAGGAGTCAACTCTTTTCACACAGGCCTTGCCATGCAATTTGTAAACCCCAAGGGGGTTCTGTACTGCATAACTGTCATTGCCAACTTCATAATTCCATACTACAAATCAGGAATCGCGCTCTTCCTCTTTTCACTTTTTCTTGCGCTTGTAGGGTTCTCATCTATCTGCAGCTGGGCCCTGTTCGGATCTCTTTTCAACCGCTTCATCGAAAAATACCAGAAACCCTTCAACATAGCCATGGGCCTGCTCCTGCTCTACAGCGCATACTCAATATTGGGAGTATCCCAATTCATCCATTGATTCTTAAATCAGCTTTTTATCATAATGAAGAATGCGTATCCGTATTCTTTATTATGTCTTAAGTAAAAAGCTATTTCCCTCTCGAATATTTGAACGGTCTCGGGTGCATCCAAGCCCCAGCCGTATTTTCGCCTCATTCTATCGATATTCCTTTTCAAGGGGCGGTAGAAGCCCTGGTCCCAGTCCGATTCGAGAACTGTGAAAAAGTCGACAAAATCATAACCCTCCTCCTTGATTTGTTCTATCTTTTTTTCAATCGTGTCGATTCCCGGATACTCGTCCGCCCAAAACTCAAGGCTCTCATCCGAAGGCTCCTCGACAAGCCAGACGACCTCGCTGCAAATGATGTATCCCCCGCTTTTCAGGTGCTTTTTCCATTGCCTGAGCCCTTCCCGGAAGCCGATTGCATATATGGACCCCTGTGCCCACATTAGGTCGAAGGCCTTCCCTCCAAACGACATTTTGTCCATCGACATGCATTTCCCCGAAACCCTTTGGCTTAGCCCTTCTTCCCCTGCTCTTTCATTTATGAACCTTATGTTTGATTGGGATATGTCAACCGACGTGATTTTCGCTTTTGGAAACATCTTTGCCATTAGGAAGGTGTCGGCTCCCTTTCCGCAGCCTATGTCCAGTATTTCTGTTTCCCCATCCTTTTCGGGATAAAAAGCCATCGCCTTGGAGCTTGTTGCGTCGCTGCCCGGTGAAAGCCTTCCCATCCCCTCAAAAGCCTCTTCAAAATGCTTTTCCATCTTGCTTTCCTCCCTTGTTTTGCTTTTAGCAAGTCACATCCGTATTCAAACCCTGTCATTTGACTTTTCCATCATCAATTGCTTTGATTTTTCACATGCTTGTCCTATACTTATATTACAACAAATCCGGGGAGGAAATCGAAGTGAAAAAAATACTGGTTTTAACAGGGAGTCCCAGAAAAAATGGCAACAGCGACCTTTTAGCAGAGGCCTTCATTGAGGGAGCCCGTCAAGCCGGACACGAAACAGCGAAGTTTAAGGCGGGACTCAAACAAATTCAAGGCTGCATGGCATGCAAGGCTTGCTGGAGCAAGGACAGGGCATGCGTAATAAAGGACGGTTTCACCGAGCTCGAGCCTATGCTCGAAGCAGCGGACATGATTGTCTTTGCAACCCCACTTTACTGGTTCGGAATGCCGGCCCAGCTCAAGGCCGCAATCGACCGCTTCTACGCTTACAAAAGCGATGCCTGCAGGCGCCCCCTTAAAGCCTCCGAATGCGTCCTGCTCGCATGCGGAAACGACGAGGGACCCGAAATCTTCGACGGTTTGATTGCTTCATACAAGTCTATGGCGAATTACTTGGACTGTAAAGACAGGGGAATAATTGCGGTTAATGGAGTCGATTCCATAGGGGACATAAAGAACACGGACGCTCTCGAACGGGCAAAAAAATTGGGCAAAAGCATTTAAGCTTTGCCCCCTGTGTCCCTATACGGCATTATCAATAGCCGCAAGCTTTTACTCAAACAGCAATCATGGGGAAATTTTTGAAGTCAGTAGACAAAAGAACGGTGTTTAATTTTAAAGAATCCATCCTATGGCCATATGGCCCGCCACTTTTGGAACATTCCCGGAGAGTCTATGGGATTCACCTGCAATTAAAACGACAAATTCCATTTCATTCCTCCAAAACTGCTTTTTTCATCTCATATCCAATGCCATCAGGCGGCTTCATCCGGCAGGGCAGGATGTCTTTTTAATCCTCGTATATAACCACTTTTATTCCGCTGCCGATTCCCTCGACAAATTCCTTTTCCTCGCCTTTGCCTAAAATATAGTGCATGGGCATGACAGCCTTTGGTTTCATTTGATTGACCATATCGACAACATCGCCTGTGCTCATCGTCCTGTTTCCTCCGGCGATGGGCACAAGGGCCAAGGTCACATTTTTGATGCCCTTTATCTCATCAACATAATCGGTGTCGCCCGAGTGGTAAAGTGTGAAGTCTCCCAATTTCAATAAGTATCCTACGTTGAGGTCCCTCTTCGGATGGCTTGTAAATCCTTTGGTGTATGCCTCTACCGCTTCGATTTCCAAGTCTCCGATCTTGATAGTTTCTCCCGGCTGGATGGGCATCACATGAAACCCCGCCAACCTTTTTGAAACATTTTTTGGGCATACCATTATTGTCCCTTCGTCATATATTCTTTCTATGTCGTTCTTCGAATAATGGTCCGGGTGGCAATGCGTTATAAGAATCAGCGAAGCGGCAACGGCGTCTCCGAGCCCGAAAGGGTCTATGTAGAGCACCTTGCCCTTGTATTCAACCGAAAAGCTGGCAGGAAGAAAGGCCCCTTTGAAGTGTCTGGAATAAACCGGTCCGCTCGAATAGACAGCAATCTCGCCGTCGTCCCATGCTTTGAATCTTTCCTTTTTTGAATTGCTTGTTTCGATGAAATTGCTCTTTTTTATCCTGACAATCAAATAAATTACAAATGCCGTCAAAACAGCAAGCCAAAATCCAATCATGCGATTCACCTCTTTTTGAATTTATCATTTTGAATCTTTGATATAGCACCGAATTTTTTTATATATATTCTAACTGTATACCCATTTAAACCGGCAACAATGCATCCTTATGTCTGGAAACAGCAGTTGGGTTTACCTCTTCGCCAAGATCAAATTCATGCAATGGAACTTTCACATGTCTCTGCGCGTCAAAAGGATGAGTGCAAAAACAAGCAAAGAGAAAAGGAGAAACAAAAATGAAAAGAACAGCATTTTTAATTGTCATGTCGGCAATGTTGCTTTTGAATACAGGAGCGGCTTTCGCCGGAATAGAACCGAAAGAACTTCCCGAGACGGCTTCAGTCGATGAAAGCCTTCCGTCCCGGATGCTTTATGAAGGAATCGCGATCCCTGCCCTTTATGGGGAGGATGCTAATCTTTCGGTTCTGATTTCAAACAAGCCCGAATACAATTGGAGCAGCGAAGGCAAATCGGGAAAGCTTGAAAACTCGCCTATATGCGAAAAGGGTTCTATGTATTTCCCCCTCAGGGAGATTGCCGAAAACATCGGCTTCACGGTCGAATGGAATGAAAGCGACCGCAGCGTGGACATATGCAAGGAAGAATTCACAGCAAAAATGTACATCGACAACAAAAATTTCGAGACAGGGGGCGATTTGAAGAATTTCGATGCCGGTCCGCTGGTGATTGACGGAAAAACATTTCTTTCCGAATCCGGAATGGAAAAACTGCTTGGCATTTTCATCACAGACCAAAACGGCGACTTGTTCCTGAATAATTGCGACGTTGAAATAGTCAAAAACCCCGTAGCTGGAATCGAAGATTGGATTAGTGAAAACAGAGAAACGGTTGGAAGGCATATCAAAAGAATGGACGGCTTTTCTTACGTTCTCATAGTGGAAGAGGAAAAAACCACAGGCGGATACACCTTCGACTTCAGCAACCTGGAGGTCGAAGGTGGAATCCTCCGGATTGAATATGACTTGAACCCTCCGAATGAACCGGCAATTCAGGTTTTGACCAAGCCCTTCTCTCTGCTTAAAATTTCAAATGAAATTTACCAAGTCAAAGTCGACCGCTTCGGTTACACCGGAACCATATCGGATCTTAAATTCGGCGAACATGGGGCGACTCTGTACCTGGAAGGCGAAAACCCCTACGAGAGATTCGACGACCTTGTGGTCATGGCAGGCATTGACACCGAGATTGAAGACGGAACATCAATGGACTTTAAAATCGGAACTGTTCTTGACGTTCAATACTCCTTCTCCACCAGAAGCATACCCGCCCAAACCACCGCCGAAAAAATAAGAGTGATTTCCGCTCCCGACATTTTCTCGACATACAAAGGCAGCGTCAAAGAAACAGTCGAAGATGAAAACACCTTCAGCGTAAGACTGGCAAAGGACTCCAATTTTGCCAACGACCTTATTGTCCATATTAAAAAGGGAAGCTTCATGGCATCCGAGATGCAGGAGCTCGACGGAAAGACAATGACCGTCGAGTACACAATAATGACCATGAGCATACCCGCGCAGACTTCGCCCATAAAAATATGTGTTGAAAGATAGCCGCCGCAAAATCAATGAAAGCTTCATATAAGCGCATGCATAAAAAAACCGGTATTTTCATACCGGTTTTTTTGTTCGATTGGATATTAAAAATATCAAAGCGGATTCTGGCCTGATTAACGGCTGATTCCTGCGAATCATTCAAGCGGAATGATACGGGGCCTCTGCATTGGGTATAAAGAATACACGGGAACCGCATTGGGCAAAAGAACCGGAAAACCGTTGACCGCTTCGGTCAATCGTGATATATTCAAATTGACCGAAGTGGTCAACGGAGGGTGGTTCAATTGAATGAAAAACTGAAAAAACTCGATCCCGGGAAACTTGACCGCATCATAAACAGCGCGCTGGAGGAATTCGGGCGCAACAGCTATGAAAAGGCTTCGACCAACAACATTGTCAAGAATGCAGGCATTTCAAAAGGTCTTCTTTTTCACTACTTCAAAAGCAAGCGGGGGCTTTATGACTATCTTGAAAAATTTGTGTTCCAAAAGATGGTGGATGTAATACTTGAAGAGACTGACTTCGATGAAACGGACATATTCAGCCGCATAAAGCAGATTGCAATAATCAAGATGGGGGTTCTTGCCAGGTATCCCGGTATAGAGACTTTTTCAAAGGCAATATATAATGAAAAGTCCCTTGCGGAAATAAAAAAAATGATTGAGGAAATTGTTCCGGACATCTATGGCCAAATATATGTAAAGAACATTGACACGAGCCGGTTCAAGGACGGTTTGGATTTCGAAAAAACGATAAAAATCATCCAGTGGACCATCGAAAAATACGGCGAGGAACAGATGGATTGGGCAAAAAAAACCGGAACCGATCTGGATTATTCAAAAATTGTCTCGGGAATAGATCCCTATATGGATATTTTGAGAAGGGCTTTCTGCAAGAAAGGGGAGATGTAAGATGATAAGTGTCAAAAATTTGTATCACTCCTATTCAAATGACGAAAAATATGCCGTCAAGGATGTCAGCTTTGAAATAACCGAGGGCGAAGTCTTTGGTTTTTTGGGCCCCTCGGGAGCCGGCAAGTCAACAACCCAGGGCATTCTTACAGGTCTTTTGCAGCTGCAAAAAGGCGACGTGACCGTTGCCGGATACGACATAAAACATATCAAGAATGAAATGTTCAACAAGATAGGCATGTCTTTCGAGCAATCAAACGTTTACAGCAAGATGACCGGCAAGGAAAATCTTGAATTCTACAGAAAACTTTTCGATGTAAAAACGCGGGAACCTCAGGAACTTCTTGACCTTGTAGGTCTCGGGGACAAGGGGGATATAAAGGCGGGGGAATATTCCAAGGGAATGAAGCACCGCTTGACCTTTGCCCGCTCGATGATCAACAATCCGACTCTTTGGTTCCTTGACGAGCCTACTACCGGCCTCGACCCGGCGATTGCATCGGAGATAAAATCGATTATCAAGGAAAAGAACAAGGAAGGCGTAACGATTTTCCTTACCACCCACAACATGTTCATTGCGGACGAGCTTTGCGATCGCGTGGGATTCATTGTGGACGGGGAAATCAAGCTGATCGACTCTCCAAAGAATCTAAAGCTGCTCTACGGGGAAAAATTTGTCGATGTGGAATATGTGGATGGAAAAGAGACCAAAAAGGAATCCCTCTCTTTCATGGAGAAAGAGGACATAGGAAGATTGAAGGAAATACTGGACAGCTATGAAATACGGACAATGCATACCAAGGAGGCAACCTTGGAGGAAATCTTCATAAAGGTCACCGGAAGGGAGCTTGTTTGACATGAAACTATGGCACAGTTTCGTAAAAGAACTTCAATTGTCTTCCAAGAGCTGGTATTTCTACATCGAAGTCGGAATGGCTGTAGTTCTGCTTTTGATTTTGCTGCTTGCAGTGCCCGAGGAAACAGACAGCAGAACAGACGAGTACCTTTACGCCGGAGGCCTTCCCTCCGATTATGTGGATTTGATCTACAAGGGACTTCTTGACGACGAAGACGAGGACAGCGAGTATGAAAGGGTCCAAATAAAAACGGGAGGCGACTTGTTCGGAGCAGACCTGTTTGTTACGGACACAAGAAACATATACTTCGTCGACGACCGCGAAGCTGTACTTAGGCTGGCCAAGGAAGACAAGGAAGTCGGCATTGAAATAATTCCGGGCAGAGACGGGGGATTGGACTATTTGTACTATCTTCAGGGCTACGAGTCCCAAAAGCTCAAAAATCTGTACATGGTACTGCAAAACAACAAGGTCAACTACAAGTTTGTTGAAAGGCATATGGACAGGCAGACGGTCGAAACAATCGAGAAAGATCCCTTTGTGCTCAACAACAGGGAAAACATAGTTCCGGTTTTTCTTACCTACAACGGAAGCCTGATGGGGCTTTTCATAATAGCGGCATACATTTTCCTTGACAAGAAAGAGGGAATAGCAATGGCCTACGCGGTTACCGCTTCCAAGGTATGGCACTACCTCATGAGCAAGATAGGGGTCATGATGGTTACAACCATATCGACGGGCCTTATACTCGTGATTCCCGTTATGGGGGCAAGGGCCAACTATCCGCTCCTACTTTTACTTGTTGTCGCAACGGCATTCGCCTTTTCTTCCCTGGGCCTTGTAGTGACAACCTACTACAGGGACATGATGCAGTCTTTCGGAGCTTTCTTCATCATCATAGTCGCAATGATACTTCCAAACATATCCTACTTTGCTCCAAGCTGGGAGCCCTCATGGATAAAGTACTTTCCGACATACCACATACTTGAAGGTTTCAAGGAAGCCATATCCATAGGCGGAAGCGCCGGATATGTCGTATTCGTATCTATCGGATTCCTGGCGGCGGGTCTGATTCTTTTCCTGTTCGCCAATTACAGGTTCAAGAAAACGCTTACCATATGAAGAGGCGGGTGAAAACAATATGAACAGAAAAATTTTAGCGGTTTTCCTGCGGGACATGAGAGTAAGCACGCGAGACTTCGTAGCCCTTTATATAATAGTTTTTCCCGTTCTCTTTTCGATAGCCATAAACCTGTTTGTGCCCGGCATCAACGATTCCACCGTCAATATTGCCATGCTGGAGGGCGACAATCCCGAGCATGTCGGCTTCTTCAGGGATTACGCGGTTGTAGAGCTTTTCGAAACAGCCGACGATGTCAGGCGCAGGGTCGAAAAACGGGACAACATAATTGGAATTCTTCCCAGAAACAAAGACTACTATATCCTCGCACAGGGAAACGAGCCGGAGGGCATAGTCGATTATGTAAAAACGCTCAGAGCCTATGAATTTTTCGGTGTGACAGCCGAGGACACCAGGGTGGAATTTTCGGACTTGGGGAACACCATCCCTCCGATTAAAAAGCTCATGGTCAATGTGGCAATAATGCTTTCTTCCGTTCTTGGAGGAATGCTGATTGCGCTTAATATAGTCGAGGAAAAGGTCGACAACACCATAAGCGCTGTGAATGTGACCCCCCTTTCAAGAGGCGGTTATATACTGGGAAAAAGCATCATAGGGATAATTGTCCCTGTGGTCGGAACGATAACAATGCTTGTCCTGACCGGCTTCTCCAATGTAAACATGCTCCAGATGCTTATGATGCTGCTTGCAAGTTCCATAATAAGCATACTGGTAGGGTTCATAGAGGGAATCAACAACAGCGATGTCATGGAAGCCGCCGGAAACATCAAAATACTTTTCCTTCCCTTGATGGGGTCTGTGGCGGGGGCAGAGCTCCTTTCCGACAAATGGCAAAAGTTTTTTTACCCGATACCCTTCTATTGGACATACAAGGCAAATGACATGATTCTCTCAAGGAGCGGAACATGGGGAAAGATTTCACTCTATACGGCATTTGTTGTTGCAATAAGCGCCGTTGTGTTTGCAATCATTGCCCCCAAAATCAGAAAGGGGCTGGAGCATTGATCTATTTCAGTAATAAAACGCAGAGGATTTGCACAGACATGGTTTCGTTTGTGCCTGAAAATATCTTGTGGGAGGTGCCTTGCATTGGCTAAGATGAAAATTGATCCAAAGAAGAGGAATCTTATTCTGGCGCTTTTGGCCCTAGCGGCAGTCGGAGCACTGCTTGTATGGCTCCTGCTCGGGTCATCGGCAAATGTAGAGGTAGACACTGCCGAAAAGGCCGACATATACCGCAGCATTGAAGACACAGGCAAAGTCAGGAGCGAACGCAGCCTTGACCTGCCTGCCGCGGGAAATGGAAAAGTCCTGTCCATACTCGTCGAGATCGGCGACAAGGTAGAGGAAGGGGATTTGTTGGTCTCCATGGACGACAAGGCGCTGGCATATCAACTAAAGTCGCTCGACTATCAGATAAAGGCGCTGGAAAGCAGCATATCCCATCTGGCAAAGCCATACAGCAATCTTTCGCTTGAAAACTACAGGGCGTCTGCAAAAATTGCAGAGGAAAACTATCTCAAAGCCAAGAGCGACTATGAAAACGCACTTACCCTTTATGAAGCCGGCGCCATCAGCAAGTCGGAGCTTGACTCGCTTGAGCTCCTGAGCTCTGTTGGAGAAATGAACTACATCATGGCTTCAAACGAATCGAGCGAGGCGTCTAGGGGCGGCGACGACGATGTGCTTATGCAGTACGACTACCAGCTCAAATCACTGATGACCCAGCTGGAATCGATGAATGATGAAATACGGGAGTATCAGATAAGGGCTCCATTCGACGGAACCGTCGGGGACATATTCGTCGAGAAGGGCGAGTCCGTCACTGCAATGAGTCCGGTGGTTCAAGTGTTTGAAGACAAATATTATGTTGAATCCAGTCTTCTTGAGGAAAGTTTCGTGCAGATGGAAATGGATGCTCCCGTGGAAATCTTCTTTGACAACGAAGTTGTAGGGGGCTATGTTAGGAAAATTCACCCCACCATCAAGACAGTTGTTTCGGACCTGGGCGTTTTCCAGCAGAAAGGCATAGTCGAGATTGCGGTCGACCACGATTTCAGCCTGATCGACCGAGAGGTTGAATTGGTCTTCAAGCTGGGCATGCGAGAGGGAGTTCTTACGGTTGACAAAGATGCATTGATAAAACGCGACAGAACCGACTGCGTCTTTACAATTGACAATGGCAGGGCCCACCTCAAAGAGGTAAGCGTGGGTTCGAAGGGAAATTCCCGCTCGGAGATATTGCAAGGGCTGGAGGAAAACGACATTGTGGTTGTCAATCCGGGTGAAGATATTGAAGACGGGGACAAAATCTCTTATTAGGGATTGAAAAGGAGGAAAAACATGGGTGGACTGAAGCTTTTGGGAATCTTTTTGCTGGTTTACGCGGTAGTTGTTGTGCTAATAACCGTCAAAAAACCGGAGAGCATATGGAAAATGAAAAAAATTCAACTATTCATAAAGTTCTTGGGCGAGGGCGGTACAGTCATTTTCTTTTACGCCTGGGCCGCACTTGCCGCCGGAATTGGAATATGGCTGCTTGTGCGATAAGATGAACCGGCGAATCAAAACCCGAGCCTTGCGAGGTTGGGGCTTTTTCTCATGAGGCTGTCATTGACAGAATTATCAAAAAGCTATAGTCTTTAATATATAAATAAGGCAATTATCACAAATGAAATTCCGGGGAGGAAAGATTATGCCTGAAAACAAAAAAGCCGTTTACTATATCTGCAACAATCCTTCATGGGGCCATGTCGCCCTTCATGTATGGAACATACTTGACGAGGAAGGCTATTTTGCCCAATCCACGGGTATTTTTTTCGACGGCGGCGAGGTCATGAAATTCACCGATGAGTGCGGCGATGAATTCTATTTCGCGCCCACCAATACAGCCATCTGTTTGGATTATCCGCGTTATCTTCCTGAGATGAACAAGCATTTCGCGGATTTCGATATTTCCGGAATGGTAACCTGGCATGAAGGCGCAAACGCGCCGGACAATGTGCTTACCGTCCATTCTCTGGGAGACGTCAATTCCGGCGTTTACG
>CAZAFW010000013.1:0-46759 GCA_964484935.1 uncultured Peptostreptococcaceae bacterium
CTGACATCTGCTCTTAACGTTCTTCCTGCAAACTGCCCGCTATCTTTGTCTTTTATCTTTTGCTTATTTTTTGCTCTTAATTTTTTCCTGACATCTGACATCTGCTCTTAACGTTCTTCCTGCCAACTGACCAACTTTCTACTGCATTTATCTTTGCCCTTGTCTTTAATCTTTTTCTTTCCACTTTTCACTTACTACGTTCCACTTACTACTTTCCTCTTGTTTTCCTTTCCACTGGCCTTTCTTGCCTTTTGCTTGTAGTGTTGATAAAATAAGCATTAGACATTACATTCACTGAAAGGCGGCGTTTAAGATGGATAAAAAAAGAATCGGATTGTTTTTGGTCCTTTTGGGGCTGGCTCTCATACTTTTTTCGATTTTGAACAAATAGAAGAGAAAATCTGCCAGGGGCGGCCTTAATAGGGGAAGCCCTTCTTTTATCAATATGTTTCCCGGCCTTTAGAAAGGGAATATAAAGAATGGAGAGGATAAAAATGAAAATGCAGAAATGTTCCATATGCAAAAAGAATCTTGCAGTAATATACACTACTAAAATCGTTGATGGAAAGTCCGAACTTTACGGGCTTTGTTTGGATTGCGCAAAAAAAATGGGGTTGCCCGTGATGGACCAATTGATGAAACAGACAGGCATGTCGCCGGAGGAGATAGAAAATCTTTCGAATCAAATGAACCAAATGTTTCAAAATATGGACATGGACGATCTGGAGAGCAATGAAATGTTCATGAAAATGATGTCCATGGGAACTGGAAGCCAGGGGCTTGAAGAGAATCCCGGTCTTGGCGAAGGAATTGAAGAAAACGCTTCCGAAGAATCGGGCGAAGAAAAAATTGGACAAAAATCGGCAAAAAAGTTCGGCAGGAAACCAAAGGCTAGGAAAAACCTTGACACCTTTGGTACAAATCTTACCGATGAAGCCAAAGAAGGAAGAATCGACAGAATAATAGGACGAAATTTGGAAATGGATCGCCTTGTTCAGATTTTGAACCGAAGAAACAAGAACAACCCAGTATTGCTGGGAGAGTCGGGGGTCGGCAAGACGGCAATTGCTGAAGGGCTTGCGGCAAGAATAATTGAAAAGCAGGTTCCGGCCAAGCTTTTCAATACAGAAATATACCTTCTTGACATGACGGCCATTGTGGCGGGGACTCAATTCAGAGGACAATTTGAAAGTCGGATGAAAGCCATAATAAAGGAAGCTGAAGAGCTCGGAAACGTTGTGCTTGTGATAGACGAACTTCACAATATAATGGGTGCAGGAGAGGTTCATGGAGGCGTAATGAACGCCGCCAACATACTAAAACCCGCGCTGGCAAGAGGCGGGATTCAGATAGTCGGTGCTACGACACTTGATGAGTACAGAAAGCATATCGAAAAAGACGCGGCGCTGGAAAGACGCTTTCAGCCTGTTCTTGTGGAAGAGCCGACTGTCGATGAGAGTGTCGAAATCCTCATGGGAATCAAGTCCTATTATGAAGAATACCACAAAGTCAAGATTTCGGAGGAAATCATCGTAAAAGCGGTTGAATTGTCTGAAAGGTACATTACGGACAGGTATTTGCCGGACAAGGCCATTGATGTTTTAGACGAGGCCGGCTCGCGCGCAAACCTGAAGAACAAGGGTTTGGTCGAGCTGCAGTATCTGAATGAAGCCCTGAGGAGTCTGCACGAAAAAATGGAAGACGCCGCAACAATGGAGAACTATGAAAAAGCGGCGGAATTCAAGGCTGAGGAATGCAAGCTGATGAACAAGATAAAGGCCATGGAGGAAGAAACATCGGATGTTGAAATAACAATAGATGACATAGGCTATGTCATTGAGGCGTGGACAAAGATTCCGGTACGCAGTGTCACCGAAAACGAGGCTGAAAAACTTATGCATCTCGAGGAGAGGCTCCACAAAAGAGTTGTCGGCCAAAATGATGCCGTTGAA
The DNA here is from genome assembly GCA_964484935.1 of uncultured Peptostreptococcaceae bacterium. Lineage (GTDB taxonomy): Bacteria > Bacillota > Clostridia > Peptostreptococcales > BM714 > BM714. The sequence continues at coordinate 1,953 of CAZAFW010000013.1, forward strand.
AGTGTATCAAGAGCTATAAGAAGAAATCGCCTGGGCTTTAGGAAACGCAAAAAGCCTTCGTCCTTCATATTCGTGGGTCCTACCGGCGTCGGAAAAACAGAATTGGTGAAATCGCTTTCCGACGAGCTTTTCGGAAGCGAGGAAGCATTGATAAGACTCGACATGAGCGAGTACATGGAAAAGCATACTGTTTCCAAACTCATTGGGGCGCCTCCGGGATATGTAGGCTACGACCAGGGAGGCCAATTGACCGAGAGGGTAAGAAGGAAGCCCTATTCGGTGATTTTGCTTGATGAAATAGAAAAGGCGCATGGTGACGTATTCAACATGTTGCTTCAAATACTCGAGGACGGAAGGCTTACAGACAGCCAGGGCAGGACGGTAAACTTCGAGAATACTGTTATTATAATGACATCCAACGCCGGAACGGGACTAAAGTCGGCGGGCATAGGATTTGAAAAGAGCGGAGACCAGGCAGAAGAGGAGAAGGTCAATGATGCGCTTGGGAAAATATTCAGACCGGAATTTTTAAACCGAGTTGATGAAATAATCGTTTTTTCCAAATTGACGGAAGAACAGCTCAAGAAAATTCTCGAGATCATGCTTCGCGAAGTGGAATTGGAAATAAAGGAAAAGGGAATTGAGCTTGAAGTATCTCAAAGTGTTCGTGATTTTCTTATCGAAAAGGGTTACAATGATAAATATGGAGCAAGGCCTCTAAGGAGGGCTGTTCAAAAGTATATAGAGGATGAACTCGCCGAAAACTATCTAAGAGGGAAACTGGGAAAAAGGGTCCTTTTGACAATGGACATGAAAGACGGGGCGCCTTCTATAATCGAATAGGATTTGAAACAAAAGCGTGTCTGGATTCGTCTAAAATGAAGACGCGGAGAATAGCGGATTCAAACAAAGGGGGTTGCCGTGAAAAAAACATCAATTTTGACAGTGTTGACAATCGTGCTTGTCTTTTCATCATTAGGCGCGGCATACGCCCAACAGGGTGAAAAGGTTTTGCCTGATTATTGGGATGAATTTTTCAGCGAACCCATAATGTATAATTTTTATATGAACAATGAGCAAACAGACTATTCCATGGGAAGGCCCTATATAAACAAGGATATGATAGTCATGGTGCCTCTGAGGGTCTCTGTGGAAAAAATGGGCTACAAGGTAGTTTGGAACCACAACATAAGAACAGTGATAATATATAACGACCAGTCGCTGTATATACTAAAAATAAACAAAAACAGATACTACAGCCGATACAATTCATCCGCGGTCCTCTCAAAAGAGCCGATAATAAGGGACTCGAGGACCTATGTGCCATTGGAATTTTTTACTACCCTGATGAAGATCGACGCTAAAATCGATTCGGGCGGAAATTTGCTGATACAATACTGAAAACAAAATCCCGCATAATACGATGCGGGATTTTGCGTATAAAAAGAAGGATTTTAGACTTTTGAAATATAATTATAATTTGAGAAGGCGGAGAAAAGGCTGTTTAAAACAAATGAGGAGGCGCCGGTTTGAAAAATACTATTTATGAGTCCAAGGATTATAAAATAAAAATATTGGATGAGGAGCACTATCTTGCCGAATTGCAAAGCCTTTGCAGAAACTGCAGCGATTACTACGACCTTCACGGAATCGAGGAGATAGGAAATGAAACGGTTTTAGATTTTTTCAATGAGCTCCCGGACGGCAAAAACAAGGAAGACAAATTCGTGCTCGGCTTGTTCAAACAGGAAAACCTGATAGGCGTAATCGAGGGTGTCAAAGATTATCCGATCGAAGGAACATGGTTCATAGGGCAGATGATGGTTGACAGCCAAAAAAGAAGCAGCGGACTTGGGGCTTCATTCTTTGACGAATTCCAGGGTTGGGCGGAAGACAACAGGGTTGAAACATTGCGCCTTGCGGTTATGTGCGACAATACGCTTGCAGAAAAATTCTGGAAGCGCAGGGGTTTTGAATTTCGCGAACAGAAAAGCGACATTGAAATCGGCAACATAAGGGCGGATTTGAATGTTTATGAGAAGAAATTAAAATAGTTTGCATGCAATAATATATTGTATACACCTTTTGTTTGTGTTAATATTTTTACTATAAATAAAAATAGTGTTTGGATGAAGGTTCCGGAAGCCATGGGCGACCGGTCCCGGACAGACCTCTGGAGAGACTCTCAGGAGCACCGAAGGGGAAAGCCGTAAATGGTGAAACTCTCAGGTAAAAGGACAGGGGATTCGCATAAGTACGGCACAGCTATGCTTATTATCGATTTCCGGCTCCGAGAGACTGTTTTTACGGTCTTTTTTTTATTACAAAAATAGGGAGGAAAGAAGATGAAAGTGGTTATAACGGTCATAGGGAAAGATAAGACGGGGATAATTGCCAATGTGTCAAAGACGCTTTGGGAGAATGGCGTCAACATACTCGACATTAGCCAGACCATAATGCAGGAATATTTTGCAATGATAATGATGGCCGAAATTTCAGCAATGGAAATATCGTTTGGTGAACTTAAGAGCAAGCTTGAGATGGTAGGGGAAAGCATAGAGATGGACATAAGGGTCCAGAATGAAAAAATATTCAAAGCAATGCACCAGATATAGGGGAGGAAGAAATGAGCCAATACAAAAATATAATGGAAACAATACAAATGATAGAGCGCGAAAAACTTGACATAAGAACAATAACAATGGGCATATCACTGCTCGATTGCTGCGACGGTGACGGGGAGAAAGCCCGCAGAAAAATGTATGAAAAAATAGTGCGGAAGGCGGAAAAACTGGTATCGACAGGAGAGGACATCGCAAGCAAGTACGGAATACCGATAATAAACAAGAGGATTTCGGTAACCCCCATTTCACTTGTTGCCGGAGCTTCTGCGGATGAGTGCTATGTCGCATATGCCGAAATGATGGACAGGGCCGCGAGGGAAACAGGCGTCAACTTCATAGGAGGATTCTCCGCACTTGTGCAGAAGGGTTTTTCAAAGGGCGATAAAATACTGATAGATTCCATACCGGAAGCCCTTTCGGTCACTGAGAGGGTATGCTCTTCGGTAAATGTCGGGGATACCCGTTCAGGCATAAATATGGATGCGGTGAAGATGATGGGCCAAACGATTAAGCGTACTGCCTACCTCACAAGGGAAAATGACAGCATAGGCTGCGCAAAGCTGGTGGTCTTTTGCAATGCTGTTGAGGACAATCCTTTCATGGCAGGAGCATTCCACGGAACAGGGGAGGCTGACAGCGTGATAAATGTAGGCGTGAGCGGTCCGGGTGTTGTCAAGTCGGCCCTTGAAAAAGTCAGGGGAGAGAGCTTCGACAAAGTTGCGGAAACGATAAAGAAAACAGCTTTCAAGATAACAAGGGCGGGACAGCTTGTTGCAAGAGAGGCGGCAGAGACTCTGGGCGTGCCGTTTGGAATAGTGGACCTTTCATTGGCACCTACTCCGGATGTGGGAGACTCGGTTGCAAGAATATTCGAGGAGATGGGCCTCGGGGCAGCGGGAACCCATGGCACAACGGCGGCGCTGGCAATGCTCAACGATGCAGTCAAAAAAGGCGGCATAATGGCGGCAGAACATGTGGGAGGGCTTAGCGGGGCATTTATACCAGTAAGCGAGGACGAGGGAATGATAGAAGCTGTAAGGAAGGGCGCTCTGTCGCTCGACAAACTCGAAGCTATGACATGCGTTTGCTCGGTAGGGCTTGACATGATTGCAATCCCGGGGGACACTGCTTCTGCCAGCATTTCCGGAATGATAGCCGACGAGGCTGCCATAGGGATGATAAACAACAAGACCACGGCTGTAAGGGTAATTCCCGTGCATGGAAAAGGATTCGGAGAGGAAGCGGTATTCGGAGGTCTTCTTGGAACCGCGCCCATAATGAAGATAAATCCATTCTCGAGCGAATTGTTCATAGCGCGTGGGGGAAGAATACCTGCGCCTGTCCACAGCTTCAAAAACTGATTCAAGGCAATTTTTGAAAAGGGATAGACATTTACATCTCCATTCAATAATTGGGAATCATGGCAAGGGATAAGAAGTTTGCAACTGGAAATTTTTAGCTTGGTCCGAAGCGGAGCGAGTTTGCAGCGTGCAGAAAACTAAGTGGAAAGTAGTAAGTAGAAAGGAAGAACAGCGCGCAGCTCGCAGCAGGCAGCGGGCAGTAAGAGATTAAAGACTAATACAAAAGATTAAAGGGCAGATGTCAGATAGCAGATTTCAGGAAAGACAAAAACAAAAGATAAAGCATGTTGCATCAACATATAAAGAATGTGTAAAATCAAACCGGGCAATAGGGGATATTTAAATCGACCTATTGCTCGGTTTCCACATTTATGCTTTTTATTCGCTTTCAAGAATGTAAGCAATTTCAATCAAAGACTCTTCAAGACTCTCTTTAAGCTTTAAAAGCTTTTCGGTGTTTAGGACCTTGCTTGAAAGCACAAAATGAAGCTTGTCTTCATAAATGAGATATCTCAGGCCATAGCCGTCATTTATGACAGGACCGTATCCGGCATGGAGAAGCCCCTTTGGATTGCTTGTGCTTGTCGAAAAAAAGTTGTTGCAAATTTCCCTGTAGCTCGGAGAAAGAAATATTTCGGGCAAATTTTCGCCGGGGAAGTATTTTTCATGCATTTTCTTAAGGCCGAACAAATGCCGATCAATACCGTATCCGTTTTTACATTCGATTATGCGCTGCACATGTTTTGCCATCGCTTTCCTGAAATTGTCGCTTGTCGGCTCATTTGCGAAGGCTATGGATTCAGCCGTGACAGGCCGCATGGCCTCGGTACGGCCGTGAAGAAATTGCTTTGTCATAGCGGCTTCATATGTATTGCGGACTTTGCCGAATGTTTTCATTTGAGCAAGCTGAAATGCTATTTGTATAAAGCTGTCGGGGCTTGTCTTTAATTCTTTTATCCTTGACTTGCCGAATCTGTCAAAATGAAGAATTTCAATTGATAATTCTTTGAAAGCCTTTTCACTTTCGGCTTCGGCTTTCTCGATTTCATTTTTGACGTGCTCGTTAAGGGTGAAGGAGATTTCCTCGACTTCATGAGCAGTATTCCCTTCTTTTATTTCTTCATGCGGCTTTGTGTTCTTGTAAATGAAACGAACAAGATTTCCCAAGGTTGTTCCGTCGACACCCGAATGCTCATAATTGATTGCAAAATGGCCGTCCCTGCTTAAAATCATCTGTATCGACTTGTCATACCATCTGTTGCGGGAGTTTCCGCAAAGCATGTTTTTGAACATTTCGGAATCCGATTCATATTCATTGCTATCGAGCGCCAAAACCGCCAAGGCACCTTCTATTTTGTTTAGAGAATCGGCATTTGAGGGATTGATTTCAATTATTTTGTTTCGGATTTTTGCCCAGGAAGTCCTGTCCGCGGATGTAAGGCAGCCGACGGGGAAATTGTCTTCCGCTTCGGATTTTTTCAATATCATTTTGATGGAGTTGTAGAAATGCGCATAGTTTTTTGCAATGTCAGCTTTAAAAGGTTTGTAAATCGAATAATACCGCCCGTTAGCAATCACCGCAACGTGGTTTGACTTGCTGTTTGTTTTAAGGGCGTCCCGGTTAGGACCGGGTATTCTGCTTGTTCCGAGAAGTGTTTTGTACTGACTCATGCAAAGCGCGTTTTTGCCTTGAAAATCAATATCCATATTTCCGCTGTCAAGCAAATCGCGGTACTGAAACAGAGCAACAAGCATACTGGCGGCAAATTCAGCCCGGGGAAGTTTTTTTGTTTCAATATTCTTTTCAAGAACGAATGTGACATTGCAGTTTACGGGCAAGGGAAGCCGGTTCTCAAGGTAAGTGTCGTACCAGAAGGGCTCCAACCAATTCGATGTATCCTTGCGGTTTCGGAATTCAGTCAGGTTTTCTTGCAGAAGATGGCCGGAGCCATTATTTGAGGTAAAATAATCGACAGCCTTTTTTGATGACTCGTAGTCTTCAAGAGATAAAAGCGGCTTGCTCCATTCGAGAAGCTTTTGGCATGTGCCATCAAGGGTTGGGAGGGGAAGTTTCGGCAAATTGCCTTGGTTTTCATACATTTTCATTTTATCCTCCAATCGGAACATCAATAAAAACAGAAGTTTGACAATCTTACAATTTTACTTAAATAACTCAAATTACCAAAGATGGGTTTAAAGGCTGGACCGGCAAACGAACCGGTCCAGGTCTCTGTTAAAATGGAATCACTAAATATTTCGGCTTTAGTATCCCAAATCCTTGTTTACAATGAAGACCTTTATTCGTCCCTTTGCTCCTTGTCTCTTAATGGAAACAAAGGCGTTGCATATGCGGTCAGGGCTTTCGCAATCCATGCAATAGCCTATTTCGGTGCATGGCGTTTTTCTGCCCAGTCGTTTTGCATTTGCAGGCCCTGCTGTTTCGCGATATCTCTCAAGTGCTTCTTCTTCGCTTGCGACGAGTTTGTTTCTTCCCACAACTACAAAAACATTGTCCGGACCGAAAATCATTGCGGCAGTCCTGTTTCCCCGGCCGTCGACATTAAACAGCGTGCCGCTTTCCGTGACCGCATTTGTGCTTGTCAGGTAGTAGTTTGCTGAAAAAGAGTCCCTGAAAAGCTGGGTTATGTCGCCCGGGGCAAGCCCTTCCGCATAACGGTCGAGAAATTCGAATTTGCCGCTTCTCAAGAAGTCGATTACGCCAGTCTCAAAGAGTGTCATTGAGCCTCCTACGGATACAACTGACCCGGGAGCAAGCATTTCGCCCAATTTTACAAGCAATTCTTTTTCATCTTCAACAAAATAACCTTCCATGTTGTTCTTTTCGAGGTTTTCGATTGTTCTTTTTACCCTTTTTTCATATAGCCATTCCATATTCTGATCCATTATATTCCTCCTTGATATATTGAATTAATTTCATTATAGCTTAATTATAATTCATTAAGTCTGATGCGGGAAGGAATGAAGTAAATTTTGTGGAGTTTTTGATTATCGATTGGAAGTTTATACTCATTTCGCATTAAACTCCGGGTTTAAATTAGTTGCAAAACGTTTTAAAGAAATGGATAATGTTGATAGTGGATCGGAATAGAATGCAAAATATTAAAATACAACCATATAAGTCTGAGTATTTGCGAATTTTAAAAAGATTATGCATGTAAACAAAAAGAGGGTGATAAAGTGGAATGCCATATAACAGGATTCGAAACTTTGAATAATACTGTTGTCGACAAAAAACGCAAAAATGAAAAGGCAAATTTCTTCAATTGACAAGGGCGAATGCCGAAGGATTTTTCTGTAAATCAAGCCGGCTGGAATTTAACCTAATTGTAACAAATAACGTATATATTTATTAGTCTTTTTCTGATAGTATTTGTCCTTGATGAAAACAATAAGGGGTGATGCAAATGGCTGCAAAAATTAAATCAAACAAAATATTGGTCGATGTGCTGTTTTTGGGAACGGGATGCTTGATGCTTGCCTACGCCATTGCATCAATACTCAAGCCCAACGGACTTGTTACAGGAGGATTCACAGGCTTGGCAATCATATTGGGATATCTTTTAAATATAGACTACACGTTTATCTACTACGGATTTTCCTTGTCGGTCATGCTAGCCGCTTTCATTTTTCTGGGAAAGAAAAATGCCCTGAAAATACTTATGATATCAGTGATATTCCCTATGGTCCTTATTGCGGTTGACCGGACAAGTCTTCCTCTTATCGAGAATGACTTGTTTTTGGGAGCGATATATTTCGGAGTCGTTGGAGGCATAGGAGCCGGGCTTGTATTCAAAAGAGGTTTTTCCACGGGTGGAACCGATACCACTGCACAAATTCTCCACAAGAAGATTTTCCCTTTTATAAGTCTCAGCCAGATAATATTTGCAATTGACATATTCGTAATTGCATTTGCGGCTTTGGTCTTTGACAGGAATGTCGCCCTTTACGGGATAATATCCAACTATGTATTTGCAAAATCGACGGATCTTGTACTCTTTGGACTGGGGTCTAAAAAGCTTAAAATGGAAATAATAAGCACACACAATGAAGAAATTGCAGAATACATCATGGAAAGTCTTGGACGCGGGCTCACAATACTCGATGTGACCGGCGGCTACAGCAAAGATACAAAAAGCAAGATTTTGACAATTTGTTCTCCCAGAGAAAGTATGCTTATCAAGCGGTTTGTCGCGGAAGTTGATGACAAGGCGTTCATATATGTATTGCCCGTGGTTTCGGTGTGGGGCGAGGGAAGCGGTTTCGAGAGGCTCCAGGAGGAATCGTAAAGTCAACAAAAAATGGTAAGGGCCCATCCTTTTGATCAGGATGAGCCCTTTTTTAAAACTCTCTATTTTTGTAGAATCTCAATGAAAACAAGTATGAAGCTATTCCGGCAATTGTTATGAAAAGTGCCATGAATAAGGTTATCTGCAGCCTGGTAGCGGAGTTAAGGTTCCTTATCCAAAGAGGCGCTTCCCCTTTAACGAATAGTTTTCCGATTATCGTGGGAATCATGAATACGGCAAAGAATATTGCAAAATTCACAAGCTTCGCCTTTAGATATCCAACCTTGAAGTATACGGGCAGATAAAGAAAAACAACCAGGCAGATGGACCATGTGGCAATTACAAAATCGAAAAGGGAAATTTGCCGCATGCCCGGCAAGAATCCGGTGGACCGCATCACAAGACCGCTGAGAGCCATGAGCATAGAGGACAGTGCGATGAAGACAAAAAGAGACATATACCTTTCGGCGACAATGTCCCGCCTCTTCAGGGGAAGGCTGTTGAGCAATATGTCGCTCTTGTTCATGTTGTCGTAGGCAGTGGTGTACATTACAAGCAGATAAGATATCATTGTTATTCCCATTACATAAATCGCTTGTGCATTCATGTCCGTCCTTGCGAATATGAAGAACATCATGAAGCTGTATAAAATCATTATCCACAAATTTCTTTTAAGCAGCATGGAGTCCTTTTTTAGAAGATTAAGCATTTGAATTCCCCCTAACAGTGTAAAGCATTATGTCTTCAATGCTTGGATTTTCAATCAGCGTGCTCTCAATGTCAAAATGGCCTGATGCATTTTCCCTTTTGAAAAGTGCCGAAAATCCGTATTTGTCACGTCTGAAGCCAATAAGCCCTTCGTATTTTTTCATAGGATCAAATATATCGTTTGGACCCTTTATCAGGGCATAGTCTTCGAGCGCTGAATGCTTTTCCTTGCTGAATACGAGCTTGCCGTCATTAATGAATGTTACAAAGTCCGCCGAGCGTTCGAGGTCTTGAGTAATATGAGAGGAAAAGAAAACCGAGCGATTCCCGTCCTCAATGACTTCTGACAGTATGTCGAGGATTTCACTTCTGAAAACGGGATCGAGGCCGGATGTGGGCTCGTCCATTATTATCAGCTCCGATTCATGCGACAGAGCAAGAGCAAGAGCAAATTTTGTCTGCATCCCGCGGGACAATTCTTTGATTTTCTTTTCTGGATTCAATCCGAATCGCTTCATATAGCTGTAGAAAAGACCATCGTCCCATGAAGGATAGTAAACAGCCAGAAGGGACTTCATCTTTTCCATTTTCAGGTCGTCATAAAAATGGTTTTGGTCATAGATGAAACCAATGCGTTCCTTGACAGCCTTTTCGTGCTTCTGATAATCCTTTCCGAAAAGACTGATGCTTCCCGAGTCTTTTTTGACAAGATTCATTATCAGTTTTATGGTCGTGCTTTTTCCTGCGCCGTTAGGGCCGATGAAGCCCATTATATAGCCTTTCTTGAGGGAAAATGACAAATCGTCAAGCTTGAAGCCATCATAATTTTTTGTAAGGTTCTTCACTTCCAGTATATTTTCCATTTTAATCCTCCTCGATCAATTTAAGCATTTTCGCGAGTTCTTCCGAAGTTAGTCCAATCATGCCCGCCTCGTCCAGTATGTCGGCAAGTTTCGACTCGATTTTTCTCAGCCTCTGCTCGAAAATGAGTTCTCTGTTTTGCGCAGCCACAAAAGAACCTTTTCCGGCAACCGTATCGATGAAACCGGCAGTTTCCAACTCTTCATAAGCCCTTTTAGTTGTTATAACGCTGATCCTCAAGTCTTTGGCCAGGCTTCGTATCGAAGGGAGAGCCTCGCCTTCCGACAATGAACCCTTAAGGATATGTTCCTTCAATTGATTTGATATTTGCATATAAATAGGATTCTTGCTTGAATTTGAAATAATAATGTCCATATATAAGCCCCTTTGTTCATACTGTATATAATGATTATACACAGTATGAACGCAATCGGAGGTTTTGTCAATACAAAAAAAGAAAAAACGACTTAAATAAACTGATATAATTGATAGAAAGAAGGTTGAAAGTATGAATATGGGAGGGAATCATGGAAAACTTGTACGAAAAGGTGAAAGAATCTGCGGCATATATAGAAGAAAGAATGACGGGGAAACCCAAAACGGGTGTAGTGCTCGGATCCGGATTGGGACGGTTTGGAGAGTCCATAGAGAAATCACTTGAGATCGGCTACTCCGACATTCCTCATTTTCCGGTGTCGACTGTAAAAGGGCACGAGGGCAAACTCATTTTTGGGAAAATCGGGGAAACAGATGTTTTGGCGATGAAGGGAAGGTTTCATTTTTATGAAGGGTATTCCATGAAAGAAGTTGTATATCCGGTTTATGTAATGAAATCATTGGGACTGGAGAACTTGATTGTCACCAATGCATGCGGAGGAATCAACAGGGGCTTTGAGCCGGGAACACTGATGATAATCGAGGACTTCATAAACATGTTCAAGGACAATCCGCTGATCGGCATAAACGATGAGCGTTTGGGGACGCGTTTTCCGGACATGTCCGAGCCCTACTCGAAAGATTTGATTGAAATTGCCGAAAGCGTGGCCAAACGGCTTGGCATTGAATATGAAAAAGGGGTTTACGCAGGGGTGACGGGACCATACTATGAAACCGCCGCCGAAATACGGATGCTGGGCGCCTGCGGCGCCGACGCCGTGGGAATGTCTACAGTTCCCGAGACCATCTTGGCAAACTATCTTGGAATGAAGGTCTTGGGAATATCCTGCGTTACAAACATGGCGACAGGTATAAGCAAAGAAAAACATACCCACGAGGGAGTTGTGGAGACGGCAAATGCGGCATCTGAAAGACTCGGTAAATGGGTGGAGGCGACTATAAAAGGAGTCTGAAGAAGAGAATAAAAATTTTTTAGCCCGAACTTCTCCAAAATGGATAAAAAACCGAAAATTCGATAAATATAATAAAGTCCGCCTTTGTTGAAATGCGGACTTTATTATATAATCAGTCTTAGAAGTGCGAAAGCGAAGGAGTCGAGGATTTTATGGAAAGAAGATACCAGATTTCTAAACTGAAGGGAGAATTCAAAAGAAAAGACGCTGAAAAGGAATATTCCCTGTATTATACCGAAAAGACCATACCGACAACCAAGCGTATTATAATAATACTTGCAGCCATGAATTTTCTTTTTATTGTGCCCGATTATTTTGCTCTTGCAAACACGGAATTGTTTGTATGGGTTCTATTCGACAGATGCATATTTTTCGTTGGATTCCTGATTTTCCACCATTGGTTCAACCACAGGGAAAACTATGCCGACTATTTTAAAGGATTGACTTTGATGGAGATTTTTGCTGTCTCCGCATTTTTGCATATATATTGGATTTACCAGCCGGTTAATTTCAGTATACAGACTATGGGTCTTTTTTTGACGATGGTTGTTTTGGTAACAATACACAACCGATGGATATATGTTTTGATTGTAAACATCTATACGATAACGGGTTTCTTGGCAATCACAATGATTGGAGAAAAGGAAGCGGATGTTTCGGTAGTTTTGGCTGTGGCGATATACGGCGTTTTAATGGCATCATTTCTGTTATTCCGGGATTACGAGATAAATGTGTATAAAAGAAGGCAATATGAAAGAAGCATAGTACTCGAGAAATTTTCGATAACGGATTACTTGACCGGAGCTTTGAACCGGGGGACTTTCGAAAAGGAATTAGAAAAAGCAGTGGAAAGATGGAGACGGCACGGAAGTGTTTTTTCAATTGTGATGTTTGATGTTGATGATTTCAAAACGGTCAACGATACTCACGGGCACATTGAAGGCGACCTTGTATTGAAAAAAATTTCTGAACTGATTATTAAAGAGATACGCAAAATTGATGTCTTCGCAAGATGGGGCGGCGAGGAATTTGTATTGATACTCCCTGAAACCGATACCGAGACCACACTCAAATTCGTTGAAAGAATCAGGGCCAAGATAAAAGGAAGCAGCTTTGGCAAAGCGGATATCACTTGCAGTTTCGGGGCCACCCAAATTAGGGAAGGCGATACCAGCGAAAGCATATTCTCAAGGATGGACGAATACCTCTACCTTTGCAAGAGAAGGGGCAAGGACATGGTTTATCATGATTTTTTAAAAAGGAAATGAATCAGTTTAATAAAAATAAAAAAGTGGGGGATTTAAATGGGGATTGAGAGCGTAAGGAAAGAATTTTTTGAAAAAGGTTTTGCATACAAAATCATAGAATTTGAGGAAAGCACCGCCACGGTTCAGCTGGCCGCCGATGCGCTCGGTGTTGAGCCGGGCATGATTGCAAAGACAATGGCCTTTGACCTGAGGGGCGAGGATGTTTTGGTTCTAATGAAGGGCGACACAAGAATAGACAACAAGAAATTCAAGGCGGAATTCGGGAAAAAGGCAAAGATGGTTCCATCCGAAGAAATTGAGGAAAGGACGGGGCATCCGATGGGCGGAGTTTGCCCTTTTGCAAACATCAGGGGGCTGAGAGTTTTTGTCGATGAAAGCCTTAAAGTTTATGATGTGGTCTATCCGGCTGCAGGGTCAAGGAATTCGGCGGTTGAGATAAGTGTCGACGAATTGGCGAAGTACGCCGGGAACAATTGGGTCTCCATAGGGAAGGAATAGTAATGGACATAGAAATGAGAAGGCAGGACAGAAAAGTCTCAGATGAAAAGGCGTGGGAAATGCTTGAAAAAGCCGAATGGGGAATTCTATCACTGGCATCCTCGGGCGGAGATCCGTACGGAGTGCCTGTCAATTATGTTTGCGGCGACAAGGAAATATACATACACTGCGCTGTTGAAGGCAAAAAGATCGACATCATAAAAGAAAACGGAAAGGCTTCCTTTTGCTCTGTCGTATCAGCCAAAGCAATACCTAAAAAATTCACAACAGCCTACGAAAGCGCAATTGCCAAAGGCAAGGTTGAAATCGCGTCGGAGGCCGAGAAGAGAAAGGCTCTGGAGCTTTTGATTGGAAAGTATTGCGCGGGATTGGAGAAGGAAGGACTTGACTATACAGAAAAGCTTTATGGAATGACGGAAGTGATAAAGTTTACCGCTGAATCCGTTTCAGGGAAATCCAACATATAGCTGCAAAGAAAGCGCCGCATGGAATTTTTCATGCGGCGCTTTCTTTCAAAAATCAAATTTTCGATTTTTCATAGTAGTCTTTCATTGTTTTGTCGGGAACCATGCTTCCTCCGGTTGCCCAGGGAAGGTGAATTATGTTTTCTGCCTTCAAACCGTGTTTATTGAGATATTTTTTTCCCTCGTCGCTGCCCTCAACAAGACAAGGCCCGGGGAAACCGGCAAGCGCGGAAGGTTCAAGCCATATGTCTTCGCTGTCGGCAAGCATTGCGAGAAGATTGTAAAGGTGTTTGTCGCTTGAAGTAAATATTCCGCTTATAAGATTCTCCATGGTTTTGCCGACAAAGCCGGAAGGTCTTCCTACGGCAAGCCCGTCCGCTTCTGTAAGATTGTCTATTGCAAAATCCTGAACCGAAATTTTCTCATGCAGGCCTGTCATCATTCCTATCAGCATGCATGGCGAGTGGGTCGGTTCAGCAAAAAAACAGTGTACAGAATCTCCGAATACGGCTTTGAGTCCAAAAGCCACGCCACCGGGACCTCCTCCGACCCCACATGGCAGATATACGAAAAGAGGATGTTTTTCATCGACCTTTACCTCGAGATCCTCGAGTTGTCTTGCCAGACGCAAAGCTGCCACCGAATATCCCAGGAAGAGAGTTTCAGAATTTTCATCGTCAACGAAATGCATTGAAGGGTCGCCTTCCGATTGGCGGCGACCTTCTGTTACTGCGAGACTGTAATCCGAATCATATTCGACTACGGTTACTCCTTTGCTTCTCAAAAGACTCTTCTTCCACTCCTTGGCGTCGGCCGACATGTGAACAAAAACGCGAAAACCCAACTTGGCGCTCATTATGCCTATGCTAAGCCCCAAGTTTCCGGTTGAGCCCACGGCAATTGAATATTTCGAATAGAACTTCCTGAATTCGTCGTTTGCCAATATGGAGTAATCGTCATCAGGCCCAAGCAGGCCGTTTTCAAAGGCCAAATCCTCCGCATGCTTGAGAACTTCATAGATGCCTCCCCGGGCCTTTATAGAGCCCGATATGGGAAGATGGCTGTCGCACTTTACCATAAGGGCGCCTTCGAGACTTGAATCGCAGAAATCCTCCAGAGCGCTTTTCATGAGAGGGGTTTCCCTTAGAGGCGATTCTATGATGCCGCCGGATGGCGAAGTTTCAGGGAAAACCTTTTTCAGGTAAGGAGCGAATCTTTTCAGTCTTTCCGATGCGGCTTCAATGTCTTTCATGGAAAGGCTTATTTCGTCAAAAGCTTCTCTGCTTGGCACATAAAGTGGATTTATCCAAAAGACCTCTTCCGTCTTTACTATGTCACTCAAAAGCGGGTGCTTTCCAGTCCAGTAATCCAGGGTTTGCCCCAAAATTTTATCCATGAAACATCTCTCCTTTCAAAAATGGTCGAATGCTTTGGGAATTCTACAAAATGATATTTATGCGCTTTTCTCCAAGGTGTCCCGATATGTTTTCAAAGGCAATGACCGCTCTCCTTTCAAGGGCTTCTTTTGTCGCGAAAGCCACATGCGGAAGCACGGTTGTGTTGGGCGCATCGAAAAGAGGATGATTCGACGGAATCGGCGGCTCCATTTCGAAAACGTCTATTCCGGCACCCGAAAGGCGGCCATCCTTCAATGCGTCCGCAAGGGCCTTGTTGTCCACGATTGGTCCTCTTGCCGTGTTTATCAGTACGGCTGTCGGCTTCATCGAATCTATCAATTCCTTGCTTGCGAGCTTTACAGTTTTTTCGTTGAGAGGAACATGAATGGTTACTATGTCGCTTTGGCTGAATACATCGGAAAGGCTCTTGTAGACTATGCCCATGTTTTCTGCCTCATTCCTCTTGCTGCGGCTGTAGGCTATTATGTTCATGCCGAAAGCTTTTGCCAATGCCGCCGTCTCCATTCCTATTGCGCCGGTTCCCACTATGCCAAGGGTCTTGCCTTTAAGCTCTCTGCCGATATGGCCGGCGCGGGTACCGCCGGCCCTGGTTATTTTGTCGCACACCGAAAAATGCCTGTATACCGATATCATAAGCCCAATGGCCAGTTCTGCGACCGCCGGAGTCGAATAGCCCGCGCAATTGCTTACGGGAATTCCTTTTTCGCGGCAAGCGTCAAGATCCACATGGTCCACTCCGGTGAAGGCTACCGAAATGAATTTTAGATTGGGCAGGGCTTCTATTACCCGGCGCCTTAGAGGGCTGTTTGCTATTATCAGAATATCTGCTTTCCTGCATCTTGAAATGTATTCCTCGTCGTTTTCGGGAGGAGTTTCAAATACCTTCAGATCCAATTCTCCTGAAAGCTTTTCGCTTGCAATGGCCTTGATTGTTTCCCGGGAAATCCCCAGGGGTTCCACTATAACAATATTCATTCAACTTACCTCCAATATATTTATGTCTCTTTCGATTATATCAAAATTCAGCGAAATATTCGAAGTTTGCCAATGATTAGTTGAGCCGAAACAGATGATATGTGTGATATTATTAGAAGAAAAGAAAAGGAAGATGGATATGGACAAAAAAGAATTCGCAACCCCGAAAATTTGCGGCTCAATAAGCGGAAGGACGGCAAAAGCTGTTGAAAGACAATTTGCGCATGCTGAAAAAACTGGGATAGATATGATTGAATGGCGCCTGGACTCGATGGCGTTCACATATGAAGATTACATGAATGAAAAAAGCACAATTAGAGAATGCATAAAAATATTTGAAGAAAGCCCAAAGCCTATAATTCTTACGCTTAGGAGTTCTGTCGAGGGAGGGCTTTTCAATGGATGCACAAAGGAATACTTTCATATTCTAAAGGAAATGGGCGGCAGCTTAGGATTTTCAATGGTGGACATAGAGTACGCGAGATGGATGGATTGGGAAAACGGCCCTGGCGGAATTTTGCCTTGCAGCAATTCCGCAAGAATAGTATCCCACCATGATTTCAAAAAAACGCCAGTAAAAAAAGAAATCGTCGATTTGCTTGAAAGAATGGCCAAGCTTGACGCAAGGTTTGTGAAGGGAGCTTTCATGGCGGGGGATTTTTTCGACACAATTAGGCTAATGGATGCCGCCCTCGAGTTCAAGAGGAAGGTACCCGAAAAAGAGTTGATATACATGGCCATGGGCGAGGCTGGAATGGCTAGCAGAATTCTTTCCGGTGAGGCGGCTCCTGCAATAAGTTATGCGAGCATGGATATGGAAAAGCCCACAGCGCCGGGGCAATACAAGCTGGACATACTTTTAGGAATATTGGAACTGCAAAAAAAACAGGTGTCCGGGAGATAAAAGGGTCAGCAGGGATTTGTTGCCCTCATAGGCATAGGGGTCTTTCCAATGTCAAAAAATGCAAATTGTGATATAATGTGTACACGGAGTCACGTATCTTAAATGCGGAATCTCTGTATGGAGGGATTGTTGATGGACAAGGAAAAACTGGAAGGGATGAGGAAAGACATATTTTTGATAGGCATATTGGCAGCTCTTTTCGCAAGCAGTTTTTTAAATTACCTGCTTTTCCACAGCCTTGTTGGAATATACAGCATATCAATAGCCTTTGCAGTATTCATGATTGCATGGAACTCAAGAAAGTATAACCAAGGAAGTTATATTATATTTCTTGGAATAGCATATCTTTTCATTGGATTCATAGACCTCATGCAATTGCTTTCATTCAAGGAGCTTACAGTCTTTACGGGATACAAGTATTTTGCTGGGCAGTTCTGGATTGCGGCTAGGGGCATGGAGAGCCTTACGCTTCTGATAGCATTCAAGTCCCAAAAAATGCTGAAGGAAAAGATCAACTATGAAATGGTTTTTTCAATATATTTTGTGGCAACCCTTATAATTTGCACAAGCATACTCTATTTTGACACTTTTCCGCTATGCTGTGTTGAAGGAAAGGGGCACACTCCGTTTAAATTGTGGTCTGAAGCGGCCATAGTCCTAATGCTCTTGACTGCATGGTTCGCGGTGGACAAGAACAGGAGGGAAGTTGGGGAAAAAGCTTATCCCTTCCTCGTGTGGGCAATTGTATTTACCTTGCTTTCCGAGCTGTCATTCCTTATAGACTCCGGAAACCACGGAATTTTTAATCTGCTTGGTCAGTTCATGAAGCTGTCCTCCTTCTACATGATTTACAAGGTTGCGATAGATCTTGGAATAAAAAAGCCGCAAGAAGCATTTTTTAGGGAAATCAAGCAAAATGAAAATAAGCTCAAGGATGTGGCCTTGATAGATTTGGAAACAGGCCTTTTCAACAATCAGGCATATCAAAGGACAAAAGGGAAACTTTGGGTACTGTTCAAAAAAAGCAGGACAATGGTCGGGATAGGGCTTTTTTCCATCAGCGACCTTGAAAAGCTGGAGATGGAATACGGAAAAAAGACATCCCTGAAGATTTTGGAAGAATTGGTCGAGATAATAATGGATGTAATAGCAGAAGACCACTTCTTCTTTAGAATAGAAACAAACACTCTCTTGATTTTGTTCGGAGAAGAAGAATACAGAATGAAAAATTACGCCGAAACAATTCGAAAGCGATTTGTCGCTGAAGTTAAAAACAAATATGGAATGGAATCGAATCTGTATTATGGGATAAGCGAGCATGATTCATTGCTCTCATACAATTTGGATAATCTGTATGAGTCGGCAAATGAAAACCTTTCAAGAAAAAAATTAAGATATGTGATTCAGGAATTGGAATAAAGGTAATAGAAAATTAAGGGGATGCTTTTTATGACAGAAAAAATAGAAACGGGTGAAATGCTTCAATATTTCAGGGAAATCAGCAAAATTCCAAGATGTTCGGGAAACGAAAAGGCAATCAGCGATTTTCTGCTTGCCTTTGCCAGGGAAAACGAAATTGAGGCCCAGCAGGACGAATCACTGAATATAATAATGAAAATACCTGCTTCAAAAGGGTATGAGGATGCGCCTGTTGTCATGCTGCAGGGGCATATGGACATGGTTTGCGTAAAGACGGAGGAATCCTCGCACGACTTTGAAAATGACCCCCTTAAGCTTGTAGAAAAGGACGGATTTATCTGTGCTGAAGGGACATCGCTCGGTGCGGACAATGGAGTAGCTCTTGCTTACATTATGGCCGTCGCCGCAGACAAGTCGCTCAGGCACCCGGAATTGGAGTGTCTTGTAACAACATCGGAGGAAACAGGAATGGAAGGGGTAATAGGCCTTAAAACAGAGAAGCTTAATGCCGGCATTCTCATAAACCTCGACTCGGAGGAAGAAGGGGTTTTTCTTTCATCGAGCGCAGGAGGAGTAAATAACATTACAAGAATTGATGTTAGAAGGAAGAGAGAACCGTGGCATGAATGTTGTCATGAAATATGCATAAAGGGTCTAAAAGGAGGGCACTCCGGTGCCGAAATAGACAAGGGACGCGCAAACGCCATAAGTTTAATGGGCAGGCTTCTGGCCGAGCTTGATCCCGGAGTGTTCGGAATAGCGGGCATATACGGAGGCACGAAGAAGAATGCCATAGCCGACCGTTGCTGCGCCGAAATTGTTTCTTCGTTTGAAAGCGCCGAGGGTTTGAAGGAAACAGCCGGCAGAATGGAAAAGATATTCAAAAATGAGTTCAAATCGGTTGATCCGGAATTGGAGATTCAAATTTCAGAGAGCTCTTCAAAGAGAGAAAGCTTCGATAAAGCAAGTGCTGAAAAGCTTGTTGCTTTTCTCCGACTTGTAGCAAGCGGCGTGCAAACAATGAGCAAAGAGGTTCCCGGTCTTGTCGAAAGTTCCATTAACTTGGGTCTAGCAGCAACGAATGAAAACCAGATAGAGATAACAGCTTCTGTAAGAAGCTCTGTGAAATCCCTGAAGGATGAGATAAATGGAAGGGTAGCTCTCATTTGCAGTTTGCTTGGCGCTGAAATGGAGCTTAATTCAGATTATCCGGGGTGGGAATTTGTTTCAGAATCACGTATAAGGGACGTTATGAAAGATTCATACATGGAATTGTACGGCAAGGAGCCTTCTGTCGAAGCCATTCATGCAGGGTTGGAATGCGGATTCCTAAAGGAAAAAATGCCTGACTTGGACATAATAGCCATAGGTCCCGACATGTCGGATGTCCATTCCACAAGGGAGCGTCTTGACATGGCATCAGCCGAGAGGACATGGAGGTTGCTTATCAAAACGCTGGAAAACATTAAGTTTCGGGTTTGAAATACAAAGGGAGGATTAAAATGACAAAAGTGGAAAGTTTTGAATTGGACCATACCAAGGTTAAGGCGCCATACGTAAGAAAAGCGGCTTCCACAACAGGTAAAAAAGGAGACGCTGTCACCAAGTTCGACCTCAGATTCACACAACCCAATGAAGTTTTCATATCAACAGCCGCCATACATACGCTCGAACACCTTCTTGCAGGATACATGAGAGAGGAAATGGAAGGAATAATAGACATTTCGCCAATGGGATGCCGCACGGGATTCTACATGATATGCTGGGGCGAGCCCGAATCAAGGAATGTTGCCAAGTCCTTGAGAAATTCACTCGAAAAAATTATGGAAACAAGCGAGGTTCCGGCCGCAAGAATCGAGTCATGCGGCAATTACAAAGATCATTCATTGCCGGAAGCAAAGGAATGTGCGGCTTTTGTTCTCATGGACATGATCGACAGCTGGTAGAGGAGGGACCCCAAAAATGAAAAAAAGAGAACACGCAATACTGGAAGCATTGCCGGCCCCCGTTTTTTTCAAAGATTTTGAAGGAAGGTTTCAGTTCTGCAACAAGACATTCTATGAATTTTTGGGGAAGGATGAAACTGAAATAATTGGTAAAAAAGCCGATGAAATAGGGCTTGAATCTATAGCCGAGAGGTTCAGGGAAGCTGATCAGGCGCTGCTAAGGGGCCAAGGAGTTCAAACATATGAAGCCAAGGTAGCAAACAAAGAAGGGGAATTGCGTGACCTTCAAATAATGAAAGACCTGGTCCATTGCGATGAAACGGGTGAATTGATTGGAATTGCAGGAGTTGTTGCCGATATAACCGAAAGAGTCAATTTTGCTAAAAAAATGAAAGGGCTAAATCGAATAAAAGACATAGCCATCCAGATAAACCAAAGGCTTTTGGATTCGGACGAGGAGACAGACACGTTAGGAATGCTTCTTGAAAAAAGCATAGAATCGATTCCCAAAGCCAGATTCGGAGCGATTCTAGTTCTCGACGAGGACGGTTTTCTCGAAATTCCGACAACAAGGGGATATCCAAAGGAAATGACAAAAAAATTCAAACTCAGGCCCGAAGACAGCCTGGTTGCAACTAGCAAAGGGAAAATACCCAAAGAGATTTGTGTTGTAAGGGATATCGACAAGATGATGTCGGTCGAGAAGCCGGAAATGCTTGTGCTTGATGGAGAAAGCGTGAAGACGTCATTGGTGTCGCCTATATGGATTGACGGCGAATTCTACGGGTTTATAAACATTGACAGCACAAAGAGAAAAGCTTTCGAACAGGACGATATTGAAATAATGGAATACATGAGGGACCAAATACAGACAGTGCTTTCAAAACAGCGAAAGTATCAAAAGAAGCTTATGAGCATGAGAACCGATCCGGTAACAGGACTAATAAACAGGAAATATCTTTTAGAGATGACTCAAAAGGTCATGGATATTGCTGATGTGTCCAGCCAGAAGATGAGTCTTGTCCTCATGGACATTGATGGCATGAAGCAAATAAATGATTCATTTGGACACCTTGCGGGAGATTTTGTCCTCAAGGCTTTTGGAAGCAGTGTGCTGGAAAAAATAAGGGAGTGTGACATAATTGGAAGGTATGGAGGGGACGAATTCATTGCAATCTTCCAGGGAAGCGGGAAAGAAGCTATTTCACAAAAAATGAAAATTATCCGGGAATCGCTTGAAAAGGAGACAGTCTGTCGTGGGAATATGGACTTGCCTCTTAGTTTCAGTTTAGGTATTTCCGAATACCCGACAGACGGGAAAAAGATTGAAGAATTAGTGGCAGTTGCCGATACTGAAATGTATGCCGATAAAAGAAAAAGAAAAGATAATAAAGAATAAAAGGAAAATCGAAAGCGAAAAGAATCCCTCCAAACAGGAGGGATTCTTTTCGCTTTCAGCTGAAATTATCCGACAATTTTTTAAGTAGTCTCAGAAGTTCCGCTGTTTCGTCGTCCGAAAAATTCTCGTAGGCTTTTTCAATCAATCTTGCGGATATTGATTCGAAAGAAGGCTGGATTTCACGCCCCTTGTCTGTGAGGACAACATAGCTGACTCTTCCGTCGTCCTTGCATCGTGTTTTCTCGATATATCCTTCTTTTACAAGCTTGTCTACCAATTGCCAAGTGGTGGATTTGTTTCGGTATATTATTTTGGATATTTCCTTCATTGACAAAGCCCTGTTTTGGGAATAAAGAGCTGAAAGAATTGTTCCGTGCGATGCGCATAGTCCATTCAGACCTTCCAGCCCAAGGCCGTTTTCTATGAAACGGCCTGATTTCTTCCGGATTTTGCTTACATAGTATATGAGATAATTCTTGTTCATAGCATTATTTGATGTAGCTTACTACATCTGTTTTCCTTGTTGGTGTTTTCCACACATAGGCCGGATCCTTGTAGCCAATCGAAACCGTATAATATGGAACATGGCCATCCGGAAGGTTCAGTGAAGCCAAATTGTCAGGATCGTTGAAGAAAAAATCAGTCAGGCCTATATAGCAGGTTCCAATGTCGAGGCTTTCCGCGGCAACGATCATGTTTTGAATTGCGTTGGCGCAGTCAGTCAAAGGGGAGTAAGCGTTTTCCTGTCTGCCCGAAACGACTATGACCATTGGAGCATCGCCCAGTATGTGCAGCCTTTCCTTTTCTCCCATCTTGCGAACCCAGCCTATATCTGATTCGCGCATTGCCGCTTTCGTTTTCCTGTTCATTTCATTGATGAAATCCTTGTTTTCAATCACCGTAAAATGCCATGGCTGTGAATTGTGTCCGGTTGCGGCATAAATTCCGGCTTCTATTATGGCATCAAGCTCCTCCTGTTTTATTTTCTCAGGCAGGAATTTTCTTACGCTTCGTCTTCTTTTGATAGTTTCAAGAACTTCGTTGGTTAAAGAACTCATTAAAAACCTCCTCTTTCAGCGGGTTGTTGTTGCCCTACAAGTACATAATAGTTCGGCACCGAACCAATGTCAAGAAGAATAATCCTAAACTTATGGAATTTAAAAAAAAGAGTAGCATTTGAAAAGGAATTTTGTTAAAATTAAATACGTAGTCGAA
Organism: uncultured Peptostreptococcaceae bacterium; assembly: GCA_964484935.1. Lineage (GTDB taxonomy): Bacteria > Bacillota > Clostridia > Peptostreptococcales > BM714 > BM714. The sequence continues at coordinate 24,669 of CAZAFW010000013.1, forward strand.
ACAGGCAATTGCCTATGGCTCACGTGCGAGGATGGCGGAATTGGCAGACGCGTAAGACTCAGAATCTTATGTTTTTCGGAACGTGGGGGTTCAAGTCCCCCTCTTCGCACCAAAAATTTTATATGCGGAATTAACTCAGGTGGTAGAGTGTTTCCTTGACGTGGAAGAAGTCGGGGGTTCGATTCCCTCATTCCGCACCACAAAAGCCCCGAAATTTTTCGGGGCTTCAGACTGCCCAAAAACACCAATTTCTGCGTCACTTTGCCAAAAACCGTTTGGTCACGTATATCTGTATACGCTCCCGTCACTGGCTTTTGGCAGTTCCTTGAACTTGATGATTTTCAGCAGTCTGTGAATTTGTGACTTATTATTCAACCCCGAAATCCTTCGGGGTTTTTCTTTTTCTTTTTTGTCTTTGTATTTCCAGACATCTGACAACTGACATCTGTTTTTCTCATTTATAGGGAAGCACTATGCTCATGCGGGTGCCTTCACCTACCTTGCTCTTTACAAGAATCCTTCCATCGTGCTCGTCTATTATCCACTTGGCAATGGAAAGACCAAGCCCGCTTCCGCCCATCTTCTTGCTTCTGGACTTGTCGACCCTGTAGAACCTGTTGAATATGAGAGGTATATCTCCCTTTGGAATTCCTATCCCAGTGTCCTCCACCTCGATTACAATCTTGTTCTTTCTGTTGTATGCCCTGATAAAAAGGCTTCCCCCTTCGGGAGTGAATTTTCTGCTGTTTTCGATGAAAATGCGCAGGGCCTGCTTTATAGCCTTTCGGTTTGCCAAAACGGGCATGTTCTTCTCGCATTCGCATTGAATTTCATGGTTCGTATCTATCAGGCGGGTTTCTTTTGCGATTTCTTCAACGAGATTGTAAATGTCGAATTCCGATTTTTCGTTTCTAATCATTTCCCTGTCTGTTCTTGCCAAGTAAAGCAGTTTTTCAGTCAAATCCTTCATATTGCGGGACTCTTCCCTTATGGCTGTCACCGATTCATTAAGCACATCGAGATCGTCTTTTCCCCATCGGTCAAGCATGTCGGCATAGCCGAGTATTACGGAAATAGGAGTTCTAAGCTCGTGGGAGGCATCGGATACAAACTGGTTCTGCTTTTCGTAGGCGTATTTTATGCGGCCTGTCATGTCGTTGAATGTGAGCGCCAAATCTTTCAATTCGTCCTTGGCCCCCTTAACATCAAGCTTGGTGTCCAAATCGTTTACAGTTATGTGCTTTATGGAGTCTGTCATGTTCTTTATGGGAAGCATCATTTTCTTTCCCATTCTAGAGCCGCTCAAGCTAATGAAAATTATACCTAAAAGGTTGAAAACGAAAAGAACAAAAAGAAGCATGGCCATAAATCCGTTTTGCCTTTCGAGGTCCTTTGTCAGCAGCAGCCTGTACAAAGGGTCCTGGGCAGGGAATGCATCCTCAATTTCTATGTTGTCAATTTCAAGGAATCCCCATTCGGGATTGGGCAGTTCTTCCTCCTTGAAGTCGAAAAAAGAATCGTCGGGATCCACCTCCGAATAGAACTCTGTTTCGCCGGATAGGCTCTGAAGCTCGACACTTATGTTTTCTATTTCTGCGGCTACAATCAAACGGTCTATTTCTTCGGGTCCTCCGGAAAGTATCACTGACTGCGCAGCATGGGAAAACTGCTGGAGCGTTTTTGTCTCCTCCAGCTCGACATAGGCCTTGAAACCGACAACAATTGCAAAGCTGGTGAGGAAAAGAAGAATGACGAACATGGCTGAATAGTAGAACGAAAACTTGAAGCCTATGGAAAACCTGAAGAGGCTCGAAAAGGTTTCGAAAAGATATCCCACCGCCTTGAATGGAAAAGAGACTATTTTCCCGATATTTTTAAGCAGGAAAAACAATCCCTTGAATAAAACCACAAAGGGCATCGATATCATTTTCAGCATATTTGCTATTTTGGAAGTTTTTTTCATATCATTCATCCTTAAGCGCGTAGCCTACACCGCGTATTGTTGCGATGAATTTTTGGCCATAAGGCTCGTCTATCTTGCTTCTCAGGTACCTTATGTATACGTCGACTATGTTTGTGTCGCCGTAATAGTCATAGCCCCATACATTTTCGAGAATCTGCTCGCGCGTTAGAACCATGTTCTTGTTGAGAAGGAGATATTCTAGAAGGTCAAACTCCCTTTTGGTCAAATCTACTTCCTTGCTTCCGCACATGACCTTGTGTTCTTCATGGCTCAAAGAAAGATTTCCAGATGAAATAAGAGAGTTTCCGGATGTGGATTTGTCCGAGCCGGCACTTTTTCTTTTCAATACAGAACGTATGCGGGCAAGGAGCTCCTCTATTGCAAAAGGCTTTGTTACATAGTCGTCGGCCCCATTGTCCAGTCCCATGACCTTGTCCATGGTGTCGTCCTTTGCGGTTACCATTATTATTGGGACATCTGAGAATTGGCGTATCCTTCTGCAGACCTCAATCCCGTTGAGTCCGGGAATCATCAGGTCGAGGAGCACAAGCCCGTACTTGCCTGACGCGGCTTCCTCAAGACCCTTTCTTCCGTCTTCGGCAATGCATGCGTCGTAACCCTCGTGCTTGAGTTCGAGTTCCATGAATCTCGCTATCTTAGGTTCGTCTTCAACAATCAATATTGAGGTTTTCATTTGATTCTCCCGTTTTTGCGTCTTTACACTATTATAACTCAATACAATAAAAAAATAACAGCCCGCCTTCCGGCAGACTGTCAAATTTTTTGTTATTCCGATTTCAAATCTTCTCCCATGGAGCGGACAGAGTCGGACATCTTGTCAAAATACTTGTTTACAGCCATGTCTTCACCCTTTTCGGTTTTAAACTGTATGCGGTAGCCTGCGAAAAGAGCGACAAGGATTCCGACCACTACAAACGGTGTTGCGAATATGGCAAGAATCAGAGCTGCGGTCAGCGGGAAGTTTATGAGAATGCTTTTTTCACTTCTAAGTATGAATCTTATTTTGTTCATTTTTTTGAAAAAATTCTTTACGCTGTCCCAAAAGCCGGTTCCCTCATTGCTCTTGCCTGACGGCTGTTTTTTGTCTGAAACCTTGTTTTGCTTCTCGAGCAATACAAGAGCCTCGACCATGTCGCCTTCTGTTTGTTCGAGAGCCTCTTTGGCCTCCCTGTAGCTTGCATTTGCCCTTTCTCTCAAAAAGTCGATTTGTTCCAATGTGATTTTCATTTCAAATACCTCCAAAGTTTTTTATTTTCCATGCTTTGATTATAAGGGGGCACCATTAGAGACCCCTTAGGTAAAAATTAGAATTTGATTAGAATAAATGTCTTTTTCGCTTTTAAAAAGATTTTCATCCGGTATCAATAAAGTGAAGCCGGTTTTGCGGGGGTGAGGCAGTGACTGCTGTAAGAATACTCGATCATATTTCAGACATAAAAATAGAAGTCACAGCGGCAACAATTGAAGGACTTTACAGGGAATCGCTTGAGGCTATGAGCTCCTTGATGGCCTATTTGCCTATGCCCGGCGAAAAACCAATAGGGTCCGTCAAAATAAGATGGGTCAAGCTTCCCGCGGAAGACCAGCTTATTGAGTTTCTTTCGGAGGCGCTTTCACTTTCCCACACAAAGAGGGCGGTATGCCGGCTGGAATGGGTCAGATTTGGGGACGGGGTAAGCGAGGCTTCGCTTGAATTTTTTAAAAGGGACGGATTCAAGACCGACGTAAAGGCCGTGACATACCATGAGGCTTCTGTCGAGAAGCTTAAAGAAGGGGGTTGGCGTTCAGTTTTCATACTGGACATTTGATATGGATATTATAAAAGTCAAGGATTGCCTCTACCAAATACCTGCAGGGTCTGTCAGAGGAATGAATGTTTCCGCACTTATTTTTGCCGACGAGGAAATGATGGAGCAGATAAGGGGAGACAGGACAATTAGGCAGATAACAAACGTTGCCTGTCTTCCGGGGATTGTCGGAAATGCATTGGCAATGCCCGACGCGCACGAAGGCTACGGCTTTCCCATAGGCGGAGTGGCGGCAACAAAGCATCCCGACGGAATCATATCGCCCGGAGGAATAGGTTACGACATCAACTGCGGAGTAAGGCTAATAAAGACGCGAATACATGCCGAAGAACTCAGGAGCGTCAAGGAAAAGCTTCTGGATAGGCTTTACGAAGAAATTCCTTCAGGCATAGGAAAGGCGGGAAAACATCCTTTCAGGGGAAAAATGTTCGACCGGATACTTGAGGAGGGGGTGCCTCTTGCCCTCAAGGAAGGCTTCGGGGATTCGGCAGACAGGGAGAAAATTGAATCATACGGATTCCTCGAGTCCGCGGACAGGAGCTGCATCTCAAAAAGAGCAATAGAAAGGGGCCTCGACCAAGTAGGAACTCTGGGGGGAGGAAACCATTTTATTGAAATAGCCCGGGTGGACAAAATATTTAGCGCAGAAGCGGCAGAGGGATACGGGCTTTTTCCGGAACAGGTCGTAATTCTCCTCCATACAGGGTCGAGGGGGCTTGGCCACCAGGTCGCCACCGACCACATAAGAATCTTGATGAAGGCCTATGGCAAATACTCAATAGAACTCAGGGACAAGGAACTTGTATGTGTGCCGCTTTCCTCACGTGAGGGGCAGAGCTACTTCGGGGCAATGTCCTGCGCGGCAAATTACGCCTGGGTCAACAGGCAGATCATAAGCTTCTGGATTGGGAGGGTCTGGGGGGAGTTCTTCAAAGGCGAAAAAAAAGAGCTTTCCCTTCTATATGATGTTGCCCACAACATCGCAAAAATCGAGGACCATGAGGTGGATGGAAGAAATGAAAAGCTCCTGGTCCACAGGAAAGGCGCCACAAGGGCCTTCGGGCCGGGAAACAAAGAATTGCCGGAAATGTTCAGGGGCATCGGCCAGCCTGTAATTGTGCCCGGCAGCATGGGCACATATTCGCACATAATGGCGGGAATGGGTGAACCCCTTTCATTTTCATCATGCTGCCACGGGGCGGGAAGAAGGCTTTCAAGAAGCGCCGCAAAAAGAACCATAGACGGGAAAGAGCTCATAGGCACTTTAAAAATGGATGGAGTCTCCATAAGGGCCGGTTCTCTTTCCGGCGCGGCTGAAGAGGCGCCGGAAGCATACAAGGACGTGGGCAGGGTCACAGATGTTGTAGAGACCCTGGCCATGGCCCGCAAAGTGGCAAGGACAAGGCCGCTTGCGGTTATAAAGGGATGAGGCTATTTTTTCTCATCCAATTGTATGTCCTGATGGATGGAGATATATTTAAGGATGTCGGTTTTTGAAATTATCCCAGAGAGGTGCCCGTCCTCGATTGCAAGAAACCTTCCAAGTGGGTTCCTCATTATCATCTGCAGCACATTGACCATTTCCTCGTCCGGGGAAATAGTGAAAGAAGTGTCCAAAGGCAGGTATATTTGTTCCACACGGACACGGTTTATTTCGTCACGATGAACATTCTTGAGAGAGTGCACAGTGAGAAGTCCCAAGATTTCGCCCTTTTCTATGACGGGGAAGCAGGGGTGCTTGTAGTTGTAGAAAAAACCTCGGATGACCTGGTCTACGGTCATTCCCGGGGATACCGAAATTATGTCTGTAGTCATTAGGTTTCGTACGGTCATGCCGTGAAAAAGCTTCTCCAATTTAATATTCTGGGCCTGGAAGCGGGAGGATTGCCCAAGAAAGAGGCCTATCATGCACAGCCACACACCGTTTAGCATATTTCCCTGGACAATGAAGATAATACCGAAAAATATCAGCAGATTCGAAAAGACTCCGCCTGCTATGCTGGCAATTTTTGTACCCCTGTTCCTGCTTCCCGAGTATTTCCAGATAAGTGCCCTGAGAATTCTGCCTCCGTCGAGAGGCATGGCAGGTACAGAGTTGAACGCGGCAATTACAAGATTCAAATTCGACACGAAAAGACCTGTTGCGGCTACAGGCTCAATCGGAAGGATTCCTGAAAAGACAAGATAGACCGCGCGAAAGCCTATGAAAAGCCCCAGGCTTGCAAGAGGTCCGGCGGCCGAAATCCTAAGCTCGTGATCGGGAGTATTTGCGTCTCTTGACAAATGGGCTAGGCCTCCGAAAATGAACAGGGTTATCTTGTCGACGTTTATTCCGTATTTTTGCGCAACCAAAGAGTGGCTGAGTTCGTGAAGCAGTATGGAAGCATAAAGCAGAAGGGCTATGCACACTCCAACAGACCAGTATGCCGCCGAAGACCATTCGGGATAGAAGAAAGGCAGATAAAAATTGGAGAACACAAAGCTTACAAGTATTACAACCACAAACCAGCTCGAGTTGAGTTCTATGGTTATGCCTTTTATTTTTCCTACATAAAGATTTTTTGTCATGAGGGTTTCCCCCTTTTTGTTTTATAAGGTATTTATACCCCCGGGAGGAATAAAAAAACCGGATCGTTTGATCCGGTTTAATACAATTCGTGTTTTCGGCTTTTTCGTTTTTAAGCGTTTTTCTAAAAGCTGTAGGGTTCCTTCTTGAAATAAACCCTTTTCGAGGAATTTTTGGCTTCGTGGATTTTTTCAAGCACTTGCTCTGTCTTGCTGCGAATTTCGTCCAAGTCTTTTTTTGATACGTTGTAATAAAGAAAGAGGTCCTCAAAAGTTCTCACAAGATTGGTTATGCTTGTATCTATTTCTATGAATTCTTTAAAATTGCTGCTGTGCATTGCTATTTTGAACTGCTCAAAATCTATTTTTATTATTTCGAGTATGTCCTCTTCTGTTTCGAAATCGCCCATAGGGATTACATAGGGCTTAGTACGTTCAAGGAAAAAAGTGTTGTCCGGGTTTATGTGGTAGATGTAGTTGATCTTTATGTCCTTAATCAGAAACTTGACCATGTACATGGTACCGTGGACGTCTATCACCTTGGCGCCCATTCTTTCCAATTCTTCTCTTACATATTCGTGGCTTAAGAGCCTGGAAGACAAGCTTATCATAAAACGCGCCTCCTTTGCCTTCTTATTGTATTTAATTATACCATTAAAATGGCATAAAAATGCCTTGTTTTGCGCCAAGAGGCCATAAAAGCGCAATCCGCTTGAATTACTTAAAAAGAGGAGTATACTTGTAACATGAATATTTTAAAAAGAAGGTAATGTGATGGAAAACGGATACGATTTTCTGCTTCAGCTTGCGCTTGTTCTTCTGGCGGGCAACATAGGCGGGCTGGTAAGCAAGAAAATAGGCCAGCCCCTTGTTTTGGGACAAATAATTGCAGGAGTTTTGCTCGGCACATATTTCATTGAAAAGACGGAAGTGATTTATTATTTCTCGCAAATAGGAGTAATAATTCTTATGTTCATAGCAGGGCTTGAGACAGATGTGGCGGAGCTCAACAGGTCAAAAGGTTCATCATCTCTCATTGCGCTGGGGGGAGTTGCGGTGCCGTTTTTTATGGTTAGCGGAGCGTTCTATCTTTTCAGCGGCAATCTCAATCTTTCGATTTTCATGGGAGTGGTCTCAACGGCGACAAGCGTAAGCATTTCGGTTCAGACCCTAAGGGAGCTTAAAAAGCTAAAAAGCCGCCAGGGGATGGGCATACTCGGAGCCGCAATAATAGACGACATTGTCGGAATAATACTCTTGTCTGTCGCCATAAGCATGCTTGTTCCAGAAAGCTCAACAGGTATTGCTTCTGTAATAGCCAAGCTTGCGATATTCTTCGCCATAGTATTTGTTGTCGGAATTGCAGTGAGGGACTATTCCAAGGGTGAAATTTCAATAGCCAGGCTCATGGGGATTTTCAACATCGACCGAATGCTAATATCCTACGCGCTCATATTTGTCCTAGCCATGGCCTTCCTGTCAGAAAAAATGGGGGTTGCGGCGGTTACAGGGGCCTACTTTGCAGGAATAATACTCAGCATGGTCAAGGGAAGGCACACCATAAGCCACAACATAAACAAGATAGGGACGGTCGTCTTCACGCCTATATTTTTTGTATCGATTGGCATGGGAATAAATCTCAACAGTCTATCCCTGGGAGGGCTTGCGGAGATTTCATTCATAGTTCTTGCCATACTCGGGAAAGTCGTCGGGTGCGGACTGGGAGCCAAAGTATCGGGATTCAAATGGAAGCAGTCCCTGCAGGTTGGAGTGGGAATGATACCGAGGGCCGAAGTGGCAATCATAATTGCAAGCCTGGGCGTCGGACTCGGTGTAATTGGGAACGAGCAGCTTACAGCGGTGGTTCTCATGGTGCTTGTGACAACAATAATAACACCGTCTCTGCTCAAGGCGGCATTCAGGGAAAAGCCTGAATATGTGGAATACGACAAGCCTTCATGAAAAGCGGAATACATGATTTAAAACGCTTTCTGTTTCGCAAAGCCTTGAAATGGATATAAAGAAAACATATTGACTAAAAGGAGCTAAATTTATGATTCAGTACTTCTTGAACCTTGATCCAATTTGGCAGGCGCTTGCAGCAACAATGTTCACATGGTTTATGACTGCGGCCGGGTCTGCCATGGTGTTCTTTTTCAAACAAATAAACCGCATCGTATTAAACGGAATGCTCGGCTTCGCAGCTGGAGTAATGATAGCGGCGAGCTACTGGTCCCTTCTTGCACCTGCAATAGACATGGTGGAGGCCGATGGAAACATAGAGCCATGGATTCCTGCAGCAGCGGGTTTCCTGGCAGGAGGAGCCTTTCTTCTTCTGATCGACAACTTGCTTCCCCATCTCCACATAGGGCTTCCGGCGGAGGAAGCCGAAGGTGTAAAGACAAGCTGGCACAGGAGCGTGCTTCTGGTTCTTGCCATAACGCTTCACAACTTTCCTGAAGGTTTGGCGGTAGGGGTGGCATTCGGAGCGGTTGCGGCCGGCCTTCCCTCGGCAACCCTCGCAGGAGCCCTGGCTCTTGGAATAGGAATAGGAATACAGAACTTTCCCGAAGGAGCCGCTGTTTCCGTGCCCCTTAGGCGGGAGGGCCTTTCGAGAAGAAAGGCATTCATGTACGGGCAGGCCTCGGGCGTGGTAGAGCCGATTGCGGGTGTTCTTGGCGCTGTCGCAGTCATTGCCATGCGGCCAATTCTTCCCTATGCGCTTTCATTTGCGGCAGGGGCCATGATTTACGTAGTGGTGGAGGAGCTAATCCCCGAGGCCCAGATGGAGAGGAGCACCGACATAGCCAGCGTAGGAGTAATGCTCGGTTTTACAGTGATGATGATACTCGATGTGGCGTTGGGATGATTGATAATATCCACATTCCAAGTCAAGACATTAAAATTAGTGCTTAAGCATATGTTTGGGCATACATATATTTTATAAGGAGAGTGCTATGAGCAAAGTGGTAAAGTGGGATGAAGAGGTTGATGTGATTGTTGTAGGTAGCGGTTTTTCAGGGCTTGCTGCTGCCATTGAGGCCAAGCAAGCTGGAAAAGAAGTAATAATAATAGAAAAGATGAAAGCGGCCGGAGGGAATTCCATAATAAGCGATGGAGGCATCGCGGCGCCAATGACCGCGCTGCAGGAAAAGTGGGGAATCGAAGACCGGGAAGAATGGATGTATGATGACATGTATAAAGCTGGCCTTGGGCTCAATAATCCAAGGCTGCTTCACATAGTAGTATCCAATGCAAAGAACGCTTTCCAATGGACCATAGACACATTGAAAGTCCCGTATATGGATAGAGTTGATATTTTTGGAGGGCATAGTGTTGCGCGGTGTTATACGCCTGAAGGTGTGACTGGCGGGACAATTATTAAAAGGATGCTGCAAAAGGTAAATGAACTGCAAATTCCTATTCGCTTGAGTACTTCTTTCCATTCTGTTATAACAAATGACGATGGGGATGCAATCGGTGGATCCGTTTTAAAGGATTATGATTATAAAGACCATACTGGTACGCCTATAAATATCAGGACTAGAAAGGGTATTGTTTTAGCTTCCGGAGGCTATGGTGCCGACGTTGCTTTTAGATCTTTACAAGACCCCAGGCTTGATAATAAAATACAAACGACCAACAAGCCCTTTGCCACTGCTGAAGTTTTGAAATCCGCTTTAAGTATTGGAGCCGCATCTGTTCAGTTGTCCCAGATTCAACTAGGCGCATGGGCATCGCCTGATGAACACGGTTTTGGTCACGGTCCACTTTTTGCAGACTATATTGTTTTCCAATACGGAGCCATCATTGAGCCCAATACAGGAAAAAGGATAGTCAATGAGCTTGGGGACCGCAAACAAACTGCAGATGCAATTTTGAACACGGGGCACCCTTGCGTAGGTTTAGCCGACCATCAAGCAGTAAAAAAAGCGGGTTGGGACCTCTCCAAGGCTATTAAAAAAGGTGTCGTTAGAACCTTTGAAACACTAGGCGACCTGGCAACCTTCTACGACATGAACATACAAGATCTCCGCCAGAGTGTCGACAGGTACAATTATTTTGTGGAAAATAAAAGAGATGACGATTTCAAGAAAACCATTGTAAAGGATGCAAGGCCTATTGAAGCAGCTCCTTTCTATGCCATGCGTTTATGGCCAAAAGTACACTTTACCATGGGCGGCTTGTCTATTAATGAAAAGGCACAGATTCTGGATTTCGATGGAAGAATCATCAAGGGCCTATACGCGGCGGGGGAAATTGTCGGCGGCACCCACGGCGCCTGCCGATTAGGCAGCTGTGCTATTACAGAGTGCATCGTCTTTGGGAGAATCGCGGGACAAAATGTATAAATAAACACCATCATATGTATAAGAATAGATTATGCCATATTATATTCAAATCTGAATATCTTGCAACAAACAAAAAGGTTTTGCGGAATTTCCGCAGGGCCTTTTTTATTAATTGATATATGCCGAGCAAGAATTTGCCGCTCGTGGCGGGACGCATAAAATGATTATTTGCTTAAAATATGGGTAGCCTAATAGATGCAGCAGAGGGAATAAGGGATTGAAGATGCCGTTGATCTTGATTCAAGAAAATGAAAGGAGGATTAAAATTGAATATTGATTGGAATTCTTTGCTTGACATAGGTGTTAGGCTGCTTGGCGGACTTGCGATACTCATATTGGGAGTGATAGTCGCAAAAATAATTTCAGGCGCAATCAGGAAAGTTCTCACCAAGAACAAATTCATAAAAGAAAAACTGATGTCCAAATTCGACAAGTCCGAAGACGACTCGTTTGCAAGGGTTATAAGCAAAGTTGTCTACTACATAATAATGATCTTTGTGCTTATAGCCGCATTCCAGTTCTGGAACCTGGCAGCCGTCACTACTCCGCTAAATACCGTACTCAACAGTATTTTCGAATACCTTCCGCTCATAGGTGGCGCGTTGATACTTGCGGTAATAGCATGGATAGTCGCCACCATACTTAAGAAACTCATAATTGCGCTTTTCAGCAAGAGCAATTTTGACAAGAAAGTGAGCGAACAATTCGATAAGGGAAAGGAAACCACTGGTCTTGGCAACACGATAGCCGAGCTTGTTTACTATCTGGTGTTTCTTCTGTTTCTGCCGGCGATACTTGGAACACTGAAACTGGGAGGCATACTGTCGCCTGTGCAAAACATGGTTGATATATTTCTCGCATTCATCCCGAATCTTTTCGCTGCTGCGATTATCCTGGCAATTGGAATATTCATCTCCAAGTTTGTAAAGAACATAGTGGTAAATCTGCTTAAGGCAATGAAGGTTGACGAATTCGGAAAATCCGAGGGAATCACTCCCGAAGGCAAGGAAACAAGCCTGTCGGAACTGCTTGGGACAATAGTGTACTTCGTTATTCTCATACCCATAATAATATCCGCACTCAACATACTGAACTTGGAAAGCATAGCCCTGCCTGCAACCGGCATGCTTGTAAGAATATTCAACTTCATGCCCGCTCTGTTCTCTGCAATAATAATTGTAGCCTTCGCATACTTCATAGGCAAGATTGTGGGAAGCCTTACAGGCGGCATACTGGGCAAGCTGGGTTTAGATAGAATACCGTCGATCCTGGGACTGAAAGAGTCAAAAATAAATCTGTCCGAACTCGCAGGCAAACTTGTTATGATAGCCGTAATTTTGTTCGCGGCGATAGAAGCGGCCGATGTCATAGGCTTCGTAAAGGTTTCAGGGTTGATAGAAAAGGTCGTCATCCTGGCCACGAATGTGCTTATTGGAGTAATAATAATCGGGCTTGGCCTCTATATAGCCAACCTCATATCCGGGATAATCCGCAATTCGAAGGCTAAAAGCTCAAAATCCCTGGCATTCATAGCTAAGGCGGCAATCTTGATTCTTGCATTCACGATGGGTCTCAGCCAGATGGGATTAGCCGAAAACATAATAGAATACGCATTCATTTTCTTTGTTGGAGCCTTTGCTGTGTCAGCGGCCATAGCGTTTGGTTTTGGAGGCAGAGACTGGGCCGCAAATAAAATAAAGGAAATAGAAGACAAGATTAGCGAGGAAGAATGATTGACATATAATGGCGACAAAATCAACAAAAAGCATTGGGGCTATTTGTTTGAAAAGAAAACGCCGCAGACGCAATAGCGCCTGCGGCGTTTTCTATTGCATCCGGCATTTTGCAGTTTCATATAAGGGTTGGGTTTACTCTATTCTGTTTCAAAAAGACATCCGGCGCTTATAGCTGCCGAAAGCCCTTGTGAAAAAGACACCCATTAGCATATAAAAATAAAAAATTAATAATATTAATAAAAATATTAAATAACTCAATTTATGTATTGACAATATTCATTTCGGAGTTATAATTAAACCATAAACAAGCAACTTTTAAGGAGGGATTCAAATGGCATATAAATTGTTGGAAAACTGTCCTGTATGCAAGAAGAGGCTTCACGCGGTAAAACTCAAATGCAGCGGTTGCGGAACCGTGATAGAGAACGAATTTGAATTGTCAGGTTTCTCCAGGCTATCCAAGGAGCAGCTGGGATTTTTGGAAGTGTTCATAGCCTGCCGGGGAAGCATAAAGGATGTAGAGAGGGCTCTGGGCATTTCCTATCCGACGGTCAGGGCAAAGCTTGACGACGTAATAGGGGCGCTTGGGCTAAAGGTTGAGGAGCAAAGAGAAGAAGTTTCAAAAAAAGAAATACTCAAGCGTCTCGACGCGGGCGAGATTACCCAGGAAGAGGCTTTGAGGGCAATAAAAACAGGAAGTTACGACTGATAAGGAGGGCAATGAAATGAAAGAAGAAGTTAGAGCAATTCTCAAGATGCTTGAGGAGGGCAAGATCGATTCGGATGGAGCAGCCGATCTCATAGCGGCTCTGGGAGAAGAGGAAAAAGAGGCAAAGACCGCGCCTGTCGGCAATTCGGGTAAAATGTTCAAAGTCAAGGTGAGGTCCGAGGAAGGCGACAATGTGGATGTGCGCCTGCCCATTAATTTTGTAAAGTCGATTCTTCATTCAATGGGCAAGATTCCCGGAATACCCATGGACGGGGACAAGCGCTTTGACATAGACCTCGACATGGTAGCGCACGCAATAGAGCATGAGATAGGCGGCAAGATAGTGGATGTAAAAAGCAAGAACGGAGACATAGTGGAAGTGGTAATAGAATAGGTGCCTAGCCGTGAAAATTACAATAGGCAACAAAGGAAAAAGACCCTTCACCATCCCTCTGCCCTTCTGGTTTTTAACGCTCCTAATCAACAAGACGGTCCTTGGGCTTGCAATGCGGTCGGCTCCGGAGAGCGCCAGATCCTGGTTCGAACAAGTCGACGCCGCTGCGCTCAGTAAGGCAATGCGCGAGCTGAAGGGATACAGGGGGCTGGAAATAGTAAGAGTGGACGGCGCGGATGGTACCCATGTCAGGATAGTCTTGTAGAAAGGCAAACAAAGGAAGTCTCATTTGTTTGCCTTTCGCCCTTTACAATATGTTCCAATAGGCGTACAATTGATTTGTAAAAAGTCCCATGCCCCATTAGCTCAGTTGGCTAGAGCACTCGACTCTTAATCGAGGTGTCCGGGGTTCGAGTCCCCGATGGGGTACCAACTCAACATATTGAAAAACCTTGCTTTCAGCAAGGTTTTTTGTTTTTCTGAAATCAAAGAAAAAGAAAATGGCAAAACAGTTGATTAAAAACAAGTTTACTTTAAAAATAGCGCGATCATGCTTGAAAACAAGCAAGATTGGTGTATAATTAAAGCAAACTTTAAAACTAACATTATATTGCTTGATATTTAGCAAGACAAAGAGAGATGAAGAAGAAATGAATATATACAAACAAATGGCTAAGCATAAAACATTCACTTTGAGGGATGTTACAGATATTACTGGCAATGAAAGCACTTCGACATCATTGATTTCCAGTTGGCTGAAGAAGAACTATGCGGTCAGAATCCGAAAAAATTTATATACATGCATCGATTTGACTACTGGGGATGTAATTGCCAACAAGTATCAGATTGCATCGGCAATCAATGGAAAATCTTATGTGTCTCATCATACCGCCTTTGAGTTTTATGGTATGGCAAATCAAGTATACAATACGGTATATGTGTCGTCTGAAAACCGATTCAACTCATTTGAATTCATGGGTGTGACCTACAAATGGATTAAATCTGCGTTTGTAGAAGGTGTAATTCAAGTGAAAAATATCGAAGGAATAAAGGTGACAGACAAAGAACGAACCCTTGTGGACAGCATAAACCTTGCATCAAAGGTTGGCGGGTTTGAAGAGTTGATAAACATCATTAAAATTATTGAAGATTTGGATTCGTATAAATTGTTGGATTATATGGCAAGGTACGACAAGAAGTTCATATATCAAAAGGCGGGTTATTTACTCGAGAATTATTTTATGGGCAAGGATTTGGGAATGGATTTTTTTGATCAATGCCGTAATAAATCCGGTGACAGCGTGCGATATTTGATTCAGGAGCGAGCAGGGAAATATGAAACAAAATGGAAATTGATTGTCCCAGAAGAATATGCGAAAGGATCAGACGAGATGGGAGTATGGGATGAATATATATGATAAAAGCTATATAAGCAAGATGGCTGCAGAAAATGGCTTTAATCGAGATATTTATGAAAAAGTATTGCGGTTGGTTGACATATTGGAATTCATTAATCATGATGAATTTCTGAAAGAAAGACTTGCTTTAAAAGGCGGAACAGCTATCAACCTTCTGCAATTTGATTTGCCAAGGCTATCTGTAGATATCGATTTGGATTATACGATTAATACTGATGTTGGAGAGATGAAAATTGAACGTGAGGAAATAAGCCGTAGAATAATGAAATTTATGAACCAGCAGGGCTATACCAGGAAGAAGAGTGACAGGCAATCATTTATCCTCGATTCGTACTATTTTACTTATACGAATGCCGGAAGCAACAGTGACCACATCAAGTTTGACATCAATTACGTTATGAGGGCACATTTGTATCCAATTGAAAAGAAGCCCATTATAACAAAAGCCTTTGAGATAGAAGGGGGCGTCAATGCTCTTAGCAGTATTGAGATATATGGAAGCAAGATCAATGCTTTGAATAATAGAGCTGCCGTCAGGGATTTGTATGATGTATGGAAGATGATTCAAAACAACATCTTTGCGAATAGGTTGAACGAACTGAAGAAATCAGTCATTTTCTACCATATCCTAACTAGCGACGAGGTTGACGGCCAATTCGATTTTGCAGTAGCGAAAGAACTGAAACAAAACAGTATTTTGAGAGAACTGGTACCGGTACTCAAGAAAGGCGATTTTTTTGTTTTGGAAGATGCCTTAGAGACAGTTGCAGAATTTGTTGCTGATTTAATGAAAGTGACAGACGATGAAGAGGCCTTTATCAGCAACTTTTGTAACGGGGATTATCGTCCTGAATTGCTTTTTGATGATTCTTCAATAATCGAAAGGGTAAGTGACCATCCAATGGCAAGATTTAAGGCAAGCAAGAACAAGAATTCGTAAGGCTTTAAAAACTCTGTTTTGTTAGGGGGTTATTTGATCCAAACAAGAATTAACAGGGTAAAATCAAAAAATAAATGGGGAAACAATAATATATATAAACGTTGAAAATACTGGATATTTGAAAGATTAGCTTGTCATGCAAGTGAAATGCAAAATGAGAAAATAAATGCAAAATCTGAAGATTTGGAAGTGGTTTTGACATAATTCGATTTTGTCAAAAAACCCAACTTCTACCTCTTAATCGAGGTGTCCGGGGTTCGAGTCCCCGATGGGGTACCACATAGTTTCATGCATATTGAAAACCCTGCTCACGGCAGGGTTTTGTTTTGGTGAAAAGTATGGTGTTTAGGGTTATTTTTTTCCATGGCAGTCGGATTTATTATCAAGCATTTAGTAAAACGAGAAGCGAGCAACGGTCGCAAGATGAGATACGCTGTCCCAATGGCTTATTTTGCAATAATCATTTAATGCGAATACCGGCTTTTCCGGTTCGAGATTTTTCGTTCAAGTTAATACATCAATAGGCTTGAGGGCACGACATCAATTATTTATGTTGCAATAGTTAATTTTGTAATATAACATTAAATTATTATTTAAAAGTTTGAAAATTCAATCGGGGTTTCATTTGGGAAATGTGAATTTAACCGTATAGCAACTATATGTGCATAATGCAGCTTTCATACTGTATAGCAACATTACATGCATTAATGCGGTTTTCATACCGTATAACAGCTATACGTGCATCGCTTTGTCCATGTTTCCGGCATTCAAGAACGAATGAATATGAGAATGAGTTTATGGAGGGGATTGCATGAAGGAATACTATTCAATAAGTGAAATGGCCGATATTCATAATATTTCCAGACAGACATTGATACATTACGACAAGATAGGATTGTTCAAACCCATACGCACGGACGAAGAGAACAATTATCGCTATTATAGCGCGATTCAAATTCCAATACTGAGAGAAATATATTTTCTGAAGTCCATAGGAGTCAAACTCAGCGATATTAAAAAGCATATGAATCAAAGGAATCTGGATTCGGCAATTTCTCTTCTTGAGGACCATAAGGATTATGTAAGCAAAGAACTGGAAAGGCTATCAAAAATCTACTCGCATATCGATCAAAAGCTGGATATATTCTATAAGGCTGATTATTATGCAAAAAAAATAAATGTTCCAAGAATAAAGGAATTGCCTGAAAGAGAAGCTGTTTTCACACCTTTCGGCGAAGAATTAAACAAACACGAACTGCATATTACAATGATGAAAAGCTGGAAAAAATTCATCGAAAATTCATTGCTTCCCTCAAGAGGATTCGGCACAGTTATCAAGAAGAATCAGCTTAAGAAGGCCGACCTGTTTAGCGGGGCGGGAGTGTTTATAGTTTTGCCAATGGTCAAAGGCATAGAAATTCAAGACAAGATAACTATGCCGGCCGGTAAATATGTATGCATGTACAAATATGGAATGCCATACCATGTAAAATATATAGATACGCTGTTGGAATGGATTGAAGCCCATAACTACAGGGTTTCGGGAGACATAGTGGATGTATGTCTTTTGGATACAACATTTTACACGGAGGATACAAACGTGGATTTGTGCGAATTGCAGATTCCCATTGAGTCGAAATATGTTTAGCTTTTGACAAAAGCAGACGTGCCGGCTGTTACTCTTATAATAGTAGTTCTAGACGAACAGAGTGTACAATGTTTCTATTTAGCGGATAGAAGCATTGTACACTCTGTTTTATACTGTGAAATCTTGTTTTTGCGTTTCGATTTGAAGCTTGCAAAGTATTCGATGAAAACTTCTTAAATATCGAAAATCGTGCATGAATTAATCCTGCAAAAAGAAATTTGCAAATAATTTCGAAATTTCTATTGACTGTATACGTGTCATATATTTTAGCCTTCTAAACATAAGATATCTTATTTCTGATCAGAAACGTTAATTTGTTGACAAACCAAAAACAGGAGGAAGCGTTATGGAAATGAATGTATGCGATTTAAGATCTGCATTAGAGCTGCTTCGCAATATACCGGGTCAGTTGGTTGAAACAGATATCGAAGTGGATCCAAATGCTGAATTGTCAGGTGTTTATCGTCATGTAGGTGCCGGTGGGACGGTCGAGAGACCAACCAAGGAAGGTCCTGCAATGCTGTTCAACAATGTCATTGGACATGAGGCGCCTGTAGTTACAGGTTTGCTTGCAAGCAGAGAAAGAGTGGGCTATCTTCTCAACTGCGATCCCAAAAAACTTGGATTTTTACTTAAGGATTCTGTTGTTAATGCAAAAGCGCCAGTGGTTATTCCTAATGCTGATGCCAAGTGCCAGGAAGTAGTTTATAAAGCTACAGATGAAGGCTTTGATATTCGAAAGCTTATTCCCGCGCCTACTAATACACCGGAAGATGCAGGCCCATATATCACACTTGGAATGTGTTATGCACATAATCCTGAATCGGGAGAACACGACGTTACCATCCACAGAATGTGTCTTCAGTCCAAAGATGAGATATCAATATACCTGGTACCCGGAGCAAGACATATAGGACATTTCATAGAGGTTGCTGAAAAAGCGGGAAAAACATTGCCCATATCCATAAACATAGGAGTAGATCCGGCTATCGAAATCGGTGCATGTTTTGAACCGCCGACAACACCCCTTGGATTCGACGAACTATACATTGCAGGCGGAATAAGAAACAAGCCTGTTGAATTGACAAAATGCCTCAGCATAGACGAATTTGCCATTGCGAATGCGGAATACGTAATCGAGGGTGAGATTGTACCCGGAATGAAAATCAGAGAAGACATAAATACAGATTCAGGAAAGGCGATGCCGGAGTTCCCGGGTTACACGGGTCCTGCAAACCCTTCATTGCCAATCATTAAGGTTAAAACAGTCACCACAAGAAAAAATCCAATAATGCAAACTTGCATAGGACCGTCAGAGGAACATGTTTCAATGGCAGGAATTCCTACAGAGGCATCCATTCTTTCGATGGTTGAGAAAGCAATGCCTGGCAAGGTTAAAAACGTGTATTGCGCATCGTCCGGCGGCGGAAAATACATCGCGGTCATTCAATTTGTTAAAGCAACTGCAAGAGACGAAGGTAAACATCGTCAGGCTGCATTGCTTGCATTTTCTGCGTTTTCTGAATTGAAGCATGTGTTCCTGGTAGACGAAGACGTTGATTGCTTTGACATAAAAGATGTTATTTGGGCAATGACAACAAGATTCCAGGCAGACAAGGATATCATTACGCTTCCCGGTGTAAACTGCCATCCGCTTGATCCTTCAAACAGCCCCGAATACAATCCTGAGATTCTGCAAAAGGGAATTGCTTGCAAGGCAATTTACGACTGCACGGTTCCGTTTACACAAAAGGACAGATTCAACAGATCCCAATTCATGGAAGTAGACGAAGAAAAATGGTCGGAATTTGTAAAATAGAGACAAACAACAAAAAAATGAGAAGAGCCGATTGCAATGATTGGTTCTTCTCGAACAAAAATAAAATTTGATATCAATATTATATTATAACCACCCGTTATCATCAAGATTCATAGTTTCAAAATATGTTCATAATATCACATAGGAGGATTTATCGTGGGTAAAAATAAACGAGAAATTGGTTTTATTGCAGGACTGCTGGTTGCGATAATAATTTGGAACTTGAAATTGGACGGACTATCGCAGGAAGGTCAAAAATGCTTGGCGCTAAGTTTGATGACAGTTGTATTCTGGGCAACCAAGGTTGCCCATCCCGGTTACATATCCGGCATTTACCTTGTTCTGCTTATTATTTTCAAAGTTGCTCCGGCCGAGAGCGTTTTTGTTCTTTGGACAATGGACACAATGTACCTTGTATTGGGAGCGTATCTTATTGCAAGTGCGGTTAAATCATCGGGTCTCGGGGAAAGGATTGCATACAGCTTTTTAATAAAGTTTGTCAGCTCATGGAAAAGCATAATAGTTTCCATATTCGGGCTTACATTTATATTGAGTCTGCTGATTCCGCATCCATGGCCTCGCGCATTTATCATAATGACTGTTATAGCCGTAGTAATCCAAAGCGCCAATCTTTCCAAAGGCGATGCGGCAAAATTAGGTCTTACGGTTTTCGCTTCTTCGGTCCCCGTATCAATGATTTTCTTGACTGGAGACAGTACGATAAACATCTTGGCAGTCAAATTCTCGGGAGTGGAATTGAGCTGGTTGGGCTGGTTCTACAACATGGGGATTCCTGCAATAGCAGCAAGTATTCTTACTTGTATTCTGATACTTGTGTTGTTCAAGCCTGAGGGAGAGTTCAAGATAAACAAAGACGAGATAAAAGCAAAACTTACAGCCTTGGGAACGATGAAAGGAAAAGAAATAAGAACCCTCGTTTGGATTATTATCGCAATAACATTATGGATGACTGATTCACTTCATGGTTTTGCTTTGGGATGGGTTACTTTAGCAGTGGCAATGTCAATGAGTCTTCCGATTGTGGGTAATATACTCACACCTAAAGACTGGGGACAGGTTCCGTTGCAAGTGTTGTTATTCCTGACAGCGGCAATATCCATAGGTAAAATCGGCGGAATTACAGGCATGAATGCATGGATTGCATCAGTTGTTTTGCCATCAAGTGTGCCCTCAAATCCATTCATATTCGCATTGCTTGTGGCAGTTATCGGAATTTGTCTGCATATGGTATTGGGAAGTGTCATTGCTGTAATGGGCGTAGCGATACCGGCGCTGTTGGCATTTACTACGGCCTCTTCAATGAGTCCGTTGGTTCCGGCACTTCTGGTATATTCATCGATAGCTTTGCACTATGTATTCCCCTTCCATCACTTGAACATGCTTGTCGGACTTGGTGAAGACAATGGCATGTATACAGACAAGGATGTAATTAAATTAGGGATTCCGTTGACTGCAGTAGTATTCATCATAGTGATTTTGGAGATAGCATGGTGGAACATAACCGGCTTGCTGTAAGAAAAAATGACAATATCATTTTTATTGACGAAGAGGGTTGAGGCTTATGCAAAATATTAAATTCAGCAACAAAAAAAGATTGATAGTGGGAATGAGCGGAGCGAGCGGCGCCGTACTTGGCATAGAAATATTGAAAATGCTAAGGGAAAACCCCGAGTGGGAAAGTCACCTGGTTGTCTCAAAGGGTGCGGAAGCAACAATAAAGCAGGAGACAAAATATTCGCCGCAAGAAGTCATGGATTTGGCAGACAGAGCCTATCCGCTTGATAACATTGGAGCAAACATAGCAAGCGGAACATTCAGAACGGAAGGAATGGTAATAGTTCCGTGCAGCATGAAAACGGTCTCCGGCATAGCCCATGGATACTCGGACAATCTTCTGCTGAGAGCTGCCGATGTAGTTATCAAGGAAAGAAGGAAACTGGTGTTGGTAGCCAGAGAGAGTCCGCTCAGTTCAATACATCTGAGAAACATGCTTGCCTTGACAGAGATTGGAGCGGTTGTAATGCCTCCAATGCTGACCTACTATAACTTGCCTGACACCATTGAGGATTTGAACAGGCATATAATAGGGAAGGTTCTTGCACGATTCGGAATAGAGATGAAGGGGTTCAAAAGGTGGGGAGACAGATACACAATCAAATCGAATGAAGCAACAGACATTTCCGAGGTGATATGATGCACCGTTTGGTAAAAGAAAAAGGCAGGATTAAGGTAGAGCTGCAAGCGTTTTTAGTAGGTAATGATCTATGCGTAATCATATCAGGTGGAGATACCCCCCATATAGGAGCAGTAGCTTTAAGTGTTCCACGAACAAGCCTGACGGATTCCGATAAAACGAGCGCCTCTACTTCGATTTTGACTTTGCTGGGGCATAAAGAAGATGAACCGGCTAAAAAAGTATCGCATGCACTTGCTTCGCGATTTAATATGAATGTAGTTGTAACTTGCGGCATTCATCTGGATGATATTGAACCTGAAGAAATAAAAACAGTAGGAGAAATGCTCGACCAATTGGTTGAAGAACTGATCTGTGAAGTGTCATGCAAGCTTTGAAAATGAAGTGTTGACAAGACGAACAGTTCAGCAAAGATTTTGAAGCCAAGGATTATGGGGAAACCCAAAACAACTTACAATTCCCCCGCATAAAATTGATTGTCTATGCGGGGGAATTCTCTATCT
>CAZAFW010000014.1:0-40268 GCA_964484935.1 uncultured Peptostreptococcaceae bacterium
TTGCTTTTTTCGCTTGCATTGTTGCTTTTTTCGCTTCCGCTTCCTTTTTCGTCTTTTTCGTCCTTTTCGTCTTTTTCCTTTTGCTTTTCGCCTTTTTCTTTCCCACTTTGGGAGTTTTCTTGTCCCTGCTCGGAAGCATTTTCAGATACTGCATAAGAATAATCATCGATTCTGCTCATCGGCAATATCAAAGCAAGTGTCAGTGCCATGAATATTATAAAGAATCTTTTTTCTCTGAATTTCATTTTACTCTCCCCTTCCATTCTTTCTTTTTTAAAAACAAAAAACTGCCATTTTCATGGCAGCCGAACCGTCATAGTTTTCACTTTAGACTTCAAGCTTTGCGTCCCTGCCTTTCGACAGGTTTGCCAATTGAATTATTTTTTTATTATTACCCACTTCCACTTTATTATATCACTTTTTCTAATATTTTCTATATAGTTGCCATCTTTTTTACTTATAACAATCCCCGTACAGTTGGTCAGACTGCCGGGGATTATAAAGGGGGTATGAATAACCGGAAATGTTAATCATACTTAACCCTATTTTAATACATAATTCAATTATTAACTAACAATTCTTTTAAATTTTATATTAATATTTTATTACAAAAATTTCTTGCATATGTCAAGCAATCTCCGACTCAGACTGGTATTTCCCAACTATAGACTCGAATATCCATTCATTCTCGGTAAAAACTTTCACAATATCGGGGTCAAATTTTCGTCCGGAATCATTTACTATCATAGCGTAGGCCTTCTCGTGCGTATATGCCATCTTGTATGGACGCCTGCTTACAAGTGCATCATAAGCGTCGGCAACGGCCATTATCCTGGCTGAAAGCGGTATTTCTTTTCCGCAAAGGCTATCGGGGTAACCCTGCCCGTTGTACCACTCATGATGGTGCCTGGTTATCTCTATCCCCATTTTTACGAAGTCGTTGTCCGGATATTCGCTTAATACCGCCAAAAGTGTTTCGCATCCTATATCTGAGTGCCTCTTCATTATTTCAAACTCCGCCGGGGTCAATTTGCCGGGCTTGTTGAGTATGTAATCCGGTACTGCAACCTTTCCTATGTCGTGAAGAGCACTGGCCACTTTTATTATGTCGACAAATTTTTCAGCAGTTGTCCATTCAGCCTTGTAAAAATGTCTGGGCAGATTTTCGGCCAATATGCGGCAATACTGCCCTGTCCTCTCTATATGTTTTCCCGTACCTTCATCCCTTGATTCTACCAGCCGCGCTAGTGCGTAAATGGTTCCAACGTGCGACAGTGATATCTCCTCGACTTTTTCCCTGACCTGGTCCTCGAGATTCTTGTTGTAATGTTCTATGTTGTGGTTTTGCAGATAGTTGGTCCGGATTATGCATTCGAAATTATAGCTGCTGATCATACCAAGAATGTTAAGACCAAAGAATATTACAAGCAAATAATATGTCTCTGTGTGCATGCTTCCATGATTAAAAACAAATCCCAGTATAAAAAAAGCGAAAATCGACCATCCTCCCAGGGCTGCATATGCAAATCTAAGCCTTATGAGGGAATATACGCAATAGAGCACCAAAAATAACGAACCGTAGTATGCAAAATTGTCCGGTAAAGACAAAAGCATTATTACTGATCCTGCTCCTGCGGCTACGAAATTCACAAGGTACGCCGTCTGGTGGATTTTATAAAATTTGTCCCAATACGTCAATAATGCAGTCGCTATAAAAATAGGTATCACAAAGCAAAAGCGCAGTAGAAAGAAAAACGATGCGAGTTCCGGCGTCTGCCACCTGTCTATGATTGAAAATAACCCATAGAGAACTGCGCTTACAAAAAGGGTCACCCGAATCATTTTCAAATCATCTGTGTATGTTTTTTTAAGAAATTCGTTTTCGCTTTCACTGTCGAACAATTCCTTTAAACCCTTTAATTTCACTCTTCACACCGTCCCTGATTTTCAGTAATCAATAACCATGTTTTTTCCTCTTTTTTTCGCCTTGTACAGAGCCTCGTCGGCACGCGCGACAAGTTCATCAGCTGTGCACTTGTCGTTCAGGGAAGCAATTCCAGCACTTATTGTAATGCCAATGCCCGCGCCTTGCGACTTCTCAGCGTTTTTGCGCAGCCGGTCGATTATGCCGTATGCGTCTTCAAGTTTCGTGTCGGTGAATATAATAAGGAATTCGTCCCCTCCGTAACGGCCAATGATGTCGGAATCCCTGAGCCTTGCATTCATAAGCTCTGCGAAGTCCGAGAGCACCAAGTCTCCGGTCTTGTGCCCGTATTGGTCGTTTATTTCTTTGAATCCGTCAATGTCGACCATCGCCACCGTAAGGCTCTTTCCGTACCTGGCAGCGTTCTGTATTTCGACGAAAAGGAACTCGTGCACCGCCTTGTGGTTATATAGGCCGGTCAGACCGTCTCTTAGGGAAACTTCCCTAAGTTCGCTGTTCATCTTCTCTATCATTGCATTCTTGTCAAGAAGCCTTAAATCCTTCTCGACAATGTTCTTGAATTCTCTCATTATCTGTTTTGTCAAATCATTGTGGATTCGCTTCTTTTGGTCCAGCACGCATATGGTTCCAAAAATTTCTCCGCTTTCCCATTGAAGAGGATATCCGAGATATGAAATCATATTGAGCTTTACATCGGGGTTGTCTTTCCAAATAGAATCGGCAAAAGCGTCGGGCACTTCGAGCTCCTCGCTAAGTCCGATTACCGTTTCGCAATAGAGACCCGCTCCAAGATGTTCGCTTTCGTTTCTTTTGTATGGATTACCCTCGCTTTCGCTCGAAAGGAAAACTTCAATTTTTTCATCTTCCATTCTCATTATCAGCGCCGCCGGCACATCCGCGACTTGAGCCAGCAAGTTGAGTATGCTCTGCCAAGCGTCCATAACTTCATATCCAATACCCGGCTTTTCCCTTGAAGTTATATCGACGGAAACTGGATTTTCAATGCCTGCCACTTTTACATTTGCCTGTGTATCCATCTTCATAACGCGGTCTCCCTTCATTTTATATGTAAATTATGATATGTGTACCCATTTGCAGAATAATAGCCACGCGCATTGGATAATATTAATAATAGTTACAATTATCCATTTTAAGTATTTCGACGAATGCTGTTCATTTACCTTTTTTTCGCTTATTATTATAGTATCCATAATTCAAACTGGCAACTATCAGGAAAGGAGCCTTCTAATGTCAAAAGTGGCAATTATAAAATGTGAAAACTACGACTGTGAAACGGTTTATGAAAAAATAAAGAAAGGGCTGGCTTTGCTCGGAGGACTGGAAACCTTTTTCGAGCATTCCGAAAAAATCCTGCTCAAACCAAACCTTTTGGCTTCAAGCATTCCAGACAAAAGCGTTACAACGCATCCCGCTGTGTTCGAGGCCGTAGTCAGGCTTATGAAAGAAAACAATTTCAATATAGTGTATGGAGACTCCCCGGGTTTCGGCAAGCCGGAAAGAGTTGCAGCAAATTCGGGGCTGAAGGAAGTCGCCGACAGGCACGGAATTGAATTCGCAAATTTCAAAGGAGGCGAAACCGCGGATTTCCCCCAAGGCAATTTCACCAAGCAGTTCGAGCTCTCAAATGCAGTCCGTGAAACTGACGCCATACTCAATCTTTGCAAAATGAAAGCGCATCAATTGACCAGAATCACCGGTGCGGTAAAGAACTCGCTGGGTCTAGTATACGGAATAAACAAGGGAGCAATGCACGCAAAATATCCCGATGCAATAAGTTTCTCAAAGATGCTCGTCGACCTGAACCTCCTCATAAAGCCCAGGCTGCACATAATGGACGGTATAATGGCAATGGAAGGAAACGGCCCGAGGTCCGGAAATCCGAAGAAAATGAATGTCATAATAATGTCGGGCGACCCTGTAGCCCTTGACGCAACATTCTGCCGGATGGTCGACCTTGACCCCGAATTGATTCCCACAGTCTACTATGGAGAATCATACGGACTTGGAAAATGGAAAGAGGAAGACATCGAATATCTAGGCGACGGCCTTGGCGGGTTCATTTCAAAAGACTTTGACATTAAGCGCGGTCCGGTGAAAAAAGAAAACATTGCCGCGGCATCAATATTCAGAGGAATGGTTCTTCGCAAGCCATTCATAGAAGAGTCGAAATGCATACGCTGCGGCGTTTGCGTCGAGGCATGCCCTGTGCAGGGTAAAGCTCTTGAGTTCAAGAAAGGCGACCGTTCCAATCCGCCTGTTTACGACTACAAGAAATGCATAAGATGCTATTGCTGCCAGGAAATGTGCCCAAAAGAGGCGATAGACGTGAAAACGCCTCTTTTGGGAAAATGGTTTCTTTACAAATAGCTGAAAAATAGCCCCTTCAATGGGGTTTTTCTTTGCGTTCTTTTTTTCGGTCGCCATTTTAAATCGCATTCATTTCCGCGTTTAATAATTCAAAAACAGGGCAAGATGCAAATACCTTACTTTGCCTTCAAGCTCCCAGGGAGGTGAAAACATGAACAAGAAAATACTTATCGTCGTATTGGCGCTGTTGCTGGTGTTTGCTTTTACAATCAGTGCATTTGCTGGACATCCACCTATTGACAAAATCAACAAAAAACCTATGCCTGCACAAGCAGCAAAAGGGCTCCACAATGCGTGTGGACATTTAGATGAAGAAAGCATAGCATACCATGTCCATTTATATTTTCTTTCCCCACATGCTATAACGGAATGACAAAATTCACAAGGATGCCATTGAAAGTCCAAAACGAACCCCCGCCCGGGGTTCGTTTTCTTTTTAGGCGCAACTCAGCTGCCGATTTTTCACATGCAGCATCCCTGTTTCGAATAGCATGTTGCGTTTGTCTATACCTCCATAGGGTAAAACAATACCATAGAAATACAGCTTGATAAAAAAACAATGGAGGTGCATCATGAGAAAGAACGGACTAGCGCTGGTTTTGGCGCTAATGATGGTTTTGGTATTTGCATCTGTCTCCTTTGCCCACCCTCAGGTCAATACAGTCGATCTTCCAATCCAATCACTTGAGCGTTTGGATTCGGGCATCCACAGGGCTTATATGAATGTGAGTGAAAAATCCAAAGGAATAGCACAGCACAACATGTACTACAGATTCCAATTTGAGAAGTTTCATGGTTCAGACTAAAAAATTCAGGTGAAAAAGAACAATCCAGCTCTTAGCCGGATTGTTCTTTTGTTGTCTATTTTTTCTTTTTCATAAACATTAATCCTCCGCCAATTGCCGCAAGCAACACAAGTCCTCCCAGCACTTTTGCAAGTCCGGATTTTCTTTCTGTTTTGGCTATGGCTTTCTCCATGTCATCATTTGAAAAGCCCTCCCCGTCTTCCTCCTGTCTTGTTTGCCCTCCCGAACCGGATTCGGAAGATTCTCCAGGCAAAACCACAGCGCCTTCCATGTCCACCTCAGACGGATCAACCAACGGGTTTCCGGCTTCGTCGTAGAATGCCTCGGACCGAGCATTCTCCTCCTCGGCTATGTCCTGAGCCAAAATAAGGTTTTGAAGAATTGACGCTTCCTCGACCTTTGTTACATAAAGGTCCTTCTGCATTGTAAGGGCGACCTTCCAGTCCCCTCCTTTGTTTGTCGCGTATACCATGAAGGTGTCTTGCCATGAAGCCACGCTTCCATCCTCCGCGATGACCGCCTCGGTTTTGACATCTACTGATCCCATGGCGGCTGAATTGTCCTCGGCAATCGTAAAATTCATGTTCGAAGTTTCAAAAACGGTTGGATCCGCGGCCCCGAATGCAGTTTCAAGGTACATTCGGTATGTCTCCTCGTCCGCCAGATGAGCCTTGACATATTCCATGTCTACTGTCCTGATTATTGCATCCGCATCACCGGTGGCGCAGGCTTCGTAGTATTCGCTTGCCGCTTGCTCGGGACTTTCTGCCGCAAATGCCGTCTGCACGAGCGCCATGACAAGCAATAGCGCTATTGACATTATTTTCTTTTTCATGTCCTACACCTCCAGTCCGACGACTGGAACCAAAAGAACCGCCCTGCTGGTGTATCCGCTCTCGTCTTCAGCGATTACGATTACAGGAATCATTTCCTTTCGTTCCTCCGCCCTGTTCATTTTGTCCACCTTGGAAACGTATTTGAGGTTTCCCTTCCAGACATTGGTCATGAGATTGAATACCGCCATTTTCTCTGGACCTATCCCCAAAGCTTGGCCGTTGCCGTCTGTAAGGTATCCCGCAATCGCCGCAAAGCCTCCTACACCTGTTTGGAGAAGGCTTATGGCTGCAATACCCGCGTCGCTGCCAATCTCGACCACGCCTTTATTCTTCCATGTGAATGCCTCATATATGTCATTGCCCAATGGGCTTGCTCCCTGCTGTGTCTGGCTGGCGAAGGCCGCATTGTTGATGTCGTTCATGCGAGCGTTTATTTTCTCCCACTGCTCAAGAAGCTTCTGCCTGTTAGCCATTGCCTCCATGAACTCCTTGCTGCCTTTTGCGTCATCCATGTCGAGACCGAAGCCCTGGACCCTGTCGATCATCTTGTTTGCACCCTTCATCTTTTTAGTGAAGCGGTCCATCATTACTGCTTCAGCATCTGCTATGGCCTGAAGTATAGTCCCTTCCTGAAGGGCTAGCATGCTTAGGTCCTCCAATTCCTTGTTGAGGAGGAAATTGCCGACCTCCGGCGCCTTGAATGCAATATTAACAGTCCCGTTCGGCGCTACCTCGAGTTTTGTCTCCTTGGACCACTTTCCGCCGGACTCCTTGCTCATTCCAAACGGAGTCAACACTCTTATCTTTATTTTTTGGGAATCGGGATCCTTTACAGAAAACCCGAATGCCGTCTCTGCGGAGCTTTGAATCTCGGCGGGGCTGGTGTTGTCGAAAACAACCTTGGGCGATGCGTCCGCCAGACGAACCTTGTATTCCACCTTGTTGGACACTATGGCGCCAGTTGAATCCTTAAGCATGAAGCTGACTGTCTCCTCGGGGTTGAAAACAGTCTGCTTGGTCTTTCCTCCCCCTGTGCCCTTGGTGCGCATGAGCACGGATACGATATCGCCGTCGGCGGCGTATGTTATGGAATCGGACATGATGCTGCCGCCCTTTACAAATCCGATGGCGCAATTTCCTGGCTTCTCAACTGTTTCACCGTATACATACAGTTTATCGTCCGGATCGTATGCTCCGGATTTTTGTATCTTTACAACTGCAGTGAAGGCCGAGTCCATCTTGGTGCCTGTGTTGTATATTCCGTTGTTGAAAACGGCTATTCCGGGAGAAAGCAAAGAAACGGTGTATTTCACAGGACCCTTCCGCTCGACCTTGGGGATAGCATATTCCCCTTCGAACTGCTCCACGACCTTGAAATTTTTGACAAAGGTTTCGAACTCTGCCAGCACGCTCTCGAAAATTGCCTGGCTGTTGTTGGTGTCGGCGGAGAAGGACCTTTGGCAGGAAAGTCTTATGGTCCGCCCCTTGTCATAGAAGTAGTATCTGACTTCCACCTGATGGACCTCCCAGGTCTCAAACCCCACGGGATGGCTGATGCTTTTATAAGCCTGCGCCTTGGTTCGCATGAAACCCTGCTTCATGCCCATGTGGGCCGTCAGGGCCTCGGGCGCCTCCACCATTGGAACCTCCGAAAAAGCGATCTTTGTGGCTTTGTCGGCAGCGGCCACAAGGTCCTCGCCCTCGGGCATTTCACTGTTGAAATAGATGTTGCCGTATAATCTGGTCTGACGCTCGTCCGTCCCTTCGTGGAAGTCTCCCATAGTGTTTTTACGGGTGTCCTCCCAGATATCGAAGTTCCATTGGCTGAAGGTCTCATTATCTATTACGAAACCGAGAGGCTTTGTAACGCTTATTGTCGGAGTTGCAACCTCGTAAGTCACTTCCGCCTTGGCCAGGTTGCCCACAGAGGCCACCACCTCGCCAGAGTCCTTTTCCGAAACACCTGTGAACATCAGATATCCAGGCGAGGCCTCGTATTCCTTCATGGAATCAAACTTCTCAACCCTTCCCAGCCTCAATGAAAAAGTAGTGTTTTTGAGGGATTCCCGGTTTGCGATTTCATCGGCGCCATGCCAGCTTTTGGACATTACTTTCAGCACAATCTCCTCTTCCCCCTTGTATGCATAAAGATTCCGGTTTCTGAATCCAGGAGTCTTGGACCCGGACGGCACCTGACCATACTGGTCCAAGGGGGCGGGGGTCAGGTTTGAATCCGCCTCGTAGAAAAAACCGTTGAAGTCTCCAATATGAAGCACATTTGCGGTCTTTCTGAGCTCCGGATCATTGATCCGGATGGTGATCTCGTATGTACTCCAGGCGGAAACCACCTGGGGCACGAAAACCTCCAACGAATCCTGCAAATCCTCGACGGGCCGCCATGGACTCTCCCCATATGCGAAAACCGTCATGGATAAAAGACAGACAACCAAAACATAAGCTATTTTTCTTTTCATAGAAGCACTCCCCTCAAAATTATTTTCAATACTGTTTTTCTCGACAATTCAAAATCTCAAATATTTGTCTCTTCTTTTCGCTTGGCGATTTATATTGATGGTGCAAAAATATTGTTCTAATTCACGGAATTTCTTTCAGTATAATTTCACCAGACATATCCTCTAAATAATATAAAAGCATTTCTTTACCATTATATCAGCATATTGGATTTTCTCTATACTACCTAGAGGTAATATTCGCACAAATACAAAAAAACCCGGCTTTCAAGCCGGGCAGTCATTGCTGGAAAAGACATGCAGATGTTCTAAGTCGAATAAATTTTTTTTGAAATTGCTATCCCCGTGGGCGTTGTTGCAAGTCCTCCCATTGCCGTTTCCCGGAAAGCGATTGGCAGAGCTTTCCCTACCTTGTACATGGCCTCCACAACCTCGTCGAATGGTATCACGCTTTCTATTCCGGCAAGGGCCATGTCCGCCGATACCATGGCGTTGGCTACGCCAAGCGCGTTTCGCTTCTGGCAGGGGCTTTCAACAAGGCCCGCTATGGGGTCGCATATGAGGCCGAGCACATTCTTAAGTGCCATTGCGGCCGCATGAAGGGACATGACGGGAGTGCCTCCCGCTATCTGTACCGCCGCAGCTGAAGCCATGGCCGCCGCTGTTCCGGTCTCGGCCTGGCAACCTCCCTCGGCTCCGGAAACCGTTGCGTTTTGAACAACAATCAAGCCTATGGCAGATGCCGCGAAAAGCCCTTCGATCAGTTCATCTTCTGTCAAGCCAAGCCTTTCGCCCGCCGTCAGCACAACCCCGGGTATTATTCCGCAAGAACCTGCAGTGGGCGCGGCAACAATCTTTCCCATGGAAGCGTTGACTTCCATGACAGAAAGAGCCCTGGCTACGGCCTTGTTTATTATATTGCCCGATAAAGTCGTGTTTTTTTCATTCCAGGCATTCAGCTTGCGGGCCTCTCCGCCTATGAGCCCACCTACAGACTTCATTTCACCGTCAATTCCTTTTGTTGCTGAAGACTTCATTATATTCAATTTTTCTTTCATTCCCGCACTGACCGCTTCAATTGTTTTCCCTGAGATTTCTATTTCTCTCAGCATCATGATTTGCCCTATGGTTTTTTTTCGTGTGTAGCAAAGGTCGAGCAGTTCTTTCCCATTTTCGAATCCATAATCCATTGCTATGCCTCCCCGTCCATGAACACTATGGCATAGGCGTCGTTTACGCCTTCTATTTGGCTTCGCAAAGTTTCCTCTATGCCTTCATCGAAGCAGTCATCGGCTTCTATCACCATAAAGGCGTCCTCGCCCTTGCTGTGCCTGTAAACGCTCATGAAAGCTATGTTTACTCCATGCTCGGCCAAGAGTCCTGTTACTTTTGAAATGACGCCAGGATAGTCCCTGTGACGTGTTATCAGCGTGGGGTACTCTCCTGTAAGCTTGAGCTTTAGTCCGTCGAGCTCGGTCATTTCGATGTTGCCTCCGCCGATTGACGCACCCGTTATTTGGATGGATTTGCCGCCGGACTGGTCTATTATGAACTTTACTGTGTTGGGATGGACATTACCAAGATCAACTTTTTCTAATTCATATGAAAATCCCCAAGCATCTGCAAGCTTCAGGGCATCCTTAAGCCGCTCGTCGGAAGCCGGTATGCCGAGCAGTCCCGCAACAACGGCCCTGTCGGTACCATGCCCGCGGAAAGTCTTGGCAAAGGACCCGTGAAGTTGTATCGTCGTTTTTATCATGTCCCCCCGCGCGATTTTGCGCGCCAAGGCTCCAAGCCTGTTGGCTCCGGCGGTATGAGAACTTGAAGGCCCAATCATGTCTGGGCCTATTATGTCAAAAGCGCTATATTTTTTCATTCCAACTCCTTCGGACACGGACAAAGGGACAGGGACCTGTCCGCTATGCCCTCTCCACAATATTTTTCTTCACTCCAGTTACTCTAGCAATCTGCCTTATTGAAGCACCATCAATTGACTTCAAATCCCTTAAAATTAATTTTTTCTTGTCTTTTTCAAGCAGATTCACCGAATTATTTTCAACTCCGTAGGTGTTTTTTACAATGTCGATAATCTCTTGATCCGATACTTTATGTTTATGCTTTTCTTTATATTCAATGAATCCTTCATCGCTTTCCTCTTCCATGAAGCTCTTAATTTTTTTTATTGCTGATTGTTTATTTTTTGAAAACATTCCCAAAATCAATTCTGTATCCAAATCACTTTTTTCGTGGGTATAATCATCATAACTGCTCCAGTTGTACCTGTCTAAGCTATCTACAATGCCGGCTTTGACAGGGTTTTGGTGTATATACCTTAATGCTGCCAACAAATATGCCTCGTTTTCAACAATCTCGCTTTTATATCTCTCCTGAAACAAATGTCCGCATCTATCATACTTCCAGTTGTACCAATACACAAAACTCGAACATATCCTTTGCATAGACAACGAAACCGATTCTTCTTTCTCTTGCATTAATATATGGACATGGTTACCCATTAAGCAATATCCAAATAACTTGAATTCTCCTTTGATCTTGGCACGCTTCATAACGTTAATAAAGTATACATAGTCCTCATCATCTTCGAATATTGTCTGTCTGTTGATTCCTCTAACCATTATATGATAGATTCCCGTGTTACTTCTTTTTCGGGCTTTTCTTGGCATATTATACCACCTCGTCTATATAATAACATTATCTGTCATAGCAAACAAGATGGCTCGATTTCGGACACGTGCCTGTCCCTCTGTCTGCGTGCCTGTCCCTCTGTCTGATTCGTGCCTGTCCCTCTGTCTGATTTTTAGATTTTCATGTTTCCAGGCACCAGCTCATTCTTAGCAACCAAGCCCTTCGAAATCGCCTTTTCTCTAAGTTTCATGTAGAGTTCGGCATTAGTCGCATCGTAGTATGGCTGCACGAAAAAGATTCCTATCCCAAAGAAGAGAGCGCCCAAAATGAACCACCCTATAAAGGACAAATCCAGGACGAATATTTCCAGTTTTTCTCCCATAGTCATTTCATTGCTTAGCTGAATCGCCTTTTCGCTACTCATGTCTGGATTTTCGGCCAATATATAAGGAACCATTCTGTAAGCGTATGCCTTGACTATCCCCGGTATTATAAGGAGAAGTGTCCAAAGGAATATGTATATGCTCCGCAAAAGCATGGTTTTAAATATGTTTGCGTATCTGCCTTCTCCGAATCCGTAACCTAATACTCCTATATCGGCACTCCCAAAGGTCAAGTCTATAAAGTAACGTCTGCCTCCGACTTCGACCATGTAGCCTATGAATATGCGAATCAACACAATAAGCAGTACTGTTGCACCGACAAGCATTATCATTTTGTAATTGTAATTGAAAAAGTCAGACACCGCGTTTCCTCCGGCGGCGCCTCTTCCTCCTGCTGATCCGCTCCCCCAGCTTCCACTATTGTGGCTGCCTCCAGTAAGCATAATCAAAAAACTTACAATCAATGCTTTCCAGTAATCATCCTTGAGCACTCCTTTGGCGCGATTCTTAAGCACTTCTCTAGTCCACATGTTATCCTCCTCTTAATTCCCCTTCGTTTTTCCATATAAAAAATGCTTAAGGTTTTTTCATAATAACAAACTTAGATTGTTTTATGCAATTAAAAAAATGTCACTAAGAAAGATGGCTTATTCACTATAACAATATATCGAGCTCTTGAATTCAAAAATGAAGCCGCTGATAAACAAGAACAGGTGGGGCAAGACAACACTCTTGTCCCCCTGTTCTTGTTTTATATTATTTTTATTTCATAAGAAAGCTCAAGGGCCTTTTCAAATAGCGCGCTTACTCCGCAATATCTTTCCTGTGAAAGCTTGACTGCTTTTTCGATTTTCGCCAAGGGAAGCGCTGCCCCCTTGCTCTTGAACTCATAGATCAAATGCATTTTTGTGTAGGTCTTGGGGTGGTCGTCAGTCATTTCGGTTTCGGTCTTTATGTCGAAGGACTCTATGTCGCCTGCAACCTGCATTTTTCTGAGTATGGAAACAACATCCATCCCGGTGCAGCCTGTGAGCGCAGCCACAAGAAGCGGCTTTGGCCTGGGGCCCCTGTCCTCTCCCCCTACTTCGCTGTGTGCGTCCATTAGAACCTTGTGACCTGTTATTTCAGCTTCAAATGCCATGTTTCCCGCCCATGATGTATTGAATGTCTCTTTCATTTCTTTTTCCTCCCTGTCTTCGGTTTACCAATATTTTATACCCCATGATGGTAAGCGTCAATCTCAAGCATTGATGATGGTGGCCGATATTTAAATAGAACATCTCCTGAAAGACATTGCATTTCCAATAGAATGCAGATTACAAACACCGATTTCTGCGTTTCTTTATTAAACTATCAAAAAGCAGCAGTCTCGAAACATAAAGACTACTGCTTTTGATTCATTGTGTTTAAAACTCATTCTCGGCAAGACAATCAAATGCATCGGACAAGGTGCCTGTCCCTCTGTCCGACTATTTGTCAAATTTATTTGCAAGCTTTGTCCACGCATGGAGCGATTTTTCTATCTTTTCGTAGGAAATGCAGTAGGAAGCCCTGAAGTAGCCGGGGCATCCGAACGCAGAACCCGGAACTATCAGTATGTTGAATTCCTTGGCGGCCTGCACGAATTCGTTGTCGTCGTCAATAAGCGCCTTTGCAAACAGGTAGAAAGCCCCGTCCGGTATGGCGCATTCGAACCCTAGCTTGAGGAGATGATTATAGAGCAGGTCCCTGTTTCTTTTGTAGACTTCAACATCAACAGATTCATTGAGGCATTTCAATATTACTCTCTGGAAAAGGGACGGCGCATTGGTATACCCTATGTTTCTTGTTGCGTTGCTCAGGCATATCTCGACCTCCTGGGCCTGTTCCATTTCCGGCAGGAAGGCCACGTATCCTATCCTTTCTCCAGGCAGTGAAAGCGATTTGCTGTAGGAGTAGACTATGAATGTGTTTGTGTAGTAGTTGAGCATGTAGGGAACTTCCACTCCGTCATAGACTATTTCCCTGTAGGGGTCGTCGGCAACCACATATATTGTCCTGGCGAATTCCCTCGATTTTTTCTCGAGCAGGGCCGCAAGCCCTTCAATGTCCTTTTCTTTGTATACTACTCCTGTAGGGTTGTTGGGGTTGTTTATTATTATGGCCTTTGTCTTTGGCGTAATTGCTGCCTCTAGGGCCTCAAGGTCCGGCTGGAAGCTTCCTACAAGAGACGGCACCACTACCAGTTTTCCTCCGCAGTAGTCGGCGTAATTCCTGTAGGGTCCGAAATACGGAGAGAATGTTATTATCTCGTCGCCCGGGTCAATTATTGTGCTGAAGACTATGCTCAGCCCTCCCCCGGCTCCGACGGTCATGGCGATATTCTTGAATGTGAGATTCAGTCCGTGCTTCTTGTTTATGTCCTGGGCTATGGCCTCTCTGACATCTGGGTATCCTGAATTGCTCATGTATCCATGCAGGAAATTCGGGTCCTCCTCGTCGAGGATCTCCTTGATTGCGGTCTTTACTCTTTCAGGCGGCTTTACATTTGGGTTGCCGATGCTGAAATCGAATACATTTTCGGCTCCGTAGATTTTTGCAAGCCTGTTTCCTTCCTCGAACATCTGTCTGATGACCGAACTGCCTTTAAGTGATTCTTGCATTTTTCGAGATATCATATTGAACTCCTCCCGCAAACTTTTTTATTTATTTCTGTCTGTGTACAAACTTTTTCAAGCTTGTATATGTTCCTTAATATGTATGATAGGCGGCCGCCCTATCCTTTTAGAATTATCGGCAACCGCCATTTATCACTTTGTAATTCGGCTAAATGAAATTGTATCCGAGCTTGAATGCTTTGGTGTTTAATTCCTTGAATTTGCCTTTCCCTTTTTTATCAAACATCATGTTCATGCCGTCGACGCCTTCCTGCTCAGTGAAATCTCCGGACACTTTGGCTATGACTCCAGCCATAACGATGTTTGCGCCTTTGGCATGTCCTATTTCCAGCGCCATTTCGGAAGACGGAAGGGAAACGATTGTTATATCGTCCCTTACGTCTGTGTCGCATGTCACGAGAGAGCTGTCTATAACCACAGTGCCGCCCGGGGCGACAAGGCCCACAAACTTCTGGAAGGAAGGGTTGTTCATTGCAAGCAATATGTCAGGCTCTTCCTGGGAAGGATTGTATATCATTCCCTCTCCGAATTTGACTGTGCAGTTGGCTGTTCCTCCGCGCATAGCGGCGCCGTATTGCGGAATCCAGGTCGCATTCATGTCTTTCGATACGGCGATTTGAGAGATGACAAGGCCTGCAGTGAGTACTCCCTGTCCGCCCAATCCTGCAAACAATACTTCTTTCATGTCTATTTGTCCTCCCTTGTCTTTAATTCGCCTAATGGATAGTAGTCAACCAATTCATTGTTGATTCTATCAATTGCTTGAAGCGGCGTCATCTTCCAGTTGGTTGGACATGGAGACAGGACCTCGACAAGCGAATATCCCTCTTTGCCCATCTGGGCTTTGAACGCATTCATTATATATTTCTTGAGTTTAGTGACATTGGCAGGTGTTGTCGTTGCGCCCCTTGCAACATATGCCACATCCGGGAATGAACCAGCTATCATCTCGGGGAATTTCATAGGCATTCCAGTTGTTTCGCAGTCCCTTCCAAGGGGAGATGTTGTGGTCCTCTGCCCCGGCATGGTAGTGGCGCTCATCTGTCCGCCTGTCATTCCGTAGTTGGTATTGTTGACTGTTATTACCGTTATGTTTTCGTTTCTGTATGCGGCGCTGACGCTCTCGCCTATTCCTATGCTGTAGGCGTCTCCGTCTCCCTGGTAGGAGACTACAAGCGTGTCCGGATTGCACCTTTTGATACCCGTGCAAACCGCGGCTCCTCTCCCGTGAAGGCTGTCTATTTTATCCAGGTCCAGTGACGCTCCCATAAGCGAATAGCATCCTACACCTATGCTCCATACGCTGTTTCTTTCCATTCCGAGTTCCTCGATGCACTCGGCTATAAGCCTTACCACGACTCCATGGCCGCAACCAGGGCAGTAGGATATCTGATTGGTAAGTATTTCAGGCACTTTTTTAGCTACAGCCATTTTAATATACCTCCTTCATTTCACCATTTTTAATCTTGATGAAATCCGCCTTGATTTTCTTCATGGTCGGAACACCGTATGCGTAAGCAAGACAATAAACGGGTTTTGACCTCATATCGGATTTTTTAAGCGTGAGAGCAATGTCGTCGACCATTTGGCCTGTTGCATTTTCTTCTATCGAAATGAAGCCCTTGACATCGGGGTTCACTTCCTCAAAAGCCTTTTCAGGATAAGGCCACAGGGTTATTGGTCTTATATACCCGACTTTATGGCCTTCCTTGCGGAGCTGCTCGACTGTTCCGATTACCGATCTGCCGGCCAATCCGTAGGCTACCATAACATACTCGGCATCGTCGACATGCTCGGATTTCCACATCTGCTCGTTTTCCTTTGCGCGGTCGTATCTTTCCTTCATTTCAAGGGCTTCAGAGTATCTGTCCCTGTATAAAGGTGAAATTCTTTCCTTGCTGAAAGTCCCGTCTATGCATCCTTCTCTTCTTTCCACTGTTTTCATTTCAGGGAAACCGCAAGGCTCCATCATTTGGCCAAGCGAAGCTTCGGTATGGAGGATGGCTCCCATCCTGTACTTGTCGCCAAGGTCGAATGCGTGTGAAATAAGCTCGACAGCTTCCGGAAGGCTGTAGGGCGAAAGCACAAAATTCCTGTAGTCTCCGCTTCCTCCGCCTCTTGTATCCCTGTGATAGTCAGACTGGCCCGAAAGAAGTGTTCCAAGTCCGTTTCCGTATCTGACCACATTAATAGCCAGGTAAGGCAAGTCCTCGTCCGCCAAATGGGAGATTGCCTCTTGCTTGAGAGTCATTCCAACGCTCGATGATGCGGTGAAGCATCTTACTCCGGACGCCGCCGCTCCAACCAATATATTCATTGAAGACTGTTCGCTCTCAGCCTGTATGAAAACTCCGCCCACTTCATCCATCCTTGTTGAAAGGTATTCCATAATCTCTGTCGATGGTGTGATCGGGTATCCTGCATAGAATCTTGCGCCGGCTCTTATTGCCGCTTCCGCAAATACGTGATTGCCTTTTATCATGTCTTCCATTTTATTACCCCCTGTCTCCTAAGATTTCAAATACCCAGTCCGGGCACATTTTGTAGCAAATTCCGCATCCTATGCAAAGGTCGTCATCCACAACTACCGGCCTGTATCCGGTGACGCTTATTTCTTTGCTGAATGAAATTGCTTTCTTGGGACAATTTGCCACACATATGCCGCATTCCTTGCATCTCTCCTGCCTCACTTTAACTTTCATGCTTTGTATACCCCCATTCTTTTATTAGGTTCATTGAACGGTAATTTCATTTCCCGGCGACAATACTTCCTATGAATAAATTCAAGAAACATGTCTGCCAGTCCTGTTTAAATCTGTTAACTTATAATGCAATATGCATGCCAAAACAAAAACGGGCAATATGCCCGCTTTACAGTTTTTTGTTTTATGTTTTCGGTTTTTTGCTGTTTTTAATGTTAACGCCATGTTTAATAAAATCAACGCAATTGGGCCATGCTTTGAAAATCCAGTCCCTTCAAACACCTTTTCATTTTTTCACTAATCTGATTCTCTCCATGTTGGCAAGGATTCTATCGAGTTTTTTTCTTTGACTTCCTTGCGAAATCTCTCTTGCCGCCAAGGTTTTTTTGATCATTTCGTCAAGATTCTCACCTTCGAAGCTTTTTTCTTCAAGCAGATTCTCATCGATTTCTCCAACCCCATTTTCATCCTCACTCAAGCCTTCGCGGATCAGGGCTCTGGTGTTTCCCACAGGGCACCTCGTACCGTCGCATTTTCCGCAGACCCCTTCGCCATTGCAAAGAGTTTCGATTTCAGTTTCCATGTTCGAATAGTATTCATAAAGCTTTCTTGAAATGTTTCCATACCTTGAGACGAAACCGCTCCTGTATGCAATATGATTTTTTCGAAGCAATGCAGCAAAAATCGCAGCAATTGCGATGATGTACAAAGTCACATTGAATTGATTGACATACCTTGCCGGAAGAGCCATATAAAGCTTTACACTCCCGAACAGCAGGAAAATAAGCGATGCGGCCGTCTTGATTCCAATTTCGGGAATCCTGTTCCCTATCTTCTTTCCTACAAATATGCCGAGACAACTCGTCGCAACCATAGCCGAAACCGTTCCGGCCAATACAAGCAACAAGTGCTTTGAAGCGGCAGCAAGGGTTATTGCAGCCAACTGCGTCTTGTCACCGAGTTCACCAATGAAAAAGGCCAATGCAACGGTTAGTACGGCCCCATATGTGCGTGATGCTTTTTCTTCTTCCTGGTCCTCTTCTTCCATCCTGAGCGACCATATGCCAAATGCCACGAAAGCTATTCCGGCGGCAATCTGAACGGTGTCCATGGGAACAACTCTTGTAAGCTGGCTCCCCAGCACTACGGCTATTCCGTGGTTGAGAAACGCCCCGATCATTATTCCGAGCAAAACCTTTTTCACCGGATACCTGGTTGCGAATGCTATTGCCAATATTTGCGTCTTATCTCCCATTTCAGCAATGAAAACAAGTATGAAAGCCTGCAGCATTTCATTTAACATTTTATTTTCTCCATTTTATTGTTCTTTTCAACTTCTCAGTAAAATCGGTTTCGGTTAGTCTCAAGCCTAATATCCCCAAATCAGTATACCACTCAATCCATTTGTTTTCCATTTGCTTGCCCGCAAACTACCCAATGCAGAGCGGAAGTTTGATTTTGATCAAAAAGCTTATTCGAGCACCTTCTTGACCGTTCCGTCCTCGTAATAGGTGATATGGGGGCTCACCCGGGTTCCGTTCTCGTAAGTCGCCTCAGATTTCAATGCGCCGCCAGGGTAATACTTCCTCCATGTGCCATGCTCCTTTCCGTTTTCGTAAGGCATCTCCGAAGCCACAGTACCGTCGGGATAATAGCTGTAGGCCATGCCTTGCTCCATGTTGTCCACATATGGCGTCATCCTGTCCAGATAGCCGGAGCTGTCGTACTCCCTATGCTCCCCGTGCTTTAAATCACGCCGGTATTCTGTCTCCCTCTCAAGGGTTCCGTCTTCGTTATAGACAATCTCCCAACCATCCCTCATGTCATCCACATAGGAAATCACATAGTGTATCCGGGTCTTCTCCGGGTCGAAGTAGCCAGTCACCTCGCCCTGCCTGCGGCCTTCCCCGTCCTCATGCCAGATTTCGGTCTCCGATTCCATGCGGGTCAGCTCGCCGGGATCCTTCCTATCCTCGCCGTCGACTTTCACGACAAGTTCGGCCAGCTTGACGCCATCGGTGTCGTAGCATTCCACAAGCATCTCACTTGTGTATCGGTCCCCTGCGCTAAAGGTTCCCACGGTGCCCTGCCCCACTGTGCCGGACCGGTCCCCGTCCACATAAAAGAGTGCAAAGGGCGCAGGATCCCCGCTTCGGGTCTCAAGCCGTACAGTGACTCGCTCCCCGGGCTGGTAGAGGTCCTTGTCCGGAACCAGAACAAGGTCCGACCCGCCGGTGAATTCCACCCATTGGAAATCGTACCAGTCCTTGTC
Source organism: uncultured Peptostreptococcaceae bacterium (assembly GCA_964484935.1). GTDB lineage: Bacteria > Bacillota > Clostridia > Peptostreptococcales > BM714 > BM714. The sequence continues at coordinate 19,107 of CAZAFW010000014.1, forward strand.
CTTGCTTTGGAACAGAAAGCCGATTTTTTTCTCATTCCCAACGAAACCCGGCATGTCGTACTGCCTGTAGGAACCCCCCGAGTAGACGGGGTTCTCGAAATCCTCGTACCAGATTTTGGCCTCTGGCTTGTACAGGCTAAGGTAAAGCTTAGACGCCACAGCCGGGGAAAGCTCCACCCTGAAATTCAAACGGTTGGGGTCTGCAGAAAGGCCTCCCCCGATTATGATTTGGGGATGCTCGAAGATGTTGTTTGACAGTGCACCGCTTTCCACCTCTGCCCATCTTTCGCCGACTTTATACTCGTCAACAAGTGCGAATTCCCCGCACCAGTATATTTCATCATAGTCCTTGCCGTTCATGACATAGGGCGTGAACTGCTTGCCGTCGAAGGTTATGGTCCGGGACACGTCCCCCGGTTCATTGGGGTCGCAAAGATAGACCGTGTTGCCATCTATTTTATAGGCGAAAATGAAATGTCCCCCTTTCGCAGCGGGATCGCTGCTGTATATGGCAATGCCCTGGGGACGCTTGCTGGCGGCCATGGCGTACTTCATGCTGTAGAACTGCAGCTCGGCCTCTTCAGCGAAAAGCATGTCGGAAGCAATCTCCGACGCCTGCCAGGCGTAATCCGCAAAAAATGACTTTCGGTTGTTTCCGCCCGCATCCGTATGCACGGAGCTGCTGAGGCGATAGGCCCAGGAGTCGTCCTGCCATAGATTCGGCGTAGGGGTCTTGCCGTTGTTGTCCCAAAGGCCATGAAGGGGCTCCTCGCCCTTTAGGCGGCGGTTCTTGTAGTGCCAGAGCATGGCAACCGACTGTCCGGCGCAATGGCCGTCCGGATTCACGTAACTGCCGTAGTTGGTGAACTGGAAATCGTCAGCGCCGGGCCTGAAGCCGGTGTCGACAACAGAAAGCTTGTCGATGGAAGCCTTTTCGGCATTGACCACAACCATATCCTCAAGCCGGTTGGTTGCCAGGGTGATAGAGTCAGCCTCCAGGCCGGCCGATGGAATACCCTCCCAAAGCGCTTCCTCTCCGCTTTGAAAAAATGCGACAGATATCTCCCCATCCTTTGTTTTATGGGGAATATTGACGAATGCAGTCTCAAAAAGGAATGGCTCGGATGCGGAAATCTCGACCACGGGAGAAATCGACTTGGCGTTTTCAGGCATTTCCGCAGGAGTTCCCCCCTGGCTTATACGAATATTGATCGCGCCATCTGAAGCCTCTTCAGCAACCTCCACCGACAAACCTTTCAACGGGCCATCCTCCACCAATGCAGTTCCTCCGCCCGCCTCAAGGGTGGATTCAAACAAAACAGCCTCGGGCTCCCCGCAGCCAGCCATCGACAAAGCCAAAATTAAAACGCCAAGCAACATGTACAGCTTTTTTCTCATCCTTTCCACCTTCCTTCTTTGTGATTCAAGCTCGTTTAGCCTCATATCGATTTTATACCCGAAAAACCGATTTGTTTAATTGGAATTTAAAATTTTTTTCGGATTTTTATCGATTCTCTAAAAAATCCGAAAACAAGATAGATTGCGCCGTATCCGCTCTTATAGGCAGTACCATATCTTTCATCCCTTGTTTTTGGCTATTGAATCCCTGTAGCTTTCAGCAATTTTCACAAGTGTTTTTTGTAAAGCATTAAAATCTATTGTTCATCTAAAAAACCCGCCCATTATTTTACATTCATATGCTTTAGGGTTATAATCAGGGTGATCGAATGTCAATATATGGATTGATTGCCGATTTTCCAAAGCCTGCCCATTGCAAGGCTTTGTCCATCTGATTCCAAAATTTAACCAAGGGGGGGCTCTTCCCGTGAACAAAATTAAGCCATACGCAAAGGCAACCATGAAACTGCTGGTCACTTTTGCAATTCCAATAGCCCTTTTGTTGCTGGTCTATAAAAACGTCTTTGACATACCTGTAAACTGGTGGTTCGCGATTTATTTTTTGCCGATTTTCAGCGCCGCATCTTCTCACCATTATGTGCCAAGCGTCATTGAAACCGGGATCAAAGCTTCAGAAGATTTCACCGCCGGCTTTAAAAACAAGCTGGAATCGTCCCTCTGGGAAATAGTTAGCGAAAACGAAGAAACCATAGTCTTAAGACCCAAATTCGACATGCTCTACAACAGCATTTGGAGAGAACATGTTTCGGTGGACATGTCCGGAGGCAGAGTCCGTCTATTCGGAGCAAAAGCATACATAAAAAGGCTTAAAGCTCTTGTTGACGGCAAGAGAACTCTGTGGGAGAGAATAGGCGTTCGAATCGCCGCATACATTGTCCTGATAATAATGCTGCTTGTTCCCGTCTTATTAGAATACGGTCTCGTAAACGATTTGAAAATAAGAATTGACGAATACAAAACGAGAAATGTCGCCATACTCGATCTTGAGGAAACCGGTCTTACCGGCAACACTGACGGCAACATCAACAGCTATGGCAGGGCCGTTGAAAGCGAAGATTACTTCTTTTACATAAAGGAAAGCCTTAAGCTGTGCCGCTCCGACAAAGATTTCAAAAACGAGACTGCATTAATCGACAAGCGCGGCGGCACAGGCATGAGCTATCTGAACACCGCCGGTGAATGGATTTTCTTCACAAGCGGCAAGACCATGAACAGAATAGAATCCGACGGCAGCGGGCAGGAGACCATATACAGCATGGGTTACCTGCTTGACGTCCATCTGCTGGACAACTGGATATATTTCATCAGCCATTCCGATCGCTACAGATTGTACAAAATGGACATAAACGGCAAAAATCTTCACGCTATCAGCGACAAAGGAATAAGAGACTTCTCCATCTGTGACGGCCGCATATATTTCAGCCATGAAAAAGACGGCCAGGGAATTCTGGAAAGCATGGACATAGACGGAGGGGATGTGCGATTCGTTGCCGATATACTACCCTTCGATATGGTCAAGAAAGGCGATACGCTTTACTATACAGACAGCCGTGATTTCAATCTCTACAAATACCGGCTGGGAGAATCCGGCAGTCCGGAAAAACTGGTGGACCGGGTTCTTTCAAAATTCATTGTCGCGGGTGATTCTATATATTATTCATTGAAAAGCGAAGATGTCGGCTACCCGGGCAAGGGTCTTTACAGGATCGGCCTTGACGGAGGCTTGTCCGAAAAAATCACAGATGGCGAATCCGTAGAATCCATGAGCTCAATTGGTGATTGGCTACTCTTTCATTCCGGCGAAGGGCACGGATGGCCAACCCTTAAAAGAATGTCTACGAAAGGCCGGACCATCATTGAAATGGATTGACAAGGACGAAAATAGAGAGAGCGGTTAAATCCGCTCTCTACAACTTTATAAATCTATGTTTTTCGATAGATGAATGGCTCATCTGTATGGCTCGCCCTTTAATGCTAATGCTTATCTGCTTAGGGTTGTATGAATAAAACAATCAATATATCAATTCCATCGGAAAATCGACCAGGTCCTCAACAACATGGTCGGCCATATAAAGGATCTCTTTATTGCCGACGCCTATTGCAAGCATTCCGGCTCTTTTGGCGGCTTCTATTCCGGAAATTGCATCCTCAAATACTGCGCACCTATTGTTTTCAACTCCAAGCGCCTCCGCCCCCCTTAAAAATACTTCAGGGTCGGGTTTTGCCCGTTTAACGGAATTGCCGTCGACTACGGCGTCAAAATATTTGTAAAGACCTGTAGCCTCAAGTATGTCGGGAGCATTCCTGCTTGCCGAACCCAGCCCTATTTTCAGTCCCTTTTCCTTCAAGAGTTTCAAGAGTTCGACGGCACCCGGCAGAATTTCATTCTCGTCCATTTCGGCGATATGGTTCCTGTAACATTTGTTTTTCTTCTCCGCCAGAATCATTTTTTCTTCCATTGGCAATTCCTTATTGCCCAATTGCAGTATGATGTCAAGCGAATCCATCCTGCTTACCCCTTTTAGCTTTTCATTGTCCTTTTCTGTAAACTCGATGCCGAGTTCTTCCGCAAGTTTTTCCCATGCAAGGAAGTGATACTTTGCCGTATCGACCAAGACGCCATCCAGATCGAATATGCAGGCATCGTATTTTTTTTGGCCCATGGGTTTTTGCCTCCTCCGACTGCCTCTTTCCTTTTCGGTTATTACCCGTTTAGTCCGCTATCAACAACATTTTACAGCTTCCTTGTTAAAATACCAAATTTATTGGGGGTCTTCAATTTATTTTTGCTGACCGTTTCTATTTGATATAATTCAATTGAAGGATGATTTGACTAACTGGTTCTTTTGCGCGAGGAGTGATTCTTTTGACAAGCTATTTCGAATTGGACCCTTGGAAAATTGTGCAAAACGGTTTTAACCCCCAAAATAATCTGATGTGCGAGAGCATAATGAGCCTCGCAAACGGCCGTTTCGGCCTTAGGGGCAACTTCGAAGAAAAATACAGCGGAAAGTCACTAAGAGGCACCTATATAGCCGGGGTATACTATCCCGACAAAACCAAGGTCGGCTGGTGGAAAAACGGTTATCCGGAGCATTTCCACAAGGTCCTGAACAGTGCCAATCTTATCGGAGCAAATATTGAAATCGATTCGGAGCCGCTTGACCTCGACATGGACAGACCTTTTAGTTTCAGAAGAACTCTGGATATGAAATCGGGCATTCTGACCCGGTCATTCGAGATAAGGAAGAAGGGGAACCATCTGAGAATAGAGTTCGAGCGATTTGTCCACATGGCCCGGAGGGAAGCCCTTCTGCTCCGCTGCAGGGTCACGGCCCTTTCAGGCAAACCCGAAGTAACAATCAGCGCTTTCATAGACGGAAATGTCCGTAACTGCGACTCCAACTACAACGAAAATTTTTGGCTTCCGATCGACCAATCGGCGGCAAGGGATTTCTGCCACATTACCCTTGAAACCAAGAAAACGGGATTTGCAGTCACTTCCAACCAAAGCTGTGAATTCCTGTTCGGCGACCGAATTATTGACGACACGCTTGTGATTGACCAAGATCTTTTGGTCGGTCGAAAGGCTGCCTGTTCAATGAAGAAAAACGACACCTTTACAATGACCAAGTTTGTCACCGTGACAAGCAGCCGCTATTTCGACAAGGAACAGCTTGTTACAACGGCAAGAAAACTCAACGAAAAAATCCGCGGTCTTGGATACGACTTTCTTCGGCTGGAGCACACTGAACGCTGGCGGGAGATTTGGAATCATTCCGATGTAGGGATTGACGGCGACGTTGCCGCCCAGCAGGGAATCCGCTTCAACATTTTCAACCTTAGGCAAACCTATACAGGTGACGACCCTCGCCTCAACATCGGCCCCAAAGGCTTTACTGGTGAAAAATACGGGGGAGGCGCCTATTGGGACACAGAAGCCTTTTGCCTTCCCTTCTATTTGGGCACAAGCAGTGAAGAAACGGCAAGGGACCTCTTGCGCTACAGATACAAGCACCTTGAAAAAGCCAAGGAAAACGCCAAAGCTCTGGGGCTTGAGGGCGCTCTCTACCCCATGGTCACAATGAACGGTGAAGAATCCCACAACGAATGGGAAATCACATTCGAGGAGATACATCGAAATTCAGCCGTCGCATACGCCATTTTTAGCTACGCCCGCCATACCGGCGACACAGGCTGTCTTTACCCGAAGGGACTCGAGGTTCTGCTTGAAATAAGCAGGTTCTGGGCGAGCCGCGTCAACTATGTCCCCCAGAAGGATGTCTACATGATTCTTGGCGTGACAGGACCCAACGAGTATGAAAACAATGTCAACAACAACTGGTACACAAACAAAATGGCTTGCTGGTGCATGGAGTACACTATTAGCGCGCTCCGCGGCTACAAGGAATCCGACCCCGAAGGCTGTTATGCCTTCACTTCAAGGCACGGCGTGACCGATGAAGAAATCAGGAAATTCAAGCATATAGTTGAAAATATGCATTACCCCCAGGACAAGGAGCTTGGTATCTTCCTGCAGCAGGACGGCTATATGGACAAGGAGCAGATTCTTGTCCAGGACTTGGATCCGGTCAATCTTCCGCTTAACCTGAACTGGTCCTGGGACAGGATTCTGAGGAGCTGCTTCATAAAGCAGGCAGATGTTATTCAGGGGCTTTTCTTTCTGGGCGATGAATTCACTCTAGAGGAAAAAAGAAGAAACTTCGATTTCTACGAGCCGAGGACCGTCCATGAATCGTCCTTGTCGCCATGCGTGCATTCTATTGTCGCAAGCGAAATAGGCTATGAAGAAAAGGCGTACAATCTGTACAAGAGAAGCGCAAGGCTTGACCTGGACAACATCAACAAGGACACCGAAGACGGGCTTCACGTAACTTCTATGGCGGGCACCTGGATGAGCATTGTATACGGCTTCAGCCGTTTCAAGGTCAAAGGAGACACCATCCATTTGTCCCCCTTCCTCCCCGACAGCTGGAAAAGCTACTCATACCGGATTGTCTTCAGGAAGCATCTGCTGGATATATTTGTTGACGCAAAAGGCACAAAAGTTAAACTTGTCGAGGGAAATCCCCTTAAGGTCTTCGTCTACGGGAACGAGCGCATTGTCAATTTCGGACCGGTGAATTTTTTCCCAAAAATAAATTGATCTTCTTGAAAAATAGCCTGCATCAAAAAGCCCAATGGACGCATCAAACCGCCATTGGGCCGATTTTTCCCATTATTTTATTGTTGCATTTTCCTGGCAAGCATTGCTGCTCCTATAATACCTGCGTCCACTCCAAGTCCTGCGAGCTTTATTTCAGCGTGGGGAAAATCGCTTGAAAGCAACAATGATTCAACTTTTCCCTCGAGCGGCCCAGTCAGGAATTCTCCGGCATTGGCCAATCCACCGCCCAATGCTATGATTTCGGGGTCCAATATGTTTATGAGGTTGACTATGCCTATTCCCAGGTAATGTATGAATCTCGAATAACTTTCGTTAGCAAGCCTGTCTCCATCTTTTGCCGCTTCAACGATTGCTTTTGCGTCAATCCCCTCCAAACCTTTCAGCGAAGAGGCTCCCGGCCCGTCAAGCAGCCTTTTTGTATGCCGCACCAAAGCCGATGCCGACGCAAAGGTTTCAAAACATCCGTTTTTGCCGCAATTGCAGTCATAATAGTTTTCCCCTATCACCATATGTCCCACTTCTGCCCCCAGTCCGTTCGCGCCCCTTATCACCCTACCTCCAACGATTATTCCTCCGCCTATTCCTGTGCCCAGTGTCAAAAGAACCGCATTTTGAAATCCCTTCAGCACTCCCGCCTCATGCTCGGCCAATGCGGCGAGATTTCCATCGTTGTCTGCGAATGCAGCGAGTCCTGTTCTTCTTTCAATCTCTTTCTTGATATGCAATCGGGACAGATTTATATTCGGGCAATATTGGATGAAATCACGGTCTTTGGACACTATGCCCGGCACACCTATTCCAACGGCTGCCGCGCTTCCTTCAGCCCTGCATTTAAGCTCGTTTATCAAGCCTGCAATGTCGTCTAATATGGCCGTTTTTTCACGGTTCCCTTTCGATGGAATGCTCTTCCTATATGTCAATCGGCCCGATTCGTCAATCATTCCGCAGGCTATGTTGGTCCCTCCTATGTCTATTCCAATATTCATGTCGATCTACCCCATCGTATGTTTTTCCTGATCGTTCCCATAAAACAATGATTTGCCGTCTTCGGCATCAAAAATATGAACCTTGCGGGCATCAAAGCCCACAGATGTCTGATCTCCGATTTTAAGGGTTGCATCGGGCTTAACCCTTGCGGTTATATGCTGGGCGCCTTTGACTAGGTAAAGGTATGTCTCGGCCCCCAGATGCTCTGTGACCTCGACGCTCATCAAGAGTCCCTCCGGGTCCATGTACACGCTTTCGGGCCGTATACCCAAGACAACTTCTTTGTTTGCGTAATCTTTCATTTTCTCCGCCTTGTCCCCGGGAAGAAGCAGTTCATAGCCATGGAAACTCAAAATTGTTTCCCTCCCTTTTTTCTTTACCAAGGCGTCGATAAAATTCATTTGAGGCGCGCCTATGAAGCCGGCCACAAATTTGTTTATGGGGTTTTCGTAAATTGTGTTGGGATCCGCAACCTGCTGGACCAGACCCTTGTTTATGACGCAGATCCTGCTTCCCATTGTCATGGCCTCTGTCTGGTCGTGTGTAACATACACGAATGTCGTGGCAAGTTTGTTGTGGAGCTTTATGAGCTCGCTTCTCATCTGCACCCGCAATTTGGCGTCCAGGTTGGAAAGAGGCTCATCCATCAAAAAAACTTTGGGGTCTCTGACTATGGCCCTTCCCAAAGCCACCCTCTGCCTCTGCCCACCCGACAATTGCCGGGGCTTTCTGTCAAGCAGTTCAAATATGCCGAGAGTTTCAGCAGCGGTCTTGACCTGCTTGTCAATCTGGGATTTTGGCATCTTTCTCAATTTCAGTCCGAAAGCCATGTTGTCGTAGACTGTCATGTGGGGATAAAGCGCATAGTTTTGGAAAACCATGGCTATGTCCCTGTCCTTTGGGGGAACTTCATTCACAATTCTGTCCCCTATCCTCAATTCTCCAGATGATATCTCCTCCAGACCTGCAATCATCCTGAGCGTCGTAGTTTTGCCGCATCCGGAAGGACCCACAAGAACCATGAATTCCTTGTCCTCAATCGATAAATTTGTGTCCTTTACTGCATGAAAGCCATTGGGGAAAATTTTGTTTATGTTTGTCAGTTTCAATTCAGCCAATCATCTCACCCGCTTTTCCTGATTATTCTTTTTTATAATACCCAATACTTTTCTTTAATCCCGATTTTCGAATCGATTTACTATGCAAGCTTTGCCTCCAATATCCGCGCCGCTCTTTTCTTTCACTTCCATTTGTCGGAATTTGAATTTCAAAGAGAGAGCCGAGTCCCATGCAAACACTGCATAGTTTGTTTAAACGGCCTGCACATGGGTATGTAATCATTGCCGGGGATTAAAGGCATTTCAACAAAGTTTCATGCGGTTCACACATAGCTTTATTATTTTCCAATACTGAAGAGGAGGAATACATAATGAAAAAGATTTTGTCACTTTTTTTGATGATGATGCTTATTTTCGCATTGTTTGCAGGCTGTCAAACAGAACCAGATTCAGAATCTGTCGATGAAGGGACAGAGACAGAAGGTGAAGCAGAACCAGAACCAGAACCCGCCGCGAAGACGGTTGTAAAATTTGCGGTTCAGGCAGACCCGACCGGCGCGCTCGATGAGATAGCCAAGGCCTTCAACGAGTCAAGCGAGCTCTACACGGTTGAGCCTGTCATCATGACAAACGATTCAGGCGCCATGCACGACCAGCTAATCAACTCCCTGTCAAGCATGTCAGGAGAGTACGACCTCATTTCCATGGACGTCGTTTGGGCCGGAGAATTCGCCGCGGCCGGCTACCTGCAGCCGGTTGATCAATTGATTATGGAAATGGACTGGATGCCGACCGATTTCAACGCAGGATCCATGGCTTCTGGAAAATACAAGGGCAAGAATTATGTTCTGCCGTATTTTTCGGATCTTGGTTTCCTCTACTACAGGGCCGACATAGTCAGCGAAGAAGACGCGGCAATGCTCGAATCCGGCGAATACACATTTGCGGACCTGCTCTCTCTTTCCGAAATGTACAAGGGTGAGGAAGGAACCTTGTATGGACATGTGTTCCAAGCCAAGCAATACGAGGGACTCACATGCAACATAAATGAATTCACTTCAAATTGGACCGATATCTCAGGCGGCCTGGAAATGATGAAAAAATTTGTTGACTCAGACGCCACTCCCAACGACATCCTGACCTATACCGAGGGTGAAACCCACAACGCCTTCCTTAACGGAGAATCCGTATTCGCAAGAAACTGGCCGTATATGAACGGAATGGCCGGCAGCGGTGAATACAACATCTCCATCGACCAAGTCGGTTATGCGCCGCTTCCTGGCGGAGGCACCGTTGGAGGATGGATTTTGGGAATCAACTCCAATACACAAAACATGGATGGGGCAAAGGCTTTCTTGTCGTTCATTTCAGGCCCCGAAGGCCAAAAGATAAATGCTACAGTCGGCAGCTATATGCCGGGCTTTAATGATTTGTTGACGGACAGCGACGTATTGGCGGCCAATGCGCTTTTGACCAATGCGGGATTCGCAAACGCCCTCTCCACAACTATCGCCAGGCCGGTTGTTGCCAACTACTCAGAAGTTTCAGATGTCATCCAAATAACTACACATGAATACCTGTCGGGCAATGGCGACTTAGACGAAGCCACCGACACCTTGACCATGCAACTCGAACAATAGCAGGCAATTGTCAAGATTACTGTTCAATTACAACTGTAAAAGGGCTTTAGTAAAAACTAAAGCCCTTTTACTTCTTACAATCACAAGGAAAGGCCATGAAAAAACTAATCGGATTCATTGACAGCAAAATTTCATATATCCTCACTCTGCCGGCAATAATTTTCATATTGCTTTTTTCAGTCATACCCATTTTCCAATCATTGAAATACGCTTTCTATGACTTCCAATTAAACGACCAGGGGAAGTCGGGCCTTTACACAAGCTCAAACTACAATCTCGCCTTGTACTCTGAAACCTTTGAATACGTCCGCTACTATCTGGACATAGAAGAAAGCATTGTCCAAAAGCCGGAATCATTGAAGCAGATAGATTTAATCCGGAATGAATTAAAAACCTATGAAAGCTACATAAATGAAAATATCGCGTCAAACAGTCTGCGTTCCATAGTGGAGCTTGACGAAGAACAGACTCTCTATGTCATTGACATGAAAGACAACATATTGGCCGACCTTGAAACCCTTTACGGCTACGGCGACAGCTACTACGGGGAGGAGGACATGATGGCTGTGGCATCCGAGCTCGAGACCAGCATTATAAGCTCGAATTTCACAGGACTGGGCAACTTCAATAAAGTCATAGCAGATAAAAGAGTTCGGTTCACCATGGGAATCACTTTGATATTCACATTCATATCGGTTTTTTTCGAGCTCATACTTGGTTTGATTCTTGCACTCATAATGAACCAGGCCATACGCGGCCGCGGCATGATAAGAACCGTGTCTCTGATTCCGTGGGCAATACCCACAACCGTTTCCGCCATGATGTGGTCCTACCTCTACAACGGCTCAAGCGGGATTGTCTCCCATGCCTTTTCGGCGGCAAATCTCATTTCCGATCCCACGCAGCTTCTCTTAAGCGCTAGGGGCGCACTTACCGCAATCATAATCGCCGACGTTTGGAAGACGACCCCATACATGGCGCTGCTTCTGCTTGCCGGCCTGCAGGTGATTTCACATTCCCTTTACGAGTCTTCATCACTTGACGGGGCATCCAAACTACAGCAATTCAGATACATAACCCTGCCTCTGCTAAAGCCGTCCATATTCGTGGCGCTCCTGTTCAGAACTTTGGACGCCTTCAGAGTGTTCGACCTCATATATGTTTTGACAGGCGGCGGACCCGGCGGAACAACAGAATCAATTTCGGTATACGCCTACAAGGTGATGTTTGCACAAACCAGATTCGGTTACGGCTCCGCAATGGTCATAATAATGGCCGTCGCCGTCGGAATAATATCTTACATATACATCAAGCTGCTAAATGTGCAGCTTGTGAACAACTAGGAGAAAACTTATGAAATCCTCCAACAAAACCGGAAAACTGTTCCTGGCAGCAATATTCCTATATCTTCTGATTGTGATCTTCCCCTTCATTTGGGTCGCCGTCACGTCTTTCAAGCCCGAGAGCGAAATCTGGGGAGACAGCGCAATGAAACTTTTTGCGGAAGAATCCACATTGGAGCACTACCAGGCCCTCTACAAGGCTCACATATTCAACGCCCTCAAAAACAGTCTTATAATTTCTTCAATAACCACCCTGTACGTGACCTTCATAGCATCGCTTTGCGCCTATTCGATTGCAAGGCTCAAATTCCGTTTCAAAAAGATCCTTCTTGCAGTAGTCTTGGCAACAAGCATGTTTCCACAGATGATTGTAGTGGGCCCCATCTACCGCGTTTTCGTGTCTCTCGGCTGGACGAACTCATACTTCATAATACTGCCCTACTCCATGATAACCCTTCCGGTGGCAATATTCATACTGATAACCCACTTTTCCAAAGTCCCGATCGAGATGGAGGAATCTGCAACCATAGACGGCGCCTCCAAGCTCAAGACCTTCTTCAGCATAATACTGCCCCTGGCTCTGCCCGGCATCTTCACATCCGCAATAATAACCTTCATAGGGGTTTGGAACGAATTCCTGCTTGCCTTGACTCTGAACAGCAACAGCAAGTATCACTCCGCGACCGTAGCAATTTCCTTTCTGAGAGGCCAGTTTCAAATATTCTGGGGCCAGGTGACGGCGGCAACCGTTGTGGTGACCATCCCCACACTCATAATCGTTATCCTCTTTCAAAAACAGATCATCTCCGGGCTTACATCCGGAGCTTTAAAAGAATAGGAGCTTGCCATGTGGCAGATAAAAAGAAACAAACTGGACATATCTAAAGTCTTGGTCGAGGAAAGCCTCTTCACGGTTGGAAACGGCTACATAGGCGTGAGGGGAAGCTTCGAGGAGGGCTATGGCTCGGGAGACATAAGACCGGTCGGAGGATCCTACATCAATGGACTCTATGACAGGGTCCCTATTTCTTACGGGGAGTATGCCCACGGGTTTCCACTTTTCCAGGACAAGCAGCCCCGCATAGCGGACACACAAAGCTGCGAAATCCTTCTTGACGGCGAAAGAGTGGACCTTGCGAGCGGCCGGCATTTCGACTATGAACGTAGCCTGGATTTCAAGAGAGGAATCTCAACCAGGAAATACCACTATAAAACTGAGCTCGGCAAAACCGCTAAAATCGAGTTTATTAGATTGGCGTCATTTTGGGTAAAAAATATATTCATATACAAAATCAATATTGAATATGAAGGAAAGATAGAATTGCGGTGCTCCGTATGCGCCGATGTGAAAAACTTAGGCGAAGGATCCGACCCCAGAATGAGCCTGCTGGAAGCAAAACTCATGGACAATATATTTTTGAAACAGAAAAGCGGCAAGATACACTGCCTGATGAAAACATCAAACACCAATATCCGCCAGGCGACAGTCGTCGACTACCGCATCCTTTCAGACACTCCCGGCAGTATCCGTCATGACATAGACCGCGGGACCGCCACAACAACCATTGAAGGCATGCGGTCGATCAGTATGGAAAAACGCTGCTTCTTCACCGATGGAATCAGGTTCAGCGATCCATACGATGAATGCGTAAGGCTTTCCGAGGAGTACTCAGAGACATCCTTCGAAAAATTCCTGTCCGCTCAGGCTGATTTTCTTTCAGCCTTCTGGTCCCGTTCCGATATAAAAATCGATTCGGATGACGGTGTTCAAACAGCGGTCCGCTTCAATCTCTTTCAGATTCTTCAGTCCGCAGGACCCGACAAGTATTCCAACATATCCGCAAAAGGCCTGTCAGGAGAAGGCTACAGCGGCCACTACTTCTGGGATACAGAAATATACATGCTGCCGCTTCTGCAAATGACTCAGCCTGGCATGGCCAGAAGCCTTTTGGAATACAGGTTTAAGACACTGCCCCATGCAAAGAGGCGCGCACTGGAGCTGGGACATGGAAGAGGGGCTTCATACCCTTGGAGGACAATCTCGGGAGAAGAGTGTTCGGGCTATTTCCCCGCCGGAACCGCCCAATACCACATAAATGCAGACATTGCCCACTCCTTCATTCAATACCACCAATTCAACGCCGACTACGATTTCCTCGCCAGCAAGGGAGCCGAGGTCATCATAGAGACTGCGCGTATTTGGCTTGAGATCGGCAACTTCCACAAAGGCCGTTTTGTTGTAAACTCGGTAACGGGGCCAGACGAATACACAGCCATAGTCAACAACAACTACTACACCAATCTAATGGCAAAATACCATTTGGGCTTTGCCTCCGCTTTGTTTGACGAATTTGAAGATATCGAGAACGAAACCGCAAAGGCCTCTTTCGAAGGGCTCTGCAATAGAATAGGCTTTGACAAGGAAGAAGCTCTCCGCATGAAGAAAGCTTGCGATCAAATGCACCTGCCCTACGATGAGGAATTGGGAATTTTTGCTCAGGACGATTCCTTTCTGAGTAAGCCGATGTGGCCTTTTTCGGAAAAAAGCAAGTCCCTCAGCCCGCTCCTTCTCCACTACCACCCGCTTACAATCTACAGGCATCAGGTTTTGAAGCAGGCCGATACCGTTTTGGCGCATTTTCTTCTGGAGGAGGACATAGACGAGCCTTCCATGATAGCAACCTTCGACTACTACGAAAAAATAACAACCCATGACTCCTCGCTGTCCTCATGCGTCTACGGCATAATGGCATCCAGGTGCGGATACTTCGAAAAAGCATATGACTACTTCACAGAATCCATCAATTTGGATATTGAAGATACTCAATCAAATACAAAAGACGGACTCCATATGGCGAATTGCGCAGGCGCAGTGCTAAGCGTCATAAACGGGTTTTCGGGTTTCAGGATCGGCCCAAAGGGAATATCCTTCCGTCCCTATCTGCCGAAAAATTGGAAAAGCTACAGCTTCATGATAAAGTATCGGGGCCGTGAAATAAATGTGTCTGTTTCCGCCGTCATAAAATTCACACTGCTGTCCGGAGACCCTCTTCCAATTAGGGTATGGGGCAAATCGGTGGAATTGAAGGATGTTCTGCTTGTCGACAATGAAACCAATGAAAGATAAAGAAGAGCGGAAGTTGAAACAATATAAAAACACAAAACACCATAATAAAAGCACTGGCTGTCTTTTAAGCCAGTGCTTTTATATCTCTATGCCGTTTTATTTTGCTTTGCTTTGGCATCATCAGAATTCTTTTTCTCTTCCCATGCCTGATAATCCTTCAGCAGGCGAAAAGCCCTTTTAGTCTTTTTATCCCAGCCCTTTTTATCGCTTTTTAGGATCTTTGACATTTGTATCAATTGGATTTCGAAATACTTGGGATTGCTAAGTTTGTTATTGCCGGCAGCCGATTTAGACTTGTTTTTGGATGCCGACACGGCTTCCATGAACATAAGCAGCAATACACTGTTTTTCTTTTGCTTGGGAACTTGTTTTGCATATTCATACGCCTGCTCGAAGAGTTTGTTCAAGTTTTTCTTCTTGTAATAGTATGCCGCTATCACTGCGCCAATGGCTGCAAGTGTCATTATAATAGCAATTATCATGCTGGTATTTTCCATGGCTTGCTCCTTTAGATGATTTACTATTTATTATATAAGAAAAATTGAAAAACCACCACAATTTTCTATGCATGGTTCTTTGAAGTTGTGAATGATTCAATTAATCCATTTATTTAAAATGACACTCAAAAATAACTGTCCCCCCATTGATTTGAAAGATATCAATAGTCTTTACATAAAACTCTTCAAACTGCCGGACGGTTCAAATTATAATTTTCATTCGCAACTTGTTTCTTCCAGTTTTTTCATGCCAATGGAAGCGTTAAATGAGCTTCTTACCAGCGGACCTGAAGCCACGTACTTGAATCCCTTTTCAAGCCCAATCCGTTCATATTCCTTGAATTTATCGGGGTGTATATACTCTTTCAAGTCAATATGCTCATTTGAAGGCTGCAGGTATTGGCCAACTGTTAAGATGTCGCATCCTACGCCAATCAAGTCATCCATAAGCTTAAGCACATCTTCTTCTTTCTCTCCGAGCCCAAGCATGATTCCGGATTTGGTATGAATATTTTTGTCAATCTCCTTTACCTTCTTAAGCAACTCCAGCGACCTTTCATAGTTTGCCTGAGGCCTCACTTCATCGTAAAGAACCGGCACGGTTTCCAAATTATGATTCAATATATCTGGCTTTGAATCTATAATCACCTTAAGCGCTTCCCAATCGCCTTGAAGGTCAGGTATCAACAGCTCAATTGTTGTATTTGGATTTTGCCTCCTTATTTCAGAAACTGTCTTTGCAAAATGTCCGGCTCCCCCATCGGGTATATCGTCCCTGGTCACCGATGTTATTACTACGTGCTCAAGTCCCAACTTGCTGCAAGCAATTCCAATATTTGCAGGTTCTTTATCGTCCAGGCATTGCGCCTCCCCTTTCGGAACGGCGCAGAATCTGCATCTTCTTGTACATACCTCTCCCATTATCATGAAAGTGGCAGTTTTATTTCCAAAGCATTCCCCTATATTAGGGCATTGTGCCCCTTCGCAGACTGTATTGAGGGAAAGTCCTCTCAGTATAGCGGTTGTCTCCTCGATGCTTTCCATATTTGTTATTCTCTTTTTAATCCATTTCGGCCTATCAATCATTTCATTCTTCCCCCTAGAATTTTTTCATCGTCCTCAATTAATTCAATCTCAAAAACTTTTTCGAAATTGCTTATCAGCACATCCTTGATATCCTCAATTTCCATATCAATCCCAAAATCCTCAAGAGAGGCAACACCAAACTCTGTTATGCCACAAGGATTAATCATGTCGAAATATTTTTTATCAACATTGATGTTAAATCCCAGTCCATGCATGGTAATCCATTTGCTGATTCTAATACCCACTGCGGAAATTTTTCTATCTTCCACCCATACTCCTCTATATTTCGGTTTTCGCGACCCTTTGATCCCAAATTCTTCAAGCGTTTTAATCACTACTTCTTCTACACAATGCATATACCAATGGGAATCTTTTTGTAATTTGGCCAAATTAAATATCGGGTATGCTACAATCTGTCCCGGTCCATGAAAAGTTACATTGCCACCACGTTTTGTCTTGACTAAATCAATTCCTAGATCCGACAACTTCTTCTTGGGCATCAAAAAATTATCAAAACCACCACCGGTACCAAATGTAAAAACCGGTGTATGCTCCAATATCAATAGCATTCCATCATACTCTTCGTTTTTCACAGATTCAAAAGCTTTATTCTGAAAATCCAAACCATCAGCATAATTCAATAGTCTATTGAATTTAATCACTTTAAACATACTATTACCTTCTTTCAAAATCCGCAAACGATACCGCCTTTTATAATTCCTGCAAAGATTAATTATAATTATTGAGATTAATTCTACCATAATTATCCCTCATCTTATAACCATTCTTTGGCAACACAATATTTGATTTAATTGCCAAGTGATTAGAGATAGGGAGGGGCTGACAAACAGCCGGAAACAAATGATGATCCACGGGATAAACTGCCAGCTGGAGAACCTTCATCCATTATGGAAGTCAAAAAACTAAAAAAGACAATCCAACATATGCGGATGGGAATTGATATCCTCAAGGAAACATTAGATGTCTTAAAAAAAGACCCAGGCGTTTATATGACAGCATGAAATCATTGGAGACCAATTTCAATAAATAAAGACAAGGTGTTGATGAAGTGATTCACCAACACCTTGTTCAATTACTTATCATTTCCTGTCAACCCTGTCCGCATATCCGGCATATCCGACGGTGTACCCGTCCCTGTATTCCTGTATGGCTGTGCCATTTTCATCCATAGCATTATAGTCATAGAAAACCTCCGATTCGTCATACACGTTGTTTCCATTCGCGTCGACAAAAGCTTCCCCAAAATTGTAGACGCCTGCCCCTTCTTCATAGCGATCGGTGACAACGAAGAAACCGTGATCAATAAAGATCTGGTCAATCTCGTTGGAGAGATCTGGATGATTCGATTTCAAGTCATCGTATACATCCCCAAAATGGCGCTGGTTTTGAGAAAGGATTTGCCAGAGTGCATCGAACTCAAGAGCGACTGAATCATCGTCCTCGGTTCCACTGTCAATTAGGTCGTATAAGACGCTTGCCACTGCCAGTGTCTCTGAAAAGCCTGAATTTTCCCAGGCCTTGTGATTCTCTTCAAGACTGCCATTGGCTACTGCCGGTTCATTGTAGTAGTAAAGACCCATGATGCTTTCCATGAAGAAGGCAAAACCTTCCGAGTAAGAATAACCTGTGTAGGAATTGGCATATCCTCCATGGTAAGTGTCAGCATCATCGCTGCGGCCCCCTGGATAGTCCGGATAATAGAGCATGGTCATGATGTAATGGGACAACTCATGGTAGATGAGATGAGGCATGTCTTCTGAATCAATCTTGGTGTAGTCTTCCAAAACATGGATGGCATCGAGTTCAAAATTGTAATAGCCCATGGCATCCTTCGTGCTTTCGACATTCTCGTTCAAAATAAGGCGAATTGGCAAACGTGAGTCAAATGTGAAATCACGCTCATACTGGTAATAATCGATGGCCTCCATCATGGTCTGATAGAAGTAGACATAAGTTTGTGAATCGATGTGGTTGATACCTTCTACAGGTTCGTTTCCGTAGGCGATTCCACTGTAGAGATCACATGCGATATTGAGGTCATCCGCTGATGATATCAGATATTCTCCACCGAAAATCACAATGGGTTCATTGATGTTCTTGGTCTTGTCCGTCACATAAGTGAGGGCGTCTCCCTCATCGTCGAAGTAAATGAGGGGGATGCTCAATATGGCCTTGTAGCCTTGGTCTTTGGGATAAGCGAACGGTAGAGTGAACTTGCCATCAGCATCCGTCATCACAGTCTCAGAAGTGATAAAATCACCTGCTGGGCTGAAGTAAGACACATCGACTTTCATATTTTTTGCCTTATGAAGATTTAGTAGAGAAAGAGTTCCCTCCAATGTAGAGTCCGATTGCACATCAGGCGTTTTTACAGGATTCTCGGACGGTTTGAATTGGTTTGGATCCGCTCCGACTTTGGATAGCATGTCTGCAACAAAGGCCTTCATGATGCTTTTGGCTTGGGGATACTCTTCAATCATAAAATCGTTGAAGTTGATTTGAACCAACATGGGACCCTTGATGGCTGTTAAATTGCCGCTGATCAACTCATACCGCACACCGGAGTTGCCGATGCCCCTGTTTTCTTTTCTGGCATTGAACAAATAGTCCTCACCAGATTCATTGTCATAGGCTTTTGGATTGACCCTGGTCAAGTTAGATCGGTCGAATGGTCTGGCCTGGCCTTTGGCATCCGGCATATTATAGCTAATCTTGACGCTTACAAAGGTGTAAAGGTTGGCATGCTCAGTTTGCGCGGTGTATTCCTTTGGTCTGCCATGTCTGAAGTTGGTGTAATAGGTGAGCGGTCCATCCGACCTCTCCCCGCCCGAGAATATATCCATACCCAAGGATTTCAGCCCAGGCATGGAAGAAGTTTTCGGCAGATAATCATCTATATCCACTGCCGTGTTATCCGCTTCAGGAGGCGTTTGGTCAGGAGTGGTTTGCGCAACAGCTTCAGGAGATTTCAATTCTATTCCCATGGAAGAGAGCAGAGACAAAAGGGTGTCTTTATCGATTTGCAAGTCATCAAAGTTGAGCGCGTTTTTCTTCCAATCCAAAAACTTGTCGACTAAGTCTTCGGCGTTGGTCTCAATGAACTTGTTGACAAAGTCTTCTTTCTTTTCGCCGAGTAGCTCTTCAAGGTCCTTATTCAATAACTGGTTGACTTTCTCGAACATCTCACTACTGAGGGCGCTGCCTTTATCTTTAAGTTGTTGGCTCATGGCCCCGATCAAGAGGGTATATTGAGCATCGAGCGTATTGGAACCGTCACCGCCGAATAGTTTCTCAGCTTCTTTGCCCATGCCGAGTATTTTAAGCTTTTTCTGTCCGTCGCGCAGGCTCTCGACGATCTTTTTCTTGAGATTCTGTGCCTTTTTCTCATTCTCAAGCGCAACTATACCAGCCGCTTTGACAGGCGCATTTTCCTTAAGGGCTGTCTTGATTTCAGTCCTGAGAGCGCTTTCTTCTTGAGGATCATCAGCAGAAATGACAGCTGGCAAATCCACTTTTTGAGAGGCTGGAGCGCCGGATAGAATCACAGACATGATGGCATCAGCTATGGGATCTTGTGAGTTGCTATAGCGACTGAACTGTTCGACATTCTCAATAACTGTTAAAACAGTTATTGCATCTTCGATTGAAGAATCATCGTCCGCATATGAGTCGATGATGAAAAAACGGCGAATGCTGTCCAAGTATGAAATTTCAGTTGTTTCTGCAGGCACTTCAGGTTGAATCAGATGCATGGGTATATTTGAATCAAGGATGCCGCGGTCAAACATACCCTTTAGCTGCATGGCGTCTTCCGAATCATCTAGTTGATCAAGCAGCAGCTTGAGATGCCCTTGATAGGACCCCCCTGCATAGTAGTCTGCACTTGATATATATGCGTAAAGTTCAGAGGCATCCAGATAGGTCAACATCATTTCTGAGTAGTCTTGTGCAATTTGCTCTTCATATATCTTATCGGCATGCGCGTTGAATGTAGGGCGTGTTTCAGCATGGCTCTCACCGAAAGCAAGAGCGATGTAATCCCGGCTTTGCAGTAAAAATTCCAGATAAGCGTCTGCGAGATTGAAGAGTTTCATAGACTGCGTGAATAAAGTGCTTTGAAGTGTCGGTTTCAGCTCGGAGTCTGATTCCAACAGTCCATAATAAGCATGGATTTCTTCATTCAAGGAACTTATCGCTGTACGGTAGGCCAGCATACCTTCTGTAATCTGCATGACCCCTTCTTGATCATCGGACATCTCGGAGGAATCCAGATATCTCAGCAGATGGTTCTCATAATAGTCCAGACTGTTTTCAGTCAATTTGTAAGCAGAATCCGTCAAATCAAGGAACTTGTCTGTGAGTAAATTGAGAGACAGATTTCTTAGCTCAATATACTTGAGTTCATCGTCTGTTTGAGCCATTTGGGTGCTGGAATAAAAGAAGCCACTGTTCAGCAGATTGAATATTTCCACTTCGCTATCGACAGGATCGCGGTCGACAAGAGGCTCGGCTTCTTCGATTTTCAGTTCTCCTGCGGGTTGGTCCCCAGCGACTTCTGCAGATTTTGAGCAACTGCTTAGAATCAGGGCCATAACCAGTATGACCGACAACCATTGATAAGTACGTCTGGTATTCATCATTTTCATCCTTTCATTATGATATGGGTATTTTTCAGCCTATATCCACATAATACCATAGCATCAAATGGTTTACGTAAATTAAATTAATCACTGATGACGGTTTCAGAAATCATTTGGGACAGTCCGAGACCAGTGATTATTCCAATCAAAAAGAAC
>CAZAFW010000015.1:0-38472 GCA_964484935.1 uncultured Peptostreptococcaceae bacterium
TTTCATCTATGCTCATCCCGTCAAAATAATGCAAAACTACAATCTGCCTGTATATCGGCTTTAATTTAGATACTGCATTGTTTATGTCCATTGCGTCGACGGTTTCATTTTCAAAAGACACACTTCCGGCTCTCTCTATTTCAAATGCACATTCTTTTGGTTTGCTCTTTCTATAATGCATCTTAATGTTGTTCATGAGAATCCTATATAGATATGTACGAACCTTCGCTTCCCTTCTGAAACTATTTGAATTCCTGTATAAATTCAGGAATGTCTCCTGAACCAAGTCCTCTGCAAGAGATGTGTCGCTGGTGATTATGGCTGCAGTCCTCTTTAGATAATCGCCATGCTCATCCATTATTTCATTTATCCATCTTAATTTATCCTGCATGTTTTTTCCTCCTACTGTTTAGATGCAAAACAAACAGTTCGGGTCACATTTTTTGTGTGCATTATGATTTTTGTCCTTTTCAACATAATCATACTCCATCAATACAATAATCGTAAATACAAAAGACCCAAGCCATTTGGCCCGAGTCTCATTTGTCAAATTGCAATACTGATTGTCAATCGAATACTCTGTATTTTTCCGACTTTTTAAGCACAAGTTTCGAATAGCTGGTCTGATAAGTTTTATGTTTGTTGTAATACTTTTTCAAATTGTAGGGTCCTCTATTGTACTCGGACAATATTTTATGGTAGTCGTCTCCGTAAACTCTCTTCAAATGATTCAGATATATTGTCCCAAGTGCGAAATTGTACTCTGGTTCAAAAATCTTTGAAGAATCATAGTGCACGCCAAGACGGTATCCATACCTGTAGGCAAGCCATTTTTCGGTATCCGGTATTATCTGCATGTAGCCGCGGTCCTTTGATGTGCCGACTGCAAATTTGTTAAAATTGCTTTCTGTTTCTATGAGCCCCAATATAATTGAGGGTTCCATTTTCAGCTGTTCACAATATCCAAGCAATATCGCCGATTCCTGAAGAGTCAAAGGTGTTCTGTCCGCCAAATCAGCAATTCTTTCCAAATCGCTGCCAAGATTAACTGTTACGTATTTTTGGACTCCTTCCAATTGTTTAACTATTTCATTCTTATCGAATATTTCTCCATAAAGATTTTCGTATTCAAAATTTGTCTTGTCCAAAACCATTATGTCTTTTGAGAAAAGATTATATGTATATATTGACTCAGCTAAAGAATTGTCAAGGGCCAACATGAATTTCGTTTCAAGATATTGTTCTTTTATGTTCTTTGCCGCACCCATGAAAACAAATATGACTATGCAAAGCCCTGTTGTTATAATTAAATATCTCCATTTTGATTTGTGCGTGTGTTTAGAGAGGAATTTCATTTCCGACCACCTTTGTCATTGTTGGCATACACTTATTATATATCTTAAACCCTTTTCTTAATATTAAATGTTTTTTTCACGCAAAATAAAAAGCCGCCTTTTCCAAGGCGGCTTTGCATTTATCTATGAATTCAATGATTCGTATTTCTTTTCCAAAAATAGAATTTTATTTGAGTAGCCTGTAGAGTATGTACCGTGTTTTTGATAGTACTCCTTCAAATTGTACGGCCCCCTATTATATTCAGATAAAATTCTGTTGAAGTTGTCTCCGTATGCGTTGCTGAGAATATTTATATAAAGAGCTGAAAGCCCTATGTTGTATTCCTCTTCAAATATTCTTTCCGGATTATATTTCAGTCCTATCATCTCGCCATATTCCTCAGCAAGCCATTTTTCGGTGCCTGGAATTATCTGCATGTAGCCTCTGTCATTATGCGTCCCAACCTCGTATTTTTTGAAATCGCTTTCAAGCTCCATCATTGCAAGCAAAAGCGATGTCCTAATTCCAAATTTTTTGGAATACTTGACGATTGTCATAGCAGCTTCCTCCGGCAATGAAGTCACTTCCATTATATTAGAAACTCTCTCCATCTTTAAGGCGTCTTGATTCAAAGTAAATTTATTGACAGTTTCAACCTTTTGAATCAATTCATTATCATAGACATACTTGAATTCTCCACTAAGTTCAGCAACTGGAAGATCCGTTCCGTCATCATAGTACTCGTTTTCAGTTTCTGCATATGCAGCCAATGCAAACCCGATTACAAGAATGGGCACCAGCAGCAAGTAAAACTTTTTTAGTTCTTTTTTGTTTAAAACTTTCATGATTGCTCCCCTTAATTAAAATTAAGGCATATGCAAATGCATACGCCTCTAAATGACAACTATTGAATTATAACAGAATAACCTAAAAAATCAAGCCATTTCTCTAAAAAATATTTCATATGCCCTATACGCCATATACAAATCAACCTTGCTTATCAATTCAAAGGGGGAATGCATGCTTAAAACCGGCAATCCTATGTCCGCAACTTCAGCCCCTTTGTTGGCCAATATATAGGCTATTGTCCCGCCGCCTCCTTGGTCGACCTTTCCCACTTCGGCTGTCTGCCAAACTATATTCTCTTTTTCCAGAAGCATCCTCACTTTCGAGATATATTCAGCATTTGCATCGTTTGATCCCGACTTTCCTTTTGATCCCCCGTATTTAGAAATGGAAACCCCTCTTCCAAGATAAGCCGAATTCAATTTATCGGAAACTTCCGGATAATCCGGATCAAAACCATTGACTACATCTGCAGAAAAAACATTGGCATTGGACAACAATCGCCTGAGCATAAGTTCATTATAGCTCCCCTTTATACGAAAAAGTATTTCAGCCATGAAATTTTCAAAAAAGCTTGATAGCATCCCTGTGTTTCCAACGCTTCCTATTTCTTCTTTGTCGCTGAAAACAGCCACTGCGCTTCTCTTATACGATTCTTTTGAAAAGAGGGCTTTCATCGCAGCAAATGAGCATGAACGATCGTCCTGGCCGTATCCCATTACCATGGAACGGTCAAAACCCGAATCACGCGCTTTTCCTGCAGGAACCACTTCAAGCTCCGCGACCTTAAAATCATCCTCTTTAATTTTGTACTTTTCCTCCAGTATTTTCAGCAAATTCAACTTGAATGGATTTTTTTCTTCATCGCTTGGCCTATTTCCAATAATCACGTTCAGACTTTCCCCTGTAACAGCTTCACTCATTTTTTTAGCATTTTGGTCCTTTGCCAAGTGAGGCAGCAAATCGCTTATTAAAAATACCGGGTCTTCGGAGGCTTCCCCAATGCTTATGGAAACCTTCCCACCGTCTGATTTATAGACTATTCCGTGCAGAGCCAAAGGCAAAGAAGTCCATTGATATTTTTTGATTCCTCCATAATAATGTGTTTTAAACAAAACCATGTCGCTGTCTTCGTAAATTGGATTTTGCTTCAGGTCAAGCCTTGGCGAATCCAAATGTGCGCCTATAATATTAACGCCGTCAATCAAATCGCTTTCCCCGATATTTATCATTATAATCGACTTGCCGCGATTCTTTGCATAGTACTTTCCTTTTGGATCAAAGCTTTCATTATCTTCAGAATACAAATCAATGAAACCTTTCTTCTTTGCTTCCGCTTCAATATAATCCGATGCTTCTCTCTCCGTCTTCGCTTTTGAAATGAATTCTTTGTATCCATCAATAAATATTTTCATTTCACATAAGTCTCCCTTTTCCAAGCTGTTCCATGCACTCTTATTCTTTTCAGTATCAATACTCTTCATTTGGCACCCTCCAAACCTATTAATTCAAATCTTTGTTTATATCATTTTCGTCAACAATTTTTATCGAATTAAGCTGTTGGCGGAATTGTTTTCTGAATGACTTGAGATATTCTTCCCTCAATATCTTTTGTTCTTTTTTTTCATCTTCCGTCAAGCCTTCACCTTTTTGTTTTCTTGCGAGCTGGTTTATTCGATCCAGCCTTTCCTTTTCTGTCATTTCTACCTCCGATTCCCTTTCCTTTGTTTATTGGTTTTATCAATGCATTTTCCCCATATCCAACCAGATCCATCCTGTTTGCCTTTTTCAACGCCTCATAAACCATCAACCTGTATTTGGGATTCCAATACTGCAACAATGCCCTTTGAAGCTCTTTTTCCCTTCCCTTTGGCACATATACCTTTTCCATCGTCCTCGGATCCAATCCCGTGAAATACATTACTGTCGACATCGTTCCCGGCGTCGGATAAAAATCCTGCACCTGTTCCGGGTGTCTTCCTATGTCGCGCAGATATTCCGCAAGCATGATCGCATCTTCAAGCGTGCTTCCCGGATGGCTTGAAATGAAATACGGAACCAGAAATTGTTCTTTGCCGATTGACCTGTTGTACTTAAAATATGCCGTCCTAAAGCTTTTGTATGAGTCAAAAGACGGTTTATTGAGATAGCTGAGCACTTTCTGCGAAACATGTTCAGGAGCCACCTTCAGTTGCCCGCTTATGTGATTTTTGCACAATTCCTTGAAAAATTCATTCTTCGGGTCCAGCATCATGTAGTCATATCTTACTCCCGATTTTATGAAAACTTTCTTTACCCCGTTCAAATTCCTCAATTCCCTAAGCAGATCAACATAATCGCTGTGGTCAGGAACAAGGTTAGGACACGGAGAAGGAGAAAGGCAGCTTCTGTTGTCGCAATATCCGTGTTCTTTGGCTTTTTGGCAAGCCTCGCTTCTAAAATTGGCAGTAGGTCCTCCAACATCTTGTATATATCCTTTGAAGTCTTCCTGCCTTGCCATCCATTTTGCTTCTTCTAATATCGATTCATGGCTTCTTTGCTGTATGTGCTTTCCTTGATGCCTGCTTATTGAACAAAATGAGCAATCTCCAAAGCAACCTCTTTGGGCAGTTATGCTAAAGCGCATTTCATTTAGTGCGGGAATTCCTCCCATGCTGTCATAATCGGGATGCGATTCCCTCACATAAGGCAAATCATATACATCATCCAGATATGTCTGCTCCACTGGGTATTGGGGCGGGTTCTGAATGAGGTATCTGTTTCCATGTTGCTGGCCCAGCGACATGTCATTGAAAGGATTGTCGCCCTTGGACTGGATTATGAAAGCTCTTGCAAAAGCCGCCGAATCTTTTACAGCTTCATCATATGACGGTATTTCGACCGTATGAGGCTCTATATCCAAACTATTTTGTATATAAGAGGTTCCTCTGACATGCCTTATCTGATTTATTTCAACCCCTGCAGCCATGTATTCCGCTATCTCTAATAAAGGCTTCTCTCCCATTCCATAAACCAGCATGTCAGCTTTGGAATCAAAAAGAATCGAACGCCTTATTCTATTGTCCCAATAATCATAGTGGGCCATTCGTCTCAGGCTTGCCTCAATTCCGCCTATTATTACAGGAATATCCTTGAAACATGACTTGATTAGATTTGTGTAAACTATTACAGCACGGTCCGGCCTTTTTCCAAATTCTCCGCCGGGTGTATACGCGTCTCTTCTTCTTTTTCTTTTGTTTGAAGTATAATGGTTGACCATGGAATCCATGTTGCCCGAGGTCACCAAAAATGCATATTTGGGTTTTCCCAGCAAACTTATACTATTTTTATCTTTCCAGTTCGGTTGCGCAATTATGCCCACCCTGTATCCATTTTTTTCAAGTATTCTAGAGAGTATAGCAACTCCAAAGCTTGGATGGTCAACATAGGCATCCCCCGTGACTACTATGAAATCGCACTGGTCCCAGTTTCTTTTTTTCATACCCTCCCTGCTTACCGGAAGAAAAATATCTCTTTTGCTCATTGATTGCCTCCAATGAAACCATTTTTACAAAACTATTACATTTTACGTGTGTTCCTGCTATAATTAAAACATATATAAATTTAGGAGACTCTTATGCCAAAATTCAAGAACACCATAGACAATATTATACATTCCATAAAAACATTTTACATACGCTCTGCAAAAGTTATAAAGCCAATCGCAGCTTTCGTTTATAATGTTCTTTCAAAATCCACTGTAATACTATCACATATTCTTAAAAAATCTTGGGCTGCATCACTAATTATTTTTTTCTCCATGATAGACGCAGTAGTTTATTTGAACGAAGTCAATGTTATAATCGATCAAATGATTGCTTCATTGCTTTCTTCTACATTTTTCGTTTTTTACAAATTCATAGAATTCACATGTAAAAAAATTACAGATTCAATTGTTTGGACATACAGCCTTTTATGCAGGTGGAAAAGGGAAAAATTCACATTTGTAATAATTTCAAATGAAAGTTCGAAACAGAAGAACATGTGCCTAAGCAAGCTTTTCGTATACTCAGGCACTTTGGCCGTTTCTTTTGCAGCGCTCTTCCTTACAATTTCTTCCTTTGTTCTTTTCAATATAAACGAAGACCTTACAAACGAAGTTTATTCAAGCCGTGAAAGAACAAACAATCTAATGGCTGTCAACAATTCCTACGAAGAGCAGATTGACAGTCTCAAAAACAATGCTGTCATTGTTTCTGAAAAACTCGATGAGCTTAATGTCCTTGAATACAAAATCAGGGACATGGTCGGTTTAAACCTTTCAGAAAAAAAACCGACATCAAGCGACTTGTCAAAACCCTTGTCGCGTTCGTCTGACAGAACAGTAAATCTTCCTGAAAACAACGTCATTTATGTTCCTGAAAACAGCAATGAAATTATTGAATTGATAGATAATGAAAAAGACACGATTGACAAATTTTCAAAGGATTTGGAAATAAGGCTGGATTTCCTTGATGCAAGACCCGATTTGATGCCCGCCACGGGCCGCTTGACTTCTCCATTCGGGTTCAGGACCCATCCTATAACAGGTAAAAAAGACTATCACAAAGGAATCGATATTGCAAATAGCCAAGGTACTCAAATATTGGCTTCCGGAAGCGGAATAGTCACTTATGTCGGCTACAACGGCGGGTACGGAAGAATGGTAATCATCTCCCATGGATATGGATATAAAAGTGTATATGCGCATTTAAAATCGGCATCTGTACAAACCGGAGACCCAATTGACAAAGGCGAAATAATCGCAAAGATGGGAAGCACAGGAATCAGCACAGGTTCACATCTCCACTTTGAAATACACTATAATGGCAAGCAAATCAATCCACTCAACGTCATCGAAAACTGAAGTTTTTATAAAAGCCGCCAAAAGGCGGCTTTTATTTTGGGCTTCACTTATTTAAATTCCCATTATCTCCTTGAAGCTGCATACTTTGTTCCTGCTAACCGGAATTCTTTCCTTGCTTCCTGCAACGACAACCTGAAGAGTCCCGTTAAACCAGTTGTACACTTCTTTTACATGGTTTAAGTTCAACAGATAGCTTCTATGCGTTCTGAATAGATTGTAATCTTTAAACTTGCTCTCCAGCTCCGACAAGGTCAAACTTGTTATATACTCACCTTTTTCAGTGTTTATAAGTGTATTCCTTCCATCTGTTGTAACATAATAAATAATTTCAGGCTCCAGCGGAATATATTTGCCGTTTGAATATACACTTATTCTTTCAATTTTTTTGTTGTAGTTTTCTAAGAATATTTTGAGTTTTTCATCTGCTCCATGCTGTTCTTTATTTTCCATGTTTTCCCTTATTTTGTTTAGAGCCTTTGCAAGTCTGTTGCTATTTATTGGTTTCAAAATGTAGTCTATTGCATTCACTTCAAAAGCCTTAATGGCATAATCGTCATAGGCTGTAACAAATACTATAGACGGATAATTTTTTTCCCTTGTGATTATATCCGCCAATTCTATTCCATCTCCACTTCCTAGGTTTATGTCCAAAAAAACCGCATCAGGCTTGAATTCACAGACAACCTTTTTCGCAGTCTCCATATCGTTGGCTTCTGCAACAATTTCAACTCCGCCAATTTCATTAAGCATATATTTAATTTCATTTACAGCAGGCATTTCGTCATCAACAACAATGCATCTTATCATGCGATTCTCCCCCTATTCAGCTCTTTTTCAACCGGAATCCTCAAGCTGATTTTCGTTCCCAAATTCTTTTCGGATTCGATTTCCATGCCGTAATCAAGACCGTACTTGCATTTCAGACGCTTATCCACATTTACAAGCCCTATCGATCCGTCAATATTGTTGCCCTTTATTTCTTGAATTATTCTTTTTTCTATTCCGATTCCGTTGTCCTCTATGACAATGCTGTAATAGTCTTTGACTTTTTCTATGAATACTTTTATCCTTATGCCTTCCTGCCTCCCCCTCATCCCATGCTTGACCGAATTTTCCACAAGGGGTTGGAGTATCAATGGAGGAACATTGAAGCTAAGACTTTTATCCACATCAAAGATAACGTTTATTTTATCTCCAAAACGCGCCCTTTCAATTGCAAGATACGACTTAATATGAGCTATCTCTTTTTCCAAAGGTATTTCGTCCTGTGATATTTGCATGTTCTGCCTTATATAATCGCATAGATTAAATATAAGATTTCTTGCGCTATCCGGATTTGTCCTTATGAAAGAAGCAATCGTATTTAGTGCGTTGAAAAGAAAATGCGGATTTATCTGCGCCTGCAAAGCCTTCAGTTCCGCTTTGGCCACAAGCTTCTTTTGGTATTCAACCATTCCGAGCTCTATTTGAGTTGAAAAAAGTCTTGCAAGACCCAGAACAAGTTGGACATCATGCTCTGTAATCCCTCTTTTTTCCTTGCTGAAAATTTTCAGTGTCCCGACAACCTTATCTTTTTCCTTAAGCGGCACTATAACCCCTGAACTTATTTCAGCCTTTGTCTTGTGTTCTATTTCCTTGACTTGCTTCGTTATTTTATATTTGCCTGTTCTTATTACTTCCCTCGTTATATTTGATATGCTCATTTCTCCCGGTATTATATTTTCGCTTCCGTTTCCGACGTAAGCCAATATTTTATTTTCATCAGTGATTGAAACTGCAGCCAAGCTTGTCATTTCATATATTATTCTTGCAGCTTCCTTTGAAGTATCCTTGTTAAATCCCTGTCTGAGATACGGCAAAGTTTTGGTTGCTATATTTAACGTCAATTGCGCCTGCTCAGCCTTTATTCGTTCCTTTTCGAGTAGTATGCTTTGAGTTATTGCGATAAACAATGAAATTCCAATTGAATTTACGAACACCATCGGAAGCCAAATTATTTTCACCAATTCCAATGCATCCGAAAAAGGTTTTGCAATCAAAAGAATTATCAACATTTGCAGGAGTTCGGCAACTGCACCCATTACCAACGCTCCAAGCCAATCCATGCGTATATTTTTAAACAATTTGCTGCAGTATCCAGCTAAGATTCCTTCCGTTATTGTTGATACTGCGCAAGCCACTGCCGTAAAACCGCCTATATCAATAATCCATCTGTGCGAGCCTGCTATAAGGCCGCTCAATAAGCCGACCAATGGACCTCCAAGCCACCCTGCCACAAAAACTCCAATAATTCTTGAATTCGCAATGGCTCCATTTACAGGAATTCCCGCGTATGTTCCGAGTATTCCCAACAATCCAAATAGTATCGACATTATTATTTTGTCAAGCAATGTTATATTCTTCTTCGTGACAAGACGCTTGAATACCGCTATTTTCGACAATAAAAAAGCCAAGGTGATAATAATCCCTACTTTGCTTGTCATATCCGTCAAAAGAATTAAAATAGTCTCATTCATCGTTCTGCTCCCCGATGCGCCCTTGTTTTAATATAAATATAGCTCCTGATATTCAGAAGCTATATTTCATACCCAAGATGCCGTCTTCTTTAAATTCATACCCGGTTACAACCAGGTGGGTGCCCTGTTCCCTGCCTTTGACGTCCATAAACAGGCTTGCCATCCACAGAAAAACGCAGGCTCCCGTATTAAATCCAGTGGTTGAATTTATCAGAAATAACAAACACCTCAGGCATTTCCTTTTCTTTATATCATTATATAACATAGTCGCAATTATTCAAAATTATTTCTTTCCATGATATCCCGCATGTCCTCAGGCAATTCCGACTTGATCTCGATAATTTTCTTGGTCACGGGATGCCTGAATGTATAAGATCCTGCGTGCAAAGCCTGCCTTGATATCAATTCGCTGGGAAGACCGTATAAATCATCTCCAAGCACCGGATGGCCTATATGAGCCATATGCACTCTTATCTGATGCGTTCTTCCCGTCAGAAGCCTTATCCTTAGAACGCTCAAGGCTTCTGATTCGGAAACTACATCATATATCGTTGTAGAAGGTTTTCCAGTATCCATTACTTCTCTTCTTATATCCAATATGTCAGGCTTTCCTATCGGGCAGTCAATGCGGTCTGATTTTTTATCCAAAATTCCTTCAACAATTGCATTGTAAGTTTTTTCAACTTCTCCATTATTCATCTGTACCGCAATTTGATCATGAATATATGAATTCTTTGCAATAAGCACCACACCTGACGTGTCACGGTCCAAACGGTTTATATGCCTAACAATGTAATCCTCCCCTTTGGATTTCATATATGAAGCTATTCCGTTCGACAACGTGTCGTTTTGATCCGTCTTTATGGGATGAACCAAAAGACCAGCTGGTTTTTCCACGGCCAACAAGTACTTGTCTTCATACAACACAGATACTTCAATTCCTTCATTAGGCAAATCCTCGCATTTCTCTTTGGGAAAATATATCTCAATCAAATCTCCCGATTTGACCCGGCTGTAAATCGAAGTCTTTTCTCCATTTGCTTCTATGGATTTTCCCTTTTTTAGCTTTCTTACAAATCTTCCCGACATCCCAATTTGTTTATAAAGTATTTCTATGATTTTTTTGTCCGCATATTTTTCATCAATTATGAATTTCAAGTCGGAATTTCTTTTCATGATGCCACACACCTTTCAAAATAAACACTTTTGGTATATAGTAATGTTAGCTTGCAATCAAATTTTCAAGGAGTAAATGCCAATGGATGAAAAACTCATAAGCGTCATATCAAACAACAATTCACAGTCTCTGTATGCAGAAAATATTCTCGTAAAAACACTTTTAGACCGCAATTTCAAAGTCAAGACAGAGTATGATCCAAATGCTGAATTGTTGATAACCATAGGCGGAGACGGAGCATTTTTAAGAACAATGCATAAATACAATTTTCCAGAAATGCCTGTTATAGGAATAAACACAGGTCATCTTGGATTTTTTCAAGAGCTTCTCCCTCAAAATATCGAGGATTTTGTAGACAAATATGAAAAAAAAGAATATATGATTGATGAAATAAAACATATAGAGGCCGAAATATGCACTCTTACTGATTGCCTGCAAGTAATCGGCATCAACGAAATTGTAATTAAAGGCGACAAGTCAGCAACAATACACTTGCTTATAACTTTGGACAACGACATTCTTGAAAATTTCAGCGGAGACGGCATTCTTGTCTCCACAACTGCGGGCAGCACGGCATACAACTATTCACTTGGGGGCAGCATCGTCCATCCTAAAATAAACATTCTTCAGATAACACCTGTTTCGCCAATAAACACCACGGCATACCGTTCCTTCACTTCAAGCGTCATTCTTCCTGAATCTACAGTAATAGGGCTTAAGCCGGAATACACCTATGAAAATTCCATACTTATAGTCACTGACGGTATGGAATACAGTTACAAGGAGATTGAAAGCATAAGCATACGTTATTCCGAAGTCGGCACAAAGCTTCTCAGAATGAACAACTATAATTTCTGGTATAAGGCAAAGGAAAAATTCCTATAAAAAACTCATCTTATAGATGAGTTTTTTTTGTTTCATATTCAAGGGCAAGATATGTTCGAGTGGCTTTTTCCTTGACGAGAATAAATTGTTCAAAATTCTTCTCGCAAAATCTTGAAACAGCTTTTTCTTTGATATTTTTCATCTTGAAATCGATTACATTCACATTTGCTTCGCGCCATCCCATCTGCAACAGCTTTGATACCGAATTAGCCGTCATCATTTCAACAGGTAAAGAACCGAACACATTTCCTTTTACATCTTCGTGTTCCTTCCAGAAATTGTTGTGTGTTATAAGAGCATCAGCCTCTTTAAGCTGCATTGTCCTTTCAACTGCAAATTTCTCAAGATAATCACCTTTGAAGTAATCTTTTCTAAGAATCGGTTTCAGCAAGAACGGCAGCTTGTTTATTATTTTATATTCAATCGGATGCTCCGGCATTTCAACCGAGCTTTCTTCGATTTCGTCACAAATTGTTCTGATTCGAATCAAGATTTTCCTTGTCTGTTCCGGGTTCTTAATATAACCGGCTCTCTCCAATTCCAAAATTTCTTTTTTCAATTCATAAATGGCAGGTTGCATGGCGACCTCCTGTGTCAATTTAAAAATCTCTTTACATATGATAACACATTAATCCATAAATTGACACTCGGTTAATTCTTCGTTTCTATTTTTTCAATTCGATGATTACATTAATGAAAACTTCCAAGTCCTCTCTGCTTACATCCTTGTTTGTAACAAATCTGTATTCTTCGTTTTCCGCCCCATTTATCAATATGCCGTTCTTTTTCATTTCCTTTACCAGTTTTTCTTCTTTTATCAATTCTTTTGGTATTGTGCAATAAACCATGTTAATGTCATTTCTGTCGTGTTTTACGTCTATCTCTTTAATTTCATCGAGTTTTAAAGCAAGCATCTTCGCATTGTCGTGGTCCTCATTCAAACGATCAACCATTTCAACCAATGCCAATATTCCCGGAGCGGCAATGACTCCTGCCTGGCGCATGCCTCCACCCATCAATTTTCTGTTTTTCCTGGCCTTTTTGATAAATTCCCTGTCACCCGCTAAAATCGATCCGATTGGAGCTCCAAGTCCTTTCGAAAGACAAAACATTACGCTGTCGGCGTATTTTGCAATGTCTTTTACATTGACGTTCAAAGAAACTGCCGCATTAAAAACACGTGCACCGTCCATATGTATCGGTATTTTATTCTTTTTGGCCAATTTTCGTATTTCTTCATATTTTTCAGGAGAAACAGCCATTCCGTTTGAATGAGCGTTTTCTATGCATATCAATCCCGTCTCGGGAAAATGTATGTTTTCGCCTCTTATCGCTTCTTTGACATCATCAAGTGACATGTACCCTTTTTCATCATCGACGAGTCTTAGCTGTACACCAGCAATTACTGCCGCGGCGCCGACTTCATGCTGAAATATATGACTCCCTTTTCCAAGAATAACCTCGTCTCCTCTTTTCGTATGAGTCAATACGGCAAGCTGATTTCCAAAAGTTCCACTCGGCACAAATACCGATGCTTCTTTTCCTATAATTTTTG
Organism: uncultured Peptostreptococcaceae bacterium; assembly: GCA_964484935.1. Classification (GTDB taxonomy): domain Bacteria; phylum Bacillota; class Clostridia; order Peptostreptococcales; family BM714; genus BM714. The sequence goes on from CAZAFW010000015.1 coordinate 13,200, forward strand.
CAGCCAAACGCTCCAATTCGTTTACTGTAGGGTCATCTCCATAAACATCGTCACCCACAATAGCATTTTCCATAGCTGTTCTCATTCTGTCTGTCGGTTTTGTAACAGTATCACTTCGCAAGTCTATCATTTTATCCTCCTCCTGTATTTATTCACACCTAAATCTTAAACGATATTTTAGAATTGCACAAGTTTTGAAATAGCGAACTATTACTACGTCTTAAACTATAAATATTCGTTTAGTTCCGTATTATTATTCGTATTAAAATTTTTAATAAATAATTTATTTATGCCTAATAGTATTGTAATTGCTATGTTTTTGCAATATTTTTGAAATTTGCTATCTTTACATTAGTAATTTTTGTGCTATAATTATTCATTATCAAATATTTTAAGAAGAGGTGATTGTATGGTTTCAAAAATTTATGACGAGCTTCTCTATTTCATCAACCCCGGAACATATGACGATCAAGGTTTATTGGAGCTTCTCGACAACCATCCGGAAATCAAATTCGTATCGCTTGTAGCAGTTGATTTGGGAAATAACCACACAGATGAAAAAATCCCAATTGAACTTTTCAAGGAAGATATTGCCGATTTCCTCGTTAAAGGAGTCCAAACAGACGGTTCAAGCGTTGTTCTTCCGGAAATCGCAGACCTCAGCAATGCCAAGGTCGATTTGATTCCGGACAAAGATGTCAGATGGTTCATTGACTACAATTACGATTTGACGGATCCTTCAACTTCTTTGCCTGTGGGAACACTCATCATACCAGCTTTTCTGTGCCACGAAGACAAATTGGTATGCTCTCGTTCGGTTTTGAAGAGATCGGCTAAATGTCTTAAGGAAAACTTGATGGCACTCTTTAAGACCAACGGCAAGCTTCTTGAAGAATTCGGGATTGAAAGCGCCGAGATGATTGATGAAATACTGCTTACTACCGCAACCGAATTGGAATTCTGGGTAAAGACTCCAGGCAAACAGGCAGATATAGAAAAACTTTCAACATCTCAGGTCCTAAAAGAGCAGTATTGGAAGCGAACTATCGGTCCTGTCAAAACAGCACTGGAAGAATCTCTGCTTAAGCTCAACAAGTACGGCTTCGAAGTTGAAATGGGCCATAAGGAAGTAGGCGGAGTACCTTCAGCTATGGACAGCGACGGTAATTTCACTTACATCATGGAACAGCTTGAAATCGACTGGAAATACAGTTCTGAAATGCAGACAGGCGACAATGAAATGTTCGCGCAGGATATAATCAAAGACACTTTTGTCGACAAAAACCTTGATGTAACTTTCCTTGCCAAGCCTATCGAAGGAGTGGCAGGAAACGGCAAGCACACACACATAGGTCTCGCTGTAAAACTAAAATCCGGAAAAATGCTCAATCTCTTTTCCCCGCTCGACCCCAAATCCTCATATATGAGTTCATTGGGATTCGAATCCATAATGGGACTTCTCAAGAACTACGAGGTTGTGAATCCGTTCATAAGCGACACAAACGACGCTCTAAGAAGACTCAAGCCGGGTTTCGAGGCTCCTGTATGCATAGTTACTTCTTTGGGACACACGGTTGAAACTCCTTCAAGAAACAGGACAATACTGGCCGGTTTGATAAGGGATATGAACAACCCGATGGCTACAAGATTCGAAGTCAGGTCTCCCAACCCTACAACAAACACTTATGTGTCTGTTGCGGCAATATATCAGGCAATGCTCGACGGGATCCTCAAAATTTCAGCATCCGACCTTACTTTGACAGATATTGAAAAAGAACTTTCCAAAAAACCCGGTGACGATGCATTCTATCTTGAAAAAGACAGGGCATACAGAAGCGAGGAAGACGTATTCGAAGATTACACCGACGAGGAAAGGGATTCGATGTTCGGCGTGCCTCCTGCAACAGTTTACGAAAATGTGAAGGCTTTGGATTTGTATCCCGACAAAGTTGAAGTACTTTTGAACGGCGGAGTGTTCACCGAAGACATAATCAAGTCGCTCAAAACAGCATCTACTTGCCAGTGGATCAACGAACTCAAATCACGCATACTGGATGCCAACACGGAACTTGTGCGTGCATCCAAGAAGCTTCACGACATCGAAAATGCAACTGACTATGATATTGTCAATTGGGAAAAAATCAATCAACTGAGACATGATCTGATGAAAAACAAACTCAGCAAAAAATCCCTTTTCGAGGAATTGAGATCCTCCATAGAAGAAAGCGATTTTGAAAAAGTTTCAAATCTTCAGGTTGAAATGCAGAAAAAAATGGCAGAGCTTGAAAAATTATATTATGTCTACAAGAGAAATCTTTTCGGCATAAAGTAATTGTCAATCATGCTTTATGTTTTATCGCATTAATAAGAGACGGCCTGAGGCCGTCTCTTATTTCTATTGAATCTTTGTTTTCTTATTTTGCGAATTCCACTTTGTCGACTGTTATTTCATCGAGGTTCTTTGCTCCTGTCATCCTCATCGCATCTTCAAGCTCGGCTCCTATTTTTTCGGTGTAAAGCTTCGCCCCTTCCATTCCTCCTCCATAAACGGCAACACCATACGGTCTTCCAATCAGTACTGCATCGGCTCCCAAAGCAATTGCCTTGAAAATGTCCGTACCCTTGCGGAATCCTCCGTCGATGAATATCTTCATTTCTCCTTTGCAGGCTTCGACGATGGAAGGAAGAACTTCTATTGTCGACAATGTATCATCCAGCACCCTTCCCCCATGGTTGGAAACGATTATTCCTGAAGCGCCTGCCTGTTTTGCTTTTAAGGCTCCTTCCACAGTCATTATCCCTTTTACAATGAAAGGCAATTCTGTTGATTCGATTATTTGTTTCAACGATTCCACTGATTGCGGGAACAATGGTTTGCCAAGCTTTGCAAACACCGTAAGCCCGGCTGCATCGACATCCATGGCAATAGCAGCCACATTTCTTTTTTCAGCAAGTTTCACCTTCCTTATGGCTTCTTCCACGTCCCAAGGCTTTATTGTCGGTATACCGCATCCTGACACTTCTCCTACTGCATCCAGGGGCCCGATGTATGACTCTTCCGGAATACCGTCTCCAGTAAAGGCAGCCGTGCCCGCTTCAAAACATCCTTTGACCACAGCTTCCGAATATGTTGTGTCTGTATGCCCCTCGCCATAATTGACTTTCACCCCGCCAATCGGAGCGGCAAAGAAAGGGTATTTGAATTTTCTTCCGAATATTTCAATGCCCGCATCTATCTCACTTGGTTCATAAAGCGTATCCATTCGGACTTTTACGCTTTTCAACTGCTCGAAGTTTCTTATGAATCCGCTTCCCGAACCTTTGCCTCCCATTCCAGGCACCTGTCCCCTGCATGCTATTCCATTGCACTCCGGACAAACTTTGCATTTATTTCCTATTTTTTTCCTTGCTTCATTCTTTACATCATTATAATCCATTGTTACATCTCATCTCCTTTGAAATTTATCTCATACAGATCCTTTCGCCTGTGTTTCATAAGAGGCAACTCGTTCCTTACCTTTTCAATCAAATCTTTTTCAATTTCGCACATCATCAAGCCTTCTACATCGTCAAGCTCATCGACCACTCTTCCCCATGGATCGACAAAAATGGTGTGCCCATAAGCGTGGTATGTAGCATCCCAGTCAACCGCAGGGGAAACCGCCGCTAAATAAACCTGATTGTCCAGCGCCCTTGCTTTAGCAGTCATTTGCCAATGATCGGGTCCTGTTGTTCTATTGAAAGCCGCAGGAATGACAATCACGTTTGCGCCCTTTAGCGCAAGGAGCCGCATGAGTTCCGGAAAACGCATGTCATAACATATGGCAAGCCCAATTTTCCCAAAAGGCGTTTCGAATACAGTGAGGTTTTCTCCTGCCGAAAGCGTATCAGATTCAAAAAAACTTATTCCGCCTTTAACATCAATATCGAACAAATGCATTTTTCTATGGCGGGCAACTATTTCACCTTTCGGATCCAATACAAATGAAGTGTTGTATACATTGTTGCCATCAATCTCCGGAATGGAACCCGCAACGATATAAATCCCTTTTTCAACAGCGATATTTTTGATTGACTCGATGGTGATTCCTGACGAATCTTCAGCATATTTACGAAAATACTTGTTGTCGTATGGACAATTGAACATTTCAGGAAGAACTGCAATGTCCGCACCCATGCTGCAAACTTTCTCAATCATTTGGCAAGCTTTTTCGATGTTTGCGGCTTTGTCGTCGCTTACTTTCATTTGCACCAGTCCAAGTCTCATTTTACGCCTCCCGAAATCATATTATCCTTCTGCTTTTGCATTTTTCACAAATGCCATGCAATACCATAATCAAATCTTCAACTTCAACCTTGTACTCGCTTTCAACATTGCTTGTTATATCGATAAGATCCATCACAAGTTTTTGATCGTCGATATCGAAGATTTCTCCGCAAACATCGCATTTAAAATGTATATGCAATTTTTTCCCGCTGAAAATTTTCAATTCATAGTATCTGTGTTTACCTATTGCTATTTCTTCTATGATCTGGTTTTTCTTAAGTATGTCTATTGTCCTGTAAACCGTAGGAAGGCTTATTCCTTTTGCTTTGACCAATTCGTAAACATCCTCGGGCTTGAGATGTTGGTCGCTTCCTAAAAAAATGCGGATGATTTCCTTTCGCGAAGAAGTAAGTTTGAAATTTTTTCCCCTTAAAATATCTTCAATCATACTTGCTTTGTTGTTCATTTCATCACATCCATTATTTATTGGAGAAAGCGAGATATTCATCTCGCCTTCTTGTGTCATTTTTAGCAAACGGAATGCTTTGCTTGAATTAAACCCTCAATATATTTCTTGACGGCTTCTTCGACATTTCCTGTTGCCCCAATTATAACATTTATATTTCTTTTTCTAAACAATTCCTGTGCCGACGCTCCCATTCCTCCTGAAATTATCGTGTCAACATTTCTCTCGGCAAGGAATTTAGGCAGAAAGCCCGGCTTATGCCCCGGATAAGGAAGAAATCCTTTGTCTTCAACTTCTCTTTCTTCAGCATCGAAGATTTCATATCCGTCGCAATGTCCGAAATGCTCTGAAATCATTTCGTCTTTTTTTGCAACCGCTATTCTGATTTAAACCACCTCCCGATTGCTATCAATTGATTTTCCAAATCTTTTAACTTTTGTACAACTCGCTTATGTTTGAATTATTTTAAATTGAGCTTTCTACAATACGGCAATGCAAAAATATTGATATCTGAACTCTTCAAAAGCTTGTTGAAAGAGTTTATCTATTCCTTTTCTGCAATAAATTTCTTTACTTTTTCATTAAAATCGTCAAAAATACCAAAACCCATTTCGGGATAAAGTTCGACTTTCCCCTCGTCGCAAAGTTCGACAAACTGAGAATCGATTGGGAATTTATGTATTATATCCATATCCATGTCCTCGGCGACTTTATCCAGGTTGCTTTTTCCAAATATGTTGTGCCTTTTTCCACAGTCCGGGCATTCATAGTAGCTCATGTTCTCTATTACTCCCAGTACCGGTATATGCATCATGTTTGCCATATTTATGGATTTTTTCACAATAAGAGTTACCAGGTCCTGCGGAGCTGTAACAACTACAAGCCCGTCAACAGGAATGGACTGCATTATCGTAAGGGATACGTCACCAGTTCCCGGAGGCAAATCTATTACAAGGTAGTCTAAGTCTCCCCAGTTTACATCGGTGTAAAATTGTTTTACCGTGCTTCCCAAAAGAGGACCTCTCCAAATGACAGGGGAATCTTCTTCCTTTATAAGCAGATTCAAAGAAATAACTTTAATTCCGTTTTGAGTTTCAACCGGATTAATAGATTTTTCATCTCCGGTAGCACGCTGGTTGTTGATTCCAAATATTTTAGGTATGCTCGGGCCCGTTATGTCGGCATCCATTATTCCAACTTTGTATCCTTGTTTTTTAAGAGCCATAGCCACCAAAGACGTAACCGATGATTTTCCAACTCCACCTTTGCCGCTCATTACCGCAATAACTTTTTTGATATTGGTGCTGTCATTAGTTCTCTCTTTACGTATTTCCATATTACCCCTCCTATAAATAGCATATGCTAATTATATTACAATTCGATAATCTTTTCAATGAAAAACCTTCTCAACTGCCTACAAAGCCTCCTGATTTGCTATAATGGATTGTGACTAGCATGAAAGGAGTTTTACGATGTCTGAATACAAATTAATTGCCACTGCGACTTTCGGATTGGAATCCGTTGTAGCAAAAGAATTGAAGAAACTCGGTTTTAAAGACTTGAAAATTTTCAACGGAGGTGTTGAATTTTCAGGAGACAAGGAAGATATTTGCAAGTGCAATTTGTGGCTTCGCTCCTCTGACAGGGTTTTCATAAAACTTTCCGAGTTCAGGGCCAAAAGCTTTGAGGAATTGTTTCAAAATATCAAAAGCATCGAATGGAACAATTTTCTTTGCAAGGACTCCTGTTTCCCAGTATATGCAAAATCTATCAAATCAAAACTTTTCAGCCTTTCGGATATACAGTCCATTTCGAAAAAAGCCATTGTTGAATCTTTAAAAAAAACATACAATGTTGAATGGTTTGATGAAAGCGGTTACCATTTTCCAATACATGTTTCCATATTGAAGGATAAGGCAACCGTTCTTGCCGATACCAGCGGGGAAGGCCTAAACAGGCGGGGATACCGAATTGAGCCTGTCCTTGCGCCGCTTAAGGAAAACATGGCTGCAGCATTGATTCTGCTCAGCAACTGGTATCCTGACAAAGACCTGATAGACCCTTTTTGCGGTTCTGGCACCATACCTATCGAGGCCGCGATGATCGCGCGCAATATAGCTCCTGGATTGAATCGCAAATTCGTTTCTGAAACATGGGATTTCATCCCCGAATCGGTTTGGAAATCAGTTCGAAAAAAAGCTTATTCATCAATGGACTTGGACACTACTTTAAATATACAAGGCTACGACATTGACAAACGCGCCATAAAAGCCGCAAAAGCCAATGCCCTCGAAGCAGGAGTTGGAGATTCCATACATTTTCAAGTGCGTGATGTTTCGGAATTGAGTTCAAGCGATAAAAAGGGTTGTGTAATCACAAATCCCCCATATGGAGAAAGGTTGGAAACAAAAGAATCGTCTGAAAGGCTATACAGTATTTTAGGCCAAAGGCTGATGCTTTTGGACAACTGGTCCTACTTCATAATAACGGCACATGAACACTTTGAATCGGCTTTCGGAATCAAAGCCGACAAAAACAGAAAACTTTACAACGGACGCATCAAGAGCTATTACTATCAATACTTCAACAAGAACCGGGGGGGATTAATATGATCAATGTTTTGATATTTCTATTTATAGGAATACTTATAGGATCATTTGCCAACCTAAGCAAAAAAACAGTCCTCTTGAATTCAAAACTTCAATTTTGGGGACTGATGCTTCTATTGTTTTTTATGGGTTCTTCAATAGGAATGAACAAAAGTCTGTTATCAAATCTAAAAACTATAGGAATCGATTCTTTCGCATATGCCTCAAGCGCAGTATTTTTCAGCATAATATTCGTTTACGGAACTACAAAGAGATTCTTTAAAAGGAGTTAAGTCATGTCTATAGGCATAATCATATCAGTTTGCGCAGGAATTCTGTTTGGGTTTCTGTTTTTCCCCGCGGAAATTAAACCTTTCATTGACAATGCATCCGGTTTCGCGCTGTATTTTTTGATACTGACCGTAGGGATTGAATTGGGAAACAACCGAAGTGTTTTTCATCGATTAAGGGTTTTGGGGCCCAAAATTCTTCTGATTCCCTTGTCGATAATTCTTGGCAGCCTTGCAGGCGGCCTCTTGACAGGGATTATGCTGGGCCGCCATATTGGCACAAGCCTTTCAATCGCATCCGGTTTCGGTTGGTACAGCCTTTCAGGTATAATGCTGACCCGTCTTGCAAATGCCGAAATAGGCGCCATTGCATTTCTCAGCAATGTTTTCAGGGAATTGATAGCCGTAATCACCATACCTCTAATTGCAAAGCACTTGAATTTCTTAACAAGCATAGCACCTGCAGGCGCTACAAGCATGGATTCAACGCTTCCCATAATTTCCGAAGCTACAAACAGCGAAACAGCCTTGATAGCTTTTATTAACGGATTTACACTAACCGCCCTCGTTCCTTTACTTGTGCCATTTTTTTTAAACTTTTAATTCGAATTTATCAAGTATGTCATTTGCAACCACCAAATCGAGGGCTCCAAATCCTACTGTCTCAAAAACTGTTGCTCCTCCCAGCCTGCAATATTTTTTTCTGCCGGAAACAAATGAACCAAGCTCTGAATCAAAATCTTTTTTTTCAATAATCCCTCTTTCCATCGGTATAAGCAAATCCCCCGCCTCTTTCAAAACACCTTCCAAATTATCTACCAATATGAAAGAGGCATCGCTTATTATGTCCTCATGTATTTCCTGCATGTCCCTTCTAAAAGAACCTACCGCATTAATGTGAACATTGTACTTGAGCATTTCGCGACTTATTACAGGCGTTTTCGATGTAGTAACAGTTGTTACGACATCAACTTCCTTAACCGCTTCTTCAACCGTCTTGCATGCAAAGAATTCAGTTCCAAACCTTTTTCCAAATCTATTATTCATTTCTTTTGCGAAAGCGATAGTCTTTTCATAACTTCTAGCCGCAATATTTACAGTATCAATATTCCTGACCGTCAAAAGACCTTCAATCTGGCAAGGAGCTTGCCCTCCCGTGCCGATTATTGCCGCCTTTTTGACATCTTTCGGGCAAATCAGATCGCTTGCTATGGCAGAAACAGCCCCTGTCCTCATTTCCGTAAGCCTTGTACCGTTAATCATGGCTTTTACATATCCGGTTTCACCGTCAAGCAAAATCATTTCCGATGGAACATTCTCCAGTCCCAATTTTGCATTGTCTGGATAAACAGAAACAATTTTCACACCAATCAATTTCATTGACTCAATCATTCCCGGCATAAAAAGGCACGTTCCCTGCTTGCTTTCTATATTAAGGCTTGTCCTTACGGGTATCCGGGTCTCGCCCTCTTCATGCAGAATCAAGGCTTTTCTTACAGACATTATTGCATCTGACATGGTGTAGTTTTCATCTATTCCCAACTTGTCTATTTGTATCATTTTCCTGCTCCTTGTTTTAAATTTGAAACAAGACAATTATATCACTTTATTCATACAAATCCGTGCTTAAATACCTTTCTCCCGAGCTGCCCGACATTGTAAGGATTTTGACATTCTCGTCAACATCAATTTTTGAAATAAGTTTTCTGACTGCGGCCAAATTTGCTCCTGTGGAAATTCCAACCATCAATCCCTCTTCTCTTGCCATCAATCTCGCTTCCTCATAAGCTTCGTCATTCTCAATGAGAATGACTTCGTCGAGCAGGCTTACATTTAATGTATCCGGAATAAATCCCGCACCTATTCCCTGCAGTTTGTGGGCTCCGGCTTTTTTCCCAGAAACGACTGCCGAACCTGAAGGCTCAACCCCGACGACTTTCACATTTTTTAATTTTTGTTTTAAAACTTTGCCAACTCCAGAAATAGTGCCGCCAGTACCGATTCCGTTTACGAAATAATCCAATTCATTGTCCATTTGTTCCAATATTTCCAATGCTGTACCTTCCTCATGAGACTTTGGATTTTCCATGTTTGCAAATTGGCTTGCGACAAAATATTCAGGGTTTTCTTTCTTAAGCTTTTCTGCGACACCTATCGACTCTTTCATACCACCATCTTTTGATGTTAAAATCAATTCAGCACCATAAGCTTTCATTATTTTTTGGCGCTCAATGCTCATATTTTCAGGCATCACTATTTTAACGCCATATCCTTTAACCGCTCCCACCAGGCTCAAACCTATCCCTGTATTCCCGCTGGTTGCTTCCACAATGGTTCCGCCGGGTTTTAGCCCCCCCTTTTTTTCAGCTTCCTCTACGATTTTCAAAGCAGGCCTGTCCTTTATACTTCCTCCCGGATTTTGAAATTCGAGCTTCAGGAAAACTTCAATCCCAGGCTTCGAGTAGCTTTTCAACTTGACAACAGGTGTATTCCCAATCATTTCAAGAACATTTTCGTATATTTTCATTTTTCCCTCCTAAATTGCCTTGCGTTCCAAGATCACTTCGAGTCTTTCTTCTAGTTCGCTGATTTTTTCTTTCATGGCTTCCAATTCCTTTTCCAACGGATCGGTTATATGAATTTGGTCGAGATCCCCAAAAGTGCCTGAACGTCTTATGGCATGGATTTTTACGTCTCTTTTCTTTACTACTCTTGCTGGTATGCCCACTGCGGTGGAATCTGAAGGTATGTCCTTTAAAACAACCGACCCTGCCCCTATCTTTGAACGTTTTCCGATATTAAGCGGTCCCAGCACCCTTGCCCCGGCACTTATCATGACATCATCACCTATTGTGGGGTGCCTCTTTCCCGAATCTTTTCCAGTTCCTCCGAGGGTGACACCTTGATAAAGGGTTACATTTCGGCCAATTTCGGCTGTTTCTCCTATCACCACTCCCATTCCGTGGTCTATGAAAAGATTTTCTTTTATTTTCGCACCAGGGTGTATTTCGATCCCTGTAAGGAATCTGCTTATTTGGGAAAGAAATCTTGCGGTAATTTTAAACCCCCTCAAGTATAAAATATGGTTCAGGCGGTGCGATGCAATGGAAAAAATGCAAGGATGGCAAAGCAGTGCCTCCAATCTGCTGTTGACAGCAGGATCACGATCTACTATTGAATCCAAATACATTCCAAAAGCTTTGATTTTTTTCATCTTTTTTCCTCCTTAAAATAAAAAATCTGCCGCTGTAAATACTCACAGAGGCAGATATGTATCCGCTTTTCCACTCTATTGAGACAAGCAATCTCTCATATTTTTTAACGGTATAACCCGGGTCAGCCTACTTGATTCAGCTGCCAGCTCATAGGTGCACTTCATCCCGCTTCCAACCGTGAAGCAATTCCAGCTTGTTTGCTTCCTCTCTGTCCGTTTATTCGGGATTACTCTCCTACTCTTAGCCTTTAAATTATATTATTGGAATGATACCACACATTTCATTTCTTTGCAAACTTAAATTATCTTTCTTCTCTAAAATATGGAGTCCCCAGACCTTCAGGCGGCATGTTCTCTCTACTTTTCCTCATTGAAATCATTATAAGAACAATGATAGTCGCCAAATATGGAAACATGTCTACTATATATTGCGAAATGCTTATGTCGAACTTCTGAAGCCTGAAACCTATTATGTCCAAACCTCCGAAAAAATACGCTCCGAGAATTGCCTTGTTGGGATTCCACGTGCTGAATATGACCAGGGCAACCGCTATCCAACCCCTTCCGGCTGTAACATTCTCCTGCCATGCAGGCACATATACTAAAGAAAGGTACGCTCCACCGAGTCCGCATAAAGCTCCTCCAAGCAAAATATGGGCATATTTGTAAAGGTTGATGTTTATACCGCTCGCATCTGCCGCCGAAGGATTTTCTCCAACCATTCGCATGTTGAGTCCCCATCGCGTTTTGTACATGTATATGCCAAGGAAAACAGCCATGAAATATCCAAAATAAATGAATATGTTTTGATTGAATAAAATTTGACCCAATACTGGAATATCTTTCAGAAGCGGTATTTCAAATGATCTAAAGAAATTCCCGACATTCGCCGGAACAACCTTTCCCATCAGGCTTTGGCCTTCGAAACCCGAAAGCCCAGTTCCCAGTATTGTAAGAGAAAGCCCTGTAACTACCTGGTTTGCTTTCAGTGAAACAGTCAGAAAAGCGAAAATCAATCCTCCGAAAGCCCCGGCAAGTGCTGCTCCAAACATAGCCATATATGCATTTGATGTCATAAGGCCAATTTCAAAACCTGCCACCGCCCCCATCAGCATCAATCCCTCAACTCCAAGATTGAGGTTTCCCACTTTTTCAGTCATTATTTCCCCGAGGGTTGCAAACAGCAAAGGAGTTCCCGCCTGCACTGCCGCATTAAGAAAAACTATTATTGCCATTAACTTTCCCTCCTTTTTTTCAATTTGATATTTTTATATATTATTTGGTATTTGACAAAAAATTCGCTTCCCAAAACAAAAAGCAATATCATGCCCTGCAATATTTGGGCTGCAGACTGCGGAATCTGAAAAGCTGTCTGAATGTATGACCCGCCTTGAATCAGTATTGCAAACAGGAAGGACACTATAATGATTAGAGGAGCGCTCAAGCCTGAAAGCCATGTGACTATTATGGCTGTATATCCTACCCCGCCGGTAACTTCAACCGAAAGAGTTCCGCTTACAGCCGATGCCTGTATCATTCCGGATATTCCGGCAAGCGCACCGCCTAAAAACATTGCCTGCAAAATGATTTTTCTTACGTTCATTCCGGCATATGCTCCAGTGCTTTCACTTTCTCCTATTACGTTAATTTCATAGCCTTTTTTTGTGTAATGAATGAAAACATATACTAGGGCAGTCAAAATTAAGGCAATCAACCATCCCATGTGGATTCCAAACAGCTTGGGCAATACCGCATTAGAAGTGAAATTTGGAATTTTGGGAAATCCCAGTGCGTTCTTGTCTCTCCAAGGTCCATATTGCAAATAAGTTATCCATTTCAATGCTATATAGTTCATCATAAGCGTAAAGAGCACTTCATTTGTTCCATACTTTGACTTGAAATATGCCGGTATCAGACCCCATATTCCTCCACCAACAGCCCCCGCCGCAAACATCAAGGCCAGAAGTGCCAATCTGTTCATGTCGGGATAATTCAAGGCGAAGTAACTTGCCAAAAAGGCTCCCATTATCATTTGCCCTTCTGCCCCTATGTTCCAAAATTTCATTTTGAAGGCCATAAGTATTCCCAAGGATGTTATTGTAAGAGGAATTGTGCTTATTATTGTTTCCTTTATCCTGTAAACAGATCCAAATGATCCCTCAAGCATTGACAAATAGACTTTCAAAGGATCGTGCCCAAGAAAAACTATAAACAGTGCAGACAGCATCAGTGCCATTATTATTGCTGCAATCCTTGTCAGCACACTTCTATTTTTGCTTACTTCCGAGCGCGCGGCTATTCTTATCATGATATATCGTCAACTCCTTTATTCAAGGGATTGCCGGCCATCATATAGCCCAAATCCTCTTTAGTCGCTTGGTGCCCATCCACTGTTCCGATAAGTTCTCCATTGCAAAGAACCATTATCCGGTCGCACATTTCTATAAGCACGTCCAAATCCTCTCCCACGAATAAAACGGCAACGCCGTTTTTCTTTTGCTCGTTTATCAAGTCGTAGACAAGATGAGCCGAACTTATGTCGAGTCCTCTTGCCGGGTATGCTGTTATCATCAGTTGCGGTTTTATTTCAATTTCCCTTCCAAGCAAAACCTTTTGTATATTTCCGCCTGAAAGCATGCTTACTTTTGTATTGATGTCCGGTGTCGATATGTTGAGTTTTCCAACCAGATCCAAAGCCTTTTCCCTGGACTCTTTCTTGGACAGGAAAAAACCTTTCTGGCTTTGATATTCCTTTAGGAGAACATTGTCAACTATGTCCATTGATGCTATCAGACCCATCCCAAGCCTGTCTTCCGGGACGAAACTCATGCTTATTCCCATTTTTATTATTTCTCTCGGACTTTTTCCGACCAGATTGGATTTGTTGAATTTGATTTTTCCGCTGTGTATTTTCTGCAAGCCTGCAATTGCCTCGCAAAGCTCTTTCTGCCCGCTTCCTGCAACTCCTGCAACCCCCAAAACTTCCCCGCCGCTCAAATCAAATGTTATATTCTTTAAAACCTTTACCTGTTCAATATCTTTGACAGTAAGACCGCTTACCCTAAGCAGTAATTTCTTGTCATCTGTTTCGGGTCTATTTATAGAAAGATTCATCGATTTGCCAACCATCTTGTCAGTCAATTCACGTGAATCCAGATTTTTATTCTCTACAGTCTCAATGTATTCGCCTTTTCTCAGTATCGTTATCTTGTCGCTTATTTCAAGCACTTCGTTCAGCTTGTGTGTAATTATTACAACCGCACAGCCGTTTTTTTTCATTTTAATGATGATTTCAAACAATTTTTTTGTCTCTTGTGGCGTCAATACAGCCGTTGGCTCATCCAAAATCAGTATTTTAGCCCCGCTGTAGAGCACTTTTAAAATTTCAACCCGTTGCTTTTCGGCAACCGACATGTCGTATATCTTCTTATCCGGATTGATTTCCAATCCATAACGTTCCGACAGATACCTTATCTCTTCGGTAATTTTCCCTCCATTAATAAAGGGCATGCCCTTTTGTCCTGCAATTATGTTTTCTTTTGCCGTCAAAACATCAACCAATTTGAAATGCTGATGAACCATTCCAATCCCCAGTCCAATTGCAACTTTCGGGGTCGCTATGTCCACTTTCAGCCCTTCTACAAAAACAAAACCACTGTCAGGCTGGTATATGCCTGACAGTATGTTCATCAATGTACTTTTACCTGCGCCATTCTCACCCAGGAGGGAATGGACTTCCCCCCCGTAAAGCGTGAGAAAAACTTCTTTGTTGGCTTGGACTTTTCCAAATGTTTTGGTGATGTTTTTCATTTCTACAAGTTTTTTCTTATCCTGCAACATATCATCACCCGTTTATTCTATTTTTCCTTCTACTCCCTTGACAAACCATCCCATTGAAAGCATGTCGCCATCGCTCATTTCTGTTCCTTCTTCAACCATTATATTTCCTTCTTGGTCATATATCGGTCCTGCAAATACTGACAAGCTTCCATCTTTCATAGCTTGAGTCGCCTCGTCAACAGCTGCTTGGGCATCTTCAGGCGCGTTTTCAGTAAGCTGTGCAAGTTTTACTACTCCGTTTTCCATTCCACCCCAGAAAGGCTCGTTTGTCCATTCCCCGTTGATTATCTTTTCAACTTGTTCTGTATAATATGGTCCCCAATCCCAAATTGGAGCAGTCATGTATGCATTTGGAGCCGTATCCTTCATGTCGGTATGGTAACCGATTGAGAAAGCTCCTCTTTCTTCTGCCGCCTGTTGCGGTCCTGCAGTGTCCTGGTGCTGGGCTATAACATCCACGCCTTCGTCAAGAAGGGCTTTTGCAGCTTCTTTTTCTTTTGCGGGATCGTACCATGTGTGCGTCCATCTAACCGCTACAGTTGCATCTTCGTTTACAGACTGGACTCCCAAAGTGAACGCGTTGATTCCTCTTATTACTTCCGGTATTTCATACGCTGCAACATAACCAATCTTGTCTGTTTCAGTTTTGAGTCCTGCAACTATTCCAGACAGGTATCTTGCTTCATAAATTCTTCCGAAATAATTGTTCATGTTGGGGGCATCTTTATATCCTGAGCAATGCATGAATGTAACTTCCGGAAACTCTTCAGCCACATTGACCACATAGTCCATATAACCGAAGCTTGTAACGAAAATAGCTTTCGCTCCCTGGTCGATCATGTCCTTCATAACCTTTTCTACTTCAGGTCCTTCCGGAACGGATTCTTTGTAAAGCGTCTCGACTCCAAGCTGTTCTTCAAGGTATAGTCTTCCTTCGTTGTGAGAGTACGACCATCCGCCGTCTCCAATAGGTCCAACATATACGAATCCAACTTTTAGAGCTTCCTCGGGTGCCGCTTCTTCAGCTGCAGGCTCGTTTTCTTCCGGCGCAGCCTCTTCTTTGGCGCAACCCACAAACAGCATGGATAAAACCAGCAATAATGACATGAATACTACAAAAGACTTCTTAAACATGATTTACTCCTCCTATAAATTGTTATTTTATTTTTATGCCTTCAACATCCATTTTTTCGATGGACGCGAGGGCTTCAAGCCTGTATCCCTTTTCTCTTAAAATATTGCCGCCGTCTTGAAAAGCCTTTTCGATCAAGGCTGCCACACCAACGACATTTGCTCCCGACTGTTCCACCAAATCTATCATTCCCAGTGCGGCCTGGCCGTTTGCAAGAAAATCGTCAACTACAAGAATGTTTTCACCTTGAGTCAAATACTTCTTTGACACAACGACTTTGTACAGGCATGATTTTGTGTAAGAGAAAACTTCGGTCGAAAACAAATCGTCTCCAATGTTTCCGGAAAGCTTCTTTTTTGCAAAAACAAAAGGGACATCGAATTTTCTGGCCACAGAATACGCTGCCGGTATGCCGGAAGTCTCTATTGTCAGAACCTTGTCCACTTTGCAATCAACAAACCTTCTATATATCTCGTCTCCTATGTCATCCATGAGCTTATAGTCGACTTGATGATTTATAAAACTGTCAACCTTCAATATGTTTCCATCCAATACTTTGCCGTCTTTCAAAATGCGCTCTTTAAGTGTCTTCATTTTTCCCCCTCAAAACAAAAACCCAACCAAAAATGGCTGGGAGTCAAAAACAGATACTCCCGTAGTCGGATTGTTAACGGCAACCCGGTAGAAACTTTTGGACCATATCACCAAAGATATACGGACGAACTTTTAATCTATATATAAATTTAATATTCGTTTTTATTGTAAAACATATTTTTGAAAAAATCAACCTGTCGCTCACATTATTTCCGATATTGTTTCTGCCAAGTAATCTTCAATCGGCTTGTCGATGTAATTTATTGCATCCTTGTTGAAGTCGTACCGGAACATGAAAACATTTACAAATAATTTGCCTCCAACTATATAAAATGGTTTTTGATGCCCTGGAACAAAGGCAATTTCAATTGATGCTTCATGGTTTACGCATATTTTCTTTTCAATGTTTTTCACTTCTATGGACTTTACCGTTTCGATTATCATTTTCATCACTTGGGGATCTTCCATTATCCACATATTGTAATTCCAAAAACTTCCTTCTTTCTTGCTCTCAGGCCTGAACATTTCTCTGTTGGATATAGCGCTTAATATTTTTCTTACGGACTCACTGCTGAAATCATCATCATAAAGCGGCTCCATGTCATCCATGTCGGCAATGTCGTTTAGATATCTTTCACCAACCTTTTCTTTTTCTAGTGTGGCTGTCCAAAAATAAATCATTGCCTCAAATACTCTCAAATCCATTGTGAGATTCATATAAACTCCCCCTCGCATTATTTTTACAATTAATTATACCATCAAATCCATTTAGCATTAAACTTTTAAGAATAAGACTGCTGCCATTAGGGTAAAACTACTATATAAAATAAAGGAGGCGTTCCCATGTTAATATATGCTTCGCTTGCCGTCATTGCAATCTCATTTGTCATATTTTTTGTAATACAACAAAAAAAATTAAAAAGTTCCGAAACTTTTTCCAAATCAGCCATGGGATTTTTCAACAATCTTGACGGCTTCACTCCTTCATATGCACTTTTCGGAATAAAAGATCCATCAGGACATTCAAAGGCCATGGCCATAGACACAGAACGTGAAACCATATGCTTATACGATGCAAATGAAAAAAACAAACATCATTTTATTGACTATGCAGAATTGGCTTCATCCGAAATTTTTGAAAATGATATTTCAATATCATACTTTTCAAACGATTCAAAGATACTGAAGCTCAATTTCGAGAAAGAGCTTTCCGAAAACCACAAAACGGTGTTCACACTTTCCGTTGAATGCACATTTGTTTCTGATGATGTATCTAGTTTCAAAATTTACACAATTTATTCAAATACTCCTGTCGACAAAAACGAGTATTTGTTCAAGAAAGAAGAAACTAACAAATGGCACCACATGATGGTTAAAATAATTGATTACAACAACCATCCAGTCAAGAACATTGATTAGTTTAATTCGTCTTTAAGCAGAATATTGTTTTTAGAGATCCTTGAAGGCTTTTCTTACGTTTTCAAGGGTTTCCCATTTTTTGCTGAAGCAGAACCTGACTTGATGCATGCCATATTCCTTCTTGGAATAAAAAGAGGTTCCCGGAACAACTGCTACTCCTGTCCTCTTTATCAATTCAATGCAGAAATCGTAATTTTCGCCAATTCCGTATTCCTTCATCAACTCTTCGCAATCGGCAATTATATAATAAGCTCCCTTTGGCCTGTACGGTTTGAATTTGCTCCCTTCCAAGGTTTCAAAAACATGATTTCGCGATTGCGTGTAGCGCTCCTGCAAACCCCTGTAATATTCTTTATTCAGGTTCAATGCAGTAACTGACGCATGCTGAAAGGGGGTCGGAGCGCCAACGGTGAAAAAATCGTGCACTTTCCTTATTCGGCTTGTAATCCTCTCGTCCGCTATTGCCCAGCCTACCCTCCAGCCTGTTACTGAATAAGTCTTTGAAATTGAATTTATGGTAACGGTGCGTTTTTCCATTCCCGGAAGAGATGCGATTGATATATGCTTTTCGCCGTCGTAGAGAATATGCTCGTATATTTCATCGGTAACGGCGTATGCATCCCACTTGATGCAAAGCTGAGCTATCTTCTCAAGCTCCTCTTTTGAAAAAACCTTTCCTGTCGGGTTGTTTGGGGTATTTATTATTATTGCTTTTGTTTTTTCATTGAATGCGTTTTCAAGTTCGCCTTCATCGTATTTCCAATGAGGCGGCCTTAATCTTACGTATCGCGGAATGGCTCCCGAAAGTATTCCGTCCGGTCCGTAATTTTCATAGAAGGGCTCGAATACGATTATTTCATCACCCGGATTAACAAGCGCCATCATTGTGGATATCATGGCCTCGGATGCTCCGCATGTGACTGTTATCTCCTTTTCGGGATCGCAATCGATTCCATTGTAGGCTTTTTCCTTCCTCGCTATGGCTTCCCTGAGCTCTTTTTCTCCAAATGTAATTGGATACTGGTTCCATTCGGCATCGATAGCCTTTTTTGCAGCATCTTTAAGTATATCCGGGCTGCCAAAGTCAGGAAATCCCTGCGACAAATTATGCCCTCCATAGTGGTTGCTCACTCTTGTCATTTCCCTTATGACCGATTCCGTAAAAGCTTCTGTCTTCTTCGACAATTCCTTCATATTGACCCTCCAATCTTTTTTCATGTTTCAATGTTACCATAAGAAAAAACAACAAGCCACAAGCACTTGTTGTTCTTTCAGAATAATTCACGCTTTAAATGCACAAATATTGTTTTTTAAATCTCTGCCAGGTTTAAAAAACCTCCATCATTTTTATCATTGCCGGTCCCAGCAAGACTATGAAAAGGCTTGGGAAAATGAAAAATATCAAAGGGAATAATAGCTTTACTGGAGCTTTCAAGGCGGTTTCCTGGGCTCTTTGCCTTCGCTTGACCCTTATGTTGTCCGCCTGTATTCGCAATATTTTACCTATGCTTACTCCCATTTGCTCAGCTTGTATTATGGAAGAAATGAATATCTGCAAATCAGGCAAATCACACCTCTTTGACATATCCGTCAAGGCCTGCCGCCTTGTTTTTCCTATTCCTATCTCCTTTACCGCCTTGCCGAATTCCCTTGTCATCTCGTTTGTGCCTCTTGCTGCAACCTTTTCCATGGCCCCGTCAAAGCTAAGTCCCGCCTCTACGCTTACAGTCAGCAAATCTAGTATGTCCGGGAGCTGTTGCGTCATTCTTATTTTTCTCTCTTTTATCTTATTGTTTAGAAGAAATATCGGAATCATGTCTCCTGCGAGAAAAGCTACAAGCATTCCTGTCACCCTCATTAAAAGCGACTCTGTGTTTTCCATGAAAAAGAAAAAGTAAACTGCGGGAAAAGCAACAATAAAGACACACCTTAAAAATATCCAGCTCAATAGGCCCATATGAAAAGGATAATCGGCTGCTTTTAACTTTTCGTCTATTCTTGCCATTGTGCCTTTTGGAGTTATTTTTCTCGTGGTTTCCGTTATTTTTAATCTTATCGGTTCAATCACGCGCTTCTCAAAAGACAATTTCTTTCTGTCCTCTATAATGACTTCCTGTTTCCCTACAACATCGTCAAGCATTTCAAGGCGGTGCCGTATGCTTAATTTTTTCCAATAAAAAACAGTCACAAAAAGGGTGAACAAGAGTCCGAGCGATAGAAATATCATACTTGAAAGCAAATAAACCATTCTTCACCCCTCCTAGAATTTTATTTCGATTATCCTTTTTATGAAAAAGAAGCCAAGCAATTGACCTATTATTCCAATGACAAGCAGCTTTTGTCCAAAACTGTCTGTGAACAAGAGTTTTATGTGGTCCGGACTGTTTATTGCCATGAAAACAGCAAGAACAATCGGAGCCGCAGAGGCTATCACACCCGAAAGCCTTCCCTGTGCCGTAAGAGCCCTAACCTCGCCCTTAAGCTGCACTCTCTGCCTTATGGTACCCGAAATGTTGTCTAGAATCTCGGCAAGGTTTCCACCAATCTGCCTTTGAATCTTCACTGCCGTTACTACAAGCTCCAAGTCGTCCAACCTAACCCTTTCGAGCATCTTGTCAAGGGCCTCATCCATTGAAACGCCATATGAAGTCTCTTTCACGACCTGCTTGAATTCCATGTTTATGGGCTTTGGCATTTCGCGGCTTACAGTTCCCATGGCCTGATTGAAGCTGTATCCCGCCCTGAGTGAGCTTGCCATCATGTCGAGAGCATCCCCAAGCTGTTCGTTTACTGTCTCAAGTCGTTTTTTAATCTTTGCTGATACAACAATTCTTGCTATTATAAAAATTGCAGGCACAATCAAGAGGCTCATTATAATTCTTTTTGTAAAAAATACTGTCAAGAAATATAAAATCGCTGTGGAAGACAAGATAAACAGAAGCATTTCCTCTCCCCTTACAGGTATGTCAGCACGCTCAAGATCTTTTTCAATTCTCTTTCGCAGCCGCTCGAGCAAAAACATCCTTACTATGAATCCGCCTATACTTCTCGTAATATTTTGAAAACCCGCTCTCGTGAACCGCCTTTCAAGCCTTTCTTTTTTATGTTCTTCCCAATCAAAAAACTTTTCAAGCCTGGCAATCGGCTTGCTTTTGGTGTTTATTCTGCTGAGTGCAAAAACAGCAAAGACCACGTCAATAAAAATAATTGCAAGTATTAACCAAATCATGCTTTCACCACCATTCGTCAACTGAACCATTCCTCCTGCACGCGTATGCCGGAATCAGTGAGCTTGTTCATGAATTTCGGCCTTATTCCAGTAAAATCCAAAGACCCCTTTATCATACCGTTGTCATCCTTGCCGTGTACCTTGTATGCAAAAATATCCTGCAGGGTTACAACATTTCCTTCCATTCCCTGCACTTCTGTCACGTTTGTTATCCTTCTGCTTCCATCCTTGAAACGGCTTTGGTATACAATCAGGTCTATGGCGGATGCTATTTGCTCCCTTACTGCCGCAAGAGGGATTTCCAGTCCAGCCATTAAAACCATTGTTTCAAGCCTTGTCAGCATGTCCCTTGACGAGTTGGCGTGACCGGTTGTAAGAGACCCGTCGTGGCCCGTATTCATGGCCTGGAGCATGTCAAGCGCCTCGCCTGTCCTTACTTCTCCCACAACTATCCTGTCCGGCCTCATCCGGAGGCTGTTCCTTACCAAATCTCTTACTGTAATTTGCCCCTTGCCCTCTATGTTGGGAGGCCTCGTCTCCATTCTCACAAGGTGCTCCTGGTGGAGCTGAAGCTCGGCAGCGTCCTCTATGGTGACTATGCGCTCCTCCTCCGGTATGAAGCATGACAGTACATTAAGCGTAGTGGTTTTACCGCTTCCTGTTCCTCCTGAAACTATTATGTTGAGCCTCGCCTCGACACATGCCTTCAGAAAGCTCGCCACCTGTGGCGAGATAGTTCCGAAATCAATCAAGTCCCTTATTGTATAAGGCTCGGTAGCAAATTTCCTTATTGTCAATATGGGGCCATCCAAAGCTAAAGGATGTATTACCGCATTTACACGCGATCCGTCCGGAAGCCTTGCGTCAACCATTGGAGACGATTCGTCGATTCGCCGCCCGAGCGGAGAAACGATTTTTTCTATTATATGCAGAACATGCGAATCATCCCTGAATGCTACAGGTGTTTTTTCAATTTTACCGTCTCTTTCAACATAAACATTTCCATAACCATTGACCATTACCTCCGTTATTTTTTCGTCTTGAATTAGAGGCGTTATGGGGCCGTATCCAACAATTTCGTTTATCGTGTCGGTGATTATTTTTTCCTTCTGCCTGCGGGTTACAAATGTCTCATCCTCTTTCAGGATGTCATCAAGTATGGCTGTGAGGCTTTCCTTGATTTTTCCTTTATCTACGGATTCATCCTTTGATTTTTCCATAAGCCTTTTCTGTATTTTCCCCTTCAAAATTTCATTCTGGCTTTTTGAAATATTGCTTTCGCTCTTTATGCCTTCATCAGATTCAACTTTCAAAGACGAACCGTTTTTTTCCTTTTCAATTCGTTCCAACAGAGACATGTTCCTACCTCCCTATTTCCCAATCCATTTTCCAAACATCGATTTCTTTTCATCCCTGCCCATTATCTCGTCGACTATGTTGTATATGCTCTTTGTAACCGAGCTGCCCGGATTATTGAGGACAAACGGTTTTCCCTTGTTGACTGCATCGATTATAGTGCGGCTGTCCTCAGGCACAATATGCGATATTTTCTTTTCTGTAGTTTTTTCCAAATCCGACACATTTATGCCGAAATTGCGGTGGTAGCGGTTTAAAATAAGGCTTATCTTGTCATCCCTGTAATTCAGGGTTTTCATGACATGAAGGCCGGACTTTACATTCTTTATGGTCGGTAGATCCAGAGTGGTCAGAAGCATTATGCTGTCCGACAAATCTAAAGCGGCAAGATTGACATCGTCAAATGCTGGAGCCATATCAACGACAATATACTTATAGCTTTCTTTCAGTGTGCGCAGTATCCTTTGAATATTTCCTCCCGTCACAAACTCTGCGTACTCGGGCCTTGAGGGAGCCGGCAAAACCCTTACGCCCGAATTATGAAGCATCATGTAGTCTTCTAGGAGTTCCTTGTCGAGGCTCTGTATATCCTTGACAAGTTCCATTACGGTTCGCTCAGGATAAAGGTTCAGCATAACCGAGACATCCCCAAACTGAAGGTCGAAGTCCACAAGCGCAACCCTCTCCTCGGTCTTTTGCGCAATTGCAGTGGCAATGTTTGTAGCTATTGTGCTCTTTCCAACCCCGCCCTTGGTGCTGAATATGGATATAATTTTAGGTTTTATGTCTTCCTCATGCTGTTTTCTTCCGTAGAGGACTTCCCTTCTCTTCAAATCCTTTTCGTACAGGTCGAGAATTGTGTCTATGTATACATCCGCAGCCGCCGGTTTGACTATGTAATCCCTGGCTCCGTCGCTCATGGCTTTCTTCAGGTTCTTCTTTCCGCCCTTGTCGAAAGTGACTATGACCAGCACATTGGGGATTGTTGCTGTCAGAATCTCCGTTGGAGTAACATTCTTTATTCCAGGCATGTTTATATCCATCAGAACGACGTCCGGCTTGACATTTTTGGCCAGCTTGACGGTCGAAATGCCCTCGGAACATTCTCCTACTATTCTTATGCGTTCCTCATGGCTAAGAGCCACACGTATGTTCTCGATATCCTTTTCGTTTTGGTCAGCTATCAACACATTCACTTTATGTTCCATATGCACCTCTCCGTTTCTTGCGACTTATGCATGTCATCTTCTCAATGGGACAAAATCGTCTGTAATGCTTCCGTTTGTTCCTATTTCATCGTCCGCATCCGGATGTCTCAGTGCAAGCCTTATTTCTCCGGTTTGGTCGGCTTGAAAAAGTTTTTCTGTTTCTGACGCATTGATTGCCAAGGTCAACAATCTGCTCGAGGCCTGTTCCTCCGCCGCATCGTCAGAAGCTTTCTTTTCCTCGATGGAATCCATTTTGTTTATCGAAAGCACAAGCACATCTTCAATGAATGCCTTTGTGGCAGGCGGATAGCTTACTCCGTCTTTCTCCCTTGCGGCTACATGGACAAGCAAATCCACATGGTCACCGGGCGTAACCATATCGGATATGCCTGCAATAAGGTTAACCTGTATGGTCATCGCCCTTTGCCCGGAAGGTATGTTGTATGAAAACCTCAAGGCCTCCAAATCAAAGAGTCTGCTTTCAAGAATCTGTTCGTCTGCGAGTATCCTTTCCATTGTGTATTTTCCGACAATTTTCGTTCCGTCTGTCATCGACTCCGGATGAACATACTTTTTGTCTATCTCCCTGTAATCGATCATAGCATCCGTAACCTTTACCTTTGCAGGTATGGTCTCCTTTGCAACCCAAACCTCGACGTATGTAACCTCAACCTCTTCAGGTTTGAGGGATTCGAGATATTTATATATCCCGAAAGTAGTGATTGCGGCAAGAACAACTGCAAAAATGATTATTCGCTTGTCCAGTTTCATTCAATCCCCCCCTTATTTTACCAATCATTCGGTCAGATTAATTCCATTAAGTCCAAAATCACGTGCAGTCAAATCAACCTCACCATAAACGATTACATCATCATATTTATTTATTATTTTGCCAGTTACAGTCTTGTCGGAAATGTTGTATTCGCAAACTTCAATAACCGCAAAACCAACTATTCTTGTAGGCGATTTTCCATCCATATCCTGCCATAATATGTCTTCGCCATCAGCGTTTATCGGTTGTACTATTGGGCATATAATATATCCATCATACTCGTCATTGCTATAAGTAGGATAATAATCACTTGTCTCGTCAGTTATTTCACCTACAGCAGTGCTTATAGGCCCAACAGCTACACCAGTTTCTGTATATATGATTTCGCCTTCACTATATGTGTTTTTAGAACCGTTTTCGATAGCTATTTTTACTCCAGTTTTACCCTCACCATCAAGATCCATTAAAGCATAATTCCCTTGATCTCCGTCTCCCGGTCCATACTCTAAAGTAATTTCATGACTTTCATCATCAGCATAAAGCTCATAATTTTCCCATGTATGAATATCAATTCCAAACGGCCTTAGTCCACTAGCTCCTCCTATTGGTCCATTTACAGCCGCGGCATATGCACTAACCGTCATTTTACTCTTTCCTAAAATTCTCAACAAGATGGTCTCGAATTCTTCATTTGACGACACTCTTATCTTATGATTCTTGACTGTTCCCACATCCGGAAAACTTATTTCAGGAACCCAAATTTCCGCATTATTAATATTGCTTTTAATATTTTTTTTAAAAATATTTTCCGCAATATCTGCCGCTTCATCTATATCAGTCAAAGCCTGGGCCCCTGCAAGAGCTGCGGCGTCGCATGCATTTTGAAGCCTGCTCTTTC